>JBKKAL010000067.1:0-19579 GCA_046714695.1 Pyrinomonadaceae bacterium
CCATGCATATACGAACCATTATCTCCATCATTCTCGCCGTGACGATCTGTTTTGCCGCGACCACGATGTGGACGGCAGACACAAACGGGCGCGACGGAGACACCGATGCCAATATCATTGACTCTAACGGATCGCAGACAGGCCAGAGCACGGAGGGAAAAAAGAAGGGGAACAAGTTTGCCAGGATTTTTAAAGCGCCCTTTAAAGCCATTACCAAGCTGTTCGGTGGAAACAAAGATCAGAATAGATTGCAGCGCCTTAATGAGAGGGATGTCGCGAAGTTTGAGAGCGCGCCGATGATGCGCGTCAGCGATAACGTCACGCCGGAGGAGCGCAAACCGAGCGCGAGAAGTTCGGCGAAAGAACATTTGATGAACGGTCGCGCACTGCTGGGTACAGGGCGCGTCAACGAAGCGATTGCGGAGCTTTCGCTGGCCGCTTCGCTCGATCCGCGACTGGCTAGCGAGGCCAACGGTCTGCTCGGCCTCGCATACGATCAGAAGGGAATGCGCGAGCGCGCCAAAGAATCATACGAGCGCTCCATGAAGGACTCGCCCGAAGATGCGCAGACCCTGAACAATCTTGGCTTCTCTCTTTATCAGAATGGTAACTACCGCGCCGCCGTTGATCGCTTGAAGCGCGCAGCAAGGCTCGCGCCAGGAGACCAACGCATCCTCAATAACCTGGCGCTCGCGCAGTGCCGCCTGGGTAAATACGAAGATGCTTACAAGAATTTCGCGCGCGCGGGCGGCCCATTGACAGGGCGTCTCAATACGGCGGCGATGCTCGAACGACTGGGCCGCGATGAAGAGGCGATTAAATACTACGAGGCAGCGCGCCGTCTTCAACCAAACTCGCCGTTTACCCTGCGGCGTCTGGTTGACCTCTATGGACGCATGGGACGCACAAATGAAGCCGAAGACGCTCGACGCTCTCTCAACACGCTCTCCGACCAGATGGTCATTGCAAAGGGCGGAGAATAAATGACCGGCGAGCGCGGCGGCAAACGCCGAACTGGCGTTTGGGCTCGCTATTACTTACTCCTGAACAACTTATTGTTAGAGGTTAATTTCAGATGACGCAGACAGCCATTCTAAATCGCGCAGAGATTGAGAGCATGGGCCCACCCGTACCGGAAGAACTGGCCGAATCGGGCGTCTCCACGGGATTCCTTTGCGACCTCGCACTCAAACACGTCGCCATGCTTCCTGAGCCGACGACTAATTCGGTGGCCGAGCGGCTTCACCTTCCGCGCACTTTGACAGAGGAGCTGCTACAGCTTCTCTATCGCGAAAAACTGATCGAAGTAAAGTTGCAGACAACGACGGGAGCGACCCGCTACGCGATGCTGGATCACGGGTGGGAGCGGCTCAGTCGTGTGCAGGCGATGTGCGGCTACACGGGGCCTGCGCCTGTCAGCTTGCGCGACTACGCGCACATGATGCGTCTTCAGGCGATACCCTCTAATCCGGCGACGATGGAGAACGTGCGCGCCGCATTCCGCGACCTCGTCCTGCCCGATTCGCTCTACCAGACCCTCGGATGCGTCATCAATTCGAGAAGGTCGCTTTTCCTGACAGGACTTCCGGGCACAGGTAAAACGGCGGTCGCCGAGAGGATCAACGCGGCGCTTACGGGCGGTATCTGGATTCCATATGCGATTGAGATGGACGGACAGATTATTCGTGTCTTCGACTCGCATAGCCACCGCACGCTCTCTGAAGATTTGACGCCCGCCGAACATGACCGGCGATGGGTGCTGATCGAGAGACCTCTGATCGTCGTCGGCGGCGAGCTGACTCTGGAAAATACAGACCTCACATGGAGCGAGGCGGCGCGTTTCTACGAAGCGCCTTTCCAGATGAAATCCAACGGCGGCACGCTCGTCATTGACGACTTCGGACGCCAGCGCTGCGCGCCGACCGATCTGCTCAATCGCTGGATCGTGCCGCTGGAAAGACGTGTGGATTTCCTCGCCCTCAATACAGGCAAAAAAATCGAAGTGCCGTTCGAGCAACTGGTCATCTTTTCGACCAACCTGCAAGAAAAGGATTTGGCGGATGAAGCATTCCTGCGCCGCATGGGTTATCGCGCGCGTGTCGAGCCGCCAACGCCTCTCGCCTATATAGAGATTTTCAAGCGCGCCGCTTTCACACGCGGCTTGAAGTGCAGCCAGGCATGTCTCGATCACCTTTTGAGCAACTACATGATCGAGCATCGCCAGATGAAGGGCTGCGAGCCGCGCGACCTTCTTGATCGCGTCACAGACCTTTGTCTTTTTGAGGGACGCCCGCTTGAACTGACGCCGAGGCTGATTGATACGGCCTGGCGCAACTACTTCGGCGCGTCCCACGGATTTGCGACCGCACAGGAACAGCCCGTCGCATCCGAGCGTCAGGTCGAAGAGCCTTTGCAATTGTAGTTATGTAATTCTCACCCCTCGACTCGTGTCTCCTCACTTGGTTGGTATGAGAGGAAAGTGCGACGAAGATGATTACCCGATCCCCCAAACGCTTGCGCGTAGTCCTGCTGTCATGCGCGATGTTGTTACTTGGTAGCAATGTCACTCCCCTACATGCGCAGCAGCGTGCGGGCGCGCACATACGTTCTTCGACTGCGAAACTCCCATCGCGGAAGAATAGAGAACGAGGTGCGCGCCCTCAATCGGCCAACAAAAGACTGGTCAAAGTAGGTGTGCGTGCGGGCGACACGCTTGCGAGTCTCGCCGTGCGCTTCAATATTACGGCCGACGAGGTCGCACGCCTCAACCATCTGAATGTTGATGCCCAATTGCGGCCCGGCCAGCAGATCAAAGTGCCACGCGTCACGTCGTCCGCTCCGTTCGAAACTGCGCATGGAGCACCGGCAGAGCAACAACAAATTGTCGGTAAGCGATTGAGTCTCTTGGATGGAACAACTTTTGAAGTCGACGACGTGTGGGAAGACGCGCAGGGCGTGTGGTACAGACGCGGCGGGGTGACCAATCTGATCGAGCGTACGCGAGTTCGTCAAATAGAGCGTGGCAGCGATGCGGAGCAGGCGAAGGCCGGCAGCACACCCGCGCCCAAAGTAAAGATCATCGAGGTGAGCGCCGTCGCGGAGACGAAAAATGTAACCGAGCCCGTGTGGATATATCTCATTGGCGGAGCGCGCGTCGAAGCAGACGAAGTGACGGAAACGGCTGAAGGCGCATGGTACAGGCGCGGCATCCTCTCAATGTTCCTTGAGCGAGCGCGTATCGAGCGCATCGAACGCGAGCGCGTGCCGGTCATTGCGGGCGTAGAGCAGAAACGCTCCTGGACGGAGCGGGGCTGGAGCACTGGTAACGCACGGCTCGACGCGCTCATCCGGCAGAACGGCGCGCGATACGGCGTTGATCCATACTTGATCTTCTGCGTCATGGAGCAGGAATCGCATTTTAACGCGCATGCCGTTTCGCCTGTTGGAGCGCGCGGGTTGATGCAGTTGATGCCCGGTACGGGAGCGCGCTTCGGAGTGCGCCGGCCCTTTGATCCGGCGGAAAACATCATGGGCGGTACTCGTTACCTGAAGATGCTGATGAACAACTTTAACGGCCGCGTTGATCTGGTGCTTGCCGGTTACAACGCCGGCGAGGGAGCGGTGATGAAATACGGTGGACGTGTGCCTCCCTACAAAGAGACGCGCAACTACGTCAAACGCATCAGCGCGCGCTATGGAAAGAACAATCGGACGCCGGCAATGATCAAGCCCGCCGCCGCACCGACAGTTGCAACTGCATCAGTCGCCGCCGCCGGTCTGAAATAGGGAATTGATCGAAAAGCCGCCCTCATTAGACGTTTTACAAGAATAGATCAACAGAGGAAGGCCCGTTAGCCCCATGAGAGACGCTTTCAAAAGAATCGCCGCAGCTTTAATTTTGAGCCTGCTCTTCAGCCTTCCGGCTGTCGCTCTTACGCAGCAGAACGGGGAAGCCCCTCTGACCAATGCTTCCGTCATCAAGCTGGTGCGCGCCGGTTTTAAAGTGAAGACCTTGATCGCCATCATCCATTCACGCCCGGTTCGCTTTGATCTCTCTCCAGACCGTTTGATCGAGCTAAAAAAGAACGGCGTCACCGAGCGCATTATTCTCGCCATGCTCTCGCGAGATGAAAATAGCTTGATGGCTGATACTGATGAAGATTTGACGAACGATTCTTTTTTCAATGAATCAAACCGTTCGGCTCGCTCTAGATCGAATGGGATGGGAAGCGATGGGAGCACGGACATCTTCGGCTCAGGCAGCGGCTCTCAGAGCCGCACGCGCGGGCGCGGGCAAGACGGCGCAAACCAGGGCGATACGCAAACCACGGGGAGCGCGACCGTGCGTATCCTGCGTCCTCCGGCGGAATCAGGCGGAGCACCGCCGAAATTGGAAAGAACGCCGACGCTTACCAATGATACGGTCGTCGAACTGGTCGAAGCGGGATTCTCCGAGGGCACGATCATTCGCCGCATCGAACAATCCCCCGCAGAGTTTGATCTCTCTACGGGCAAACTCGCGGAACTGCGCCGTCGTCGTGTGAGCGAGCCCATAATCAACGCCATGCGCGCCGCCATGAGCGATGACGCGACATCAAACACCGTCTCCCCGGCTGCTGATACACCTGAGAAATAGAAATATTTACAGTGGCGAAAAATTGAAAGCCGCTTGCGACGGATGATGAGACCAGAAGTAGAAAAGCATATGCGTGAAGTAAAAGGCTCACGGAGAACATTCCATCGCCCGGCGCTATTAGCTTTGCTACTGATCTTTCTCATCTCGCCGCATCTGCTCTCGCAGGAGAAAAGGGAAGCGAGTGCTCAACAACCAGCCAGCGCCGAAGAACAGGATATTGATGAAGGCGACGTGATCTCGGTCAGCACCTCGGAAGTGCTTTTGCCTGTGACGGTGCGAGACCGCAGTGGCAGGCTTGTGCCCACGCTCACGCGCAAGGATTTTCGGGTCTTCGAAGAGGGACGTGAACAGCCCCTGAGCGATCTCGCTCTCAGGCAAGTTCCGGTTGATGTCGTCTTGATGATTGATACCTCTTCGAGCGTCGCGCGAAATATCGAAGACTTTCGCCGCGCCGTCGAGGGATTCGCGCAGAGGCTCGCACCCGAAGATCGAATCAGCCTCATCAAATTCGATGATCGCGTCGAGTTGTTGCAGGATTGGACGCAGAGCCGCGTGCAGTTGCGCCGCTCTCTGCGCCGCATTGCGCCCGGCGTCTTTACACGCTTCAACGATGCGTTAATGCTTGCGGCACGCGAACAATTCCGCGGTGCGCGAGGACGTCACGCCATCATCGTCCTCACGGACGGCATTGATAGCGGGCGTGGGTACAGCACGCTCGCCACCGCACTTCGCTCTCTGCTCGAAGCGCAGGCTACAGTCTATGTGGTCAGCAATACAGAGATCGAACGGGCAAGCAAACGTGAAGAGCTTGATAACTTACTTGCGGGGACGGATTCAGTGGTTCGTTTCAACCAGCTTCGTATCGGTGACTTGCGCGAGGGCTTGCGCGTGCTCGACGAGAGCGAACAGAACCTGGCGCAATTGACGGCCGCCACGGGCGGACGCCTTTACAGACCAACAAGCTTTGCCGCACTGGATGCGACCTACACAGAAGTTGCCGATGAACTACGCCACCAGTACGCGCTCTACTACACGCCTCTGGACAAAACGCGGGATGGAAGATTCCGGCGCGTGCGGGTTGAGACCGCAGACCCTTCTTTAAAAGTATCCGCGCGCATCGGCTACTACGCGCCGCGCCGCTAAACGTCTTTCAGGCTACGTCCCCTTCCGTCTAGCTTTCGCCGCTCGCACAAAGCAACAAAACGGCACGCCGAAGTTTTAGGGCATGAATGCATTCGCTCCAACGCCTCCGTTTATGCCTCACAGCGAATCTTTAAAGACCTTATTTCTTGCGACGAAGAGCAGGGAACCTTTCGTCCAGCGGATAGGGTAGCTTGCCCCCGATATCCTTTTGTCCCTTACCTTCGCAGCCTCCTCCTCGGAAGGATATTGCCCGGCCATCACCTGCTCTTTCTTGTTGCCAGACTTATAAACGGCTCCCAACACTTCGCTTGCGCCCGGCAGGTATTTATCTGCCTCGTCGCCTATCTCTTTTTTATCGTAGGTGTCCTGTAGCTTAAATTCGCCGACCTCTTGCGGGAAAGAGTCTTTTAATGAGGTCTTGGCGGGAGTCGCGGAAGCAGTCGAGCTGTTTTGATTATTGCTGTTCTGGTTTGCCTTGTTTCCCAGTCTTTCAGACAAATTACAAAGCGACAATGAAAATACCAGAGTGGTGATGGCTAGAACTAATTTCATGTGGATAAACCCGGTTCTTTAAGATTGGTCGAGCAGAATGCTTCTATGTCAAATCAGACAACTAGTCAACAGATTAGTTTCCGCCCCGGAAAAAACGGACAGTCGCGATCAATCAGTGTCACAATGCTACACCGCTGGCTATTCAAGATAATCCGGGTTCCTATGATACAGATGAGCTGGCATCCATCTTTTATTTTCAATCGGATTTATATATCAAGCTCAATTATTTCACCACTTAAATCAAAATAGCGATGGGGGCACGGGCGTTGCTTATAAAAGATTGCTGTTTTGCCATTTATAGAAAAATGCGTAAATCACAGGCAGAAGTTATTTGAAAAGCGGGGGAGTATTTCGATGTTTTGTATCCGAATGCTCCACCCTTTTAACCCTGCTTGCGTTAAGGCAGCAATCGAGTGTACTCTCTCAGGTTTGATGGAAAGTCCTACCAGGCTAGTTCTGCTACCATCAGCCAGGCATACAGTTCAATTCCCAAGCAATTTTAACGAGTAGAGAAGGAAAAATTTAATGCGACCAATCAAACATGTCGAGAAAGGCTTGACCCTTGTCGCCAACGGCTTGTTCAAAACCATCAAGTCTGTCAATAAGTACAAGCCCAATCCGTCTTTCACCCCGAAGTGGTCTGACAAGCCGATGCTCAAATCCTGGCAGAAGACCAAGCCGACCTTGGGCTGGCCCCGTACCACGGATTCGCTCTGCCCCAAGTGCGTGATCGAGGCGCGCGAAGAGATTCTTAGCGGCAAAAGGGATGTCAGCGTTCTAATCAATGAGAAGATTGGCGAGATCAAGGCGCAGATTATCGAGCGTGACGGCCAGATTTGGATGGTCAAAGACTGTCCCACTCACGGGCATTTCGAAGACATGATGGCGATTGACTCGAAGTTTCTCACGCATATCGAGAATATGTTTCCGGGCCGCGACATTCAGTCGCACAACGACGAGAAGCTGCACAACCATGGCTCCAGCACGATCAAGTATGGCCGTGGCTCTGTGCTCACGGTTGACCTGACGAACCGCTGCAACATGATGTGCGATCCGTGTTTCATGGATGCCAATCAGGTTGGCTTCGTGCATGAATTGAGCATGGAAGATGTTCAGGAGATATTGGACAACGCCATCTCGATCAAGCCGCGCCGCCAGATGTCCGTGCAGTTCTCCGGCGGCGAGCCGACGATTTCGCCGCACTTCCTTGAATCTATCAGGTACTCGCGCAAGGTCGGCTATAACTCGGTTCAGTGCGCGACCAACGGCATCGAGTTCGCCAAGAGCAAAGAGTTCTGCCGTGAGGCAGCCGAAGCAGGCCTGCGTTACGCTTATCTACAGTTCGACGGCATCGGCAACGACGCCAACAGCCACCGACAGGTCGGCAATCTCTTCGATGTCAAACTGCGCGCGATTAATAATCTGCATGAGGCGGGCGTAGAGATAGTTTTGGTGACGACTCTGGTCAACGGCATCAACAACGATCAGGTCGGCTCCATCATCCGCTTCGCGCTTGAGAATCCGAAGAAGATCGCGTTTCTTTCGTTCCAGCCCGTATCATTCACCGGTCGCGACGAAGAGATTACTGAGCAGCGACGCTTGCAGCAGCGCTATACGCTGTCGCACCTCGCGCATGACGTAAAAGATCAGGTCGGTATCACAGAGCCGACGCGCGATTGGTTCCCGCTCTCTTTGATGGGAGCGTTCGCCGACTTTGCAGACCTCGCACACGGCCCCGAAGCCGAGTGGGGGCAGGTCTCCTGCGGCTGCCACCCGAACTGCGGCGTCGGCACGGCGGTGATGATCAATAAAGAGACAAAAGAGATGGCCCCTGTGCCGCAGTTCCTGAACATTCCGGGGCTCGTCGGCGACATCAAGCACATCACGGACTCTGCGCGCGGCAAGTGGTTCTCAAATTTCATGATGGGCCTTGCGCTCTTGAAGAACTACCAGCCCTACGGCGCTCCGAAGAGCCTGACGCTCGTTGATATTCTCAAAAAATTCGACAAGTCGTTCGGCCTGACCGGCAAGGACTACGGCAGGGTTGACGGCGAGCGCACCAAGGAAGACATCGAGAAGCGTCGCGCCGATCCGTGGAACTTCCTCTTTATCGCGGGCATGTGGTTTCAAGACCTCTTCAACTACGATTTTCGCCGCACGGAGATGTGCATCATCCCGTACGGCACGCAGGAAGGCGAAATCTCCTTCTGCGCCTACAACACCGGGATCGGTTGGAGAAACATCATCGAGAACATGCACCAGAACGCGACCGTGGCAAAGTGGTATCAGGAGAACGGTCGCCACGAAATCTTTGCCAGGGGCAAAGAGGTCAAAATGGATGATCCCTCGCACGGTCTTGTGCTGAACGAGATAGACCTTCAGCGCCCGCACAAGCCGCAGATGGAAGGCCCGAAGACGGCGGCTGAAGAGGCCGCGATGATGCGTCGTCTCTACAACGAGATGGTGCTCAACAAGGCCGAGATCAAGACCGAGAAGCCGGTTCAAATTCAAGGCCTCAGCCGCAGCAAGACAAGTACGGCTGCCTCCGCCTAAACTTAAGAGCAATCGTTCCGGTTGACTCTAGTAGCTTGAACCCCGTAGAGCAGGTTGTACGCTCGCGGGGTTCAAGCGCGCCAGGCGCTTCCCTTATCAACTACGCGAGGGGCTACCCTCTGTCTGGCCGCTAGGATTGAGCAATGCCCTAAGGTTTGAAGGCCGAAGGGCCTCGCAGAGGACTCGCAGGCGCTTGACCATTAGGGTTTATGGCGTGTTTAATAGACGAACGGGGCGCTTGATTTGTAGAGCGCCCCTGATTTTCCAACACTAAAGAAAGAAGTACGGAGACGTAAGTGAATGGCGATAGTAA
Source organism: Pyrinomonadaceae bacterium (assembly GCA_046714695.1). Classification (GTDB taxonomy): domain Bacteria; phylum Acidobacteriota; class Blastocatellia; order Pyrinomonadales; family Pyrinomonadaceae; genus DASQYE01. The sequence continues at coordinate 9,198 of JBKKAL010000067.1, forward strand.
ATGTAAATCAAGGTGAATCAATCGAGAGCGCGCTCAGGCGCTTCAAGCGACGCGTGATGACGGAAGAGATTATCAAAGACGCGAAAAAACATGCGTTCTTTATGCCGCCGGGTCAGAAGGCCAAGCTCAAATCTGCCCTCGCGCGTAAGCGTAATAAGAAGAAGGGACGCCCGCGCGTCACGCGCGACTAGTATTGGCGGACGCGACCGCCTTTTCTTGAACGTATTTGTGCCGTCCGCCTTTGACCTCAACAGTACGTTGACACTCCGGACAAAGTGTTAAAAACTAAGTTCTCGCGCGCCCGGCCTGCCGATAGAAACGTCGCCCGGTGAAATCCGATCCTATCGGCGAGAAAGGTCGGGCTCACTTGCGTCCAAGCTATCTGGTTTTCTCTGATGACTCGTATTCTGCTGACCAATGATGACGGCATCTTCTCGGACGGCCTTATCAAATTAGAGGAGGCGCTCAGTGAAGTAGGCGAGGTCTATACGGTCGCGCCTGCCTCCGAGATGAGTGGTGCATCGCATAGTCTGACGCTTGCGCGCCCTTTGCGCATCCGTCGCATTGACGAACGGCACTGGACGGTTGATGGCACTCCGACTGATTGCGTCACGCTCGCGCTCAACAAAATCCTCGGCGCTGAAGAGCTTCCGGACATTTGCGTATCGGGCATAAATCACGGGGGCAATCTGGGCGACGACGCTACCTATTCGGGCACGGTCGCGGGCGCGCTCGAAGCGACTATCTTGGGCGTCCCTGGACTGGCATTTAGCCTGGTGGCACGCGAGAATTTTGATTTTACTGAGGCGGCGCGCTTCGCCACGACCGCTGTGCGCAAGGCGTTGACAGAAAGGTTACCGGAAGGGACGCTGCTTAATATCAACATCCCGCCGGGCGCGATCAAGGGCGTGCGCGTGACGCGCCAGGGATTAAAGAATGCACGGCCCGTCATCAGCGAGCACATAGACCCACGCGGCAAAGCCTACTTCTGGATCGGGGAAGAGTATTTTAGCTCCAGCAGTGAAGACGGCACGGATTATCACGCCATCGAACAGGGCTTCGTCTCCGTCACTCCGCTCAGAAGCGACATGACGGATCATCGAGCCCTATCGGCGATTGATACCTGGAACTACATCACCGCCAGCGAAGTTTTACAAAACAGTTAGAGACTCAGTTAGAGGTTGAGCATCGGTTGATCGTAAATAACGAATCATCAATCGTTACGGGGCGAAAGCTTTCATCTGTTGACGATTGATGATCGGGCGTTTACGATCTTTTTATTTGGGGAGAAAGATTTTGAGTTCCGCGCCGCTGCGCCCCAATTCATTGACGGCGGAATATCGCATTCCGCGCGAGCGCATGATCGAGCGCCTGCGCGCGACTTACGGCATCCGCGACGCGCGGGTGCTTGAGGCGATGCGCGGTGTGCCGCGCCACTTCTTCGTGCCCGAAGCTTTACAGAGCCGCGCCTACGGCGATCACGCGCTCCCCATCGCCGCCAACCAGACCATCTCGCAGCCGTTCATCGTCGCGCGCATGAGCGAACTGCTGGAACTGGACGAGCGCAGCCGTGTGCTTGAGATAGGCGCTGGCTCAGGCTATCAAACGGCTGTGCTGGCGCGTCTTGCCGCGCAAGTCTATGCCATCGAGCGAATCGCGGAGCTGGCTCGCGCGGCCCAATCACGCATTCGCAGTCTGGGCATCTACAACGCGACAATCAAATGTTTTGACGGCACATTGGGTTGGAGCGCCAATGCTCCATACGATGCGATACTGGTCGCTGCCGGCGGCCCAGAAGTCCCTGAACCGCTGATGTCGCAGTTACAACCCGGCGGACGCCTCGTTATCCCTGTCGGTGACTCGCGCGAATCACAAAGACTGGTGCGAGTGGTTAAGACAGAAAAAGGCTACGCACGCGAAGATCATGGGCCATGCGCTTTCGTGCCGCTGATCGGACATTATGGCTGGTCTGCGGAAAGCAGAGGCTGAAGGGCAGATTATAGATGTCAGCGTCTGATACCTGACACCCATTATTTTATGGATTTTCTTTACGAACTTTACAATCAGGTCAGGTATTACCTCAATCCTGAGACCATCGCGGCGGCGGGTTATATCGTCATACTCTTCGTCGTGTTTGCGGAGACAGGTCTGGCCGCAGGCTTTTTCCTTCCAGGTGATTCGTTGCTGTTTGTCGCCGGTCTCTTCGCAGCCGACGGGAAGCTGAGCCTTTTCTCGCTTCTCATCGGAGTCTTTATAGCTGCTGTGGTCGGTGATGCTGTCGGTTATTTTACCGGATCGAAGATGGGGCCGCGCCTTTTCAAGCGCCCGAAATCTTTGCTGTTCCGCCCCAGCCACTTGCAGAAGGCGCAGGCGTTTTACGACAAATACGGTGGAAAGACGATCATCATTGCCCGCTTTGTGCCCATCGTGCGCACTTTTGCTCCGATTGTCGCCGGTGCGGCGCAGATGCCCTATCGTCAATTCTTCGTTTACAACATCATCGGCGGGTTTTTATGGGTCTTCTCTATGATCCTCGGCGGATTCTTTCTAGGCCGCGCATTTCCCTCCCTACGTGATCATATAGAGATAGTGGTGATCGTCATTGTCGCTTTGTCATTGACCCCGCCCATTTACGAATACATCAAATCGCGCCGCGAGAAGGCGCGCGCGAACCAATCCGACAACGCAGAGGTTTGACACACCGGGACTGGTCACCTAATATCTGTTTGTTTAATTGCCGGGGCGTAGCGCAGCCTGGTAGCGCGTTCGGTTCGGGACCGAAAGGTCGGAGGTTCGAATCCTCTCGCCCCGATTTTCTTCTTTACAAAAAGCTTACGGCAGTCAGCGATGGCTGCCGTTTCCTGTTTGAGACGCGGCGCAGGCCGGAATTTCTGCGAGGGATTTTGTTCCAGGTCGCGCTGCCAGTTCAGTATGATTGAGTAAGTTCATCTTTAAACGGCGAGGTGTGAATGTCCGGGAATAAAATGCGCTGGTCTTACCGCCTTGTCCTCATTATCTCCATAGCTGTTTCGCCTCTTCTTCTGACGGCGCGAGTAGTGGCCGTCTCTCGTGTTGATTCTCAAAGCGATCAGCAACGAGACCTTGAAATCGCGTCGCGCTTCGCCCCCATTTTTTATCAGGGGCTGGGCGACGATGAGTATCAGGATTACATCAGGAATTTCGACTTTGACGGCGACTGGCGCGGCGATAATAATTGGACCAATGCTGACAATCGCCGCTTTCCGCTCAGGGCCAGTGTCTATTTTGCGGTCAGCGAAACAGAGACTCACTTCTTTATTCATTACGCTGTTTTTCATCCGCGCGATTACAAGGGCGGCGAAAGCGGTACTCTCCTGAGCGGAATCATCCGCGAGGGGGCGAGGCTCGGAGGGAAATACGATCCGACAGGGCAATTGGAAGAGGCAGCGCTTGCCCATGAGAATGATATGGAGGGTTGTCTGGTCGTTGTTGCCAGGAATGGAAACGACCTACAGCAGGCCAGCATCGTCTATGTTGAAACCATAGCGCACAACAGAATTCTGAAGTATGTCCCTCAAGACTCTGCGGCGAGCAGCTTTGACGTCGTAGTCCTCGAAGAACAGAGGCCGCGATTGTACATCGAGCCAAAAGGGCATGGCATAGAAGCCTATCGCGGAGGAAAAAATCAGAGCCCCCAAAATGGCATATTGATATACGACCTCCGTGGACAGGCCAGTGATCCCACAGAAAATCGTCAAGCGAACAAGAGATACGACCTCATCCCGCTCTTTACAACCCTGTGGCCGCGTGCGCATCGAGGTGTAAACGAAACCTATGGCGTAGCGCATGATTATGGAAGAGTGACTGTCAGCGTCATCCGGAAAGATGGCCGTAAAGTGGAAAGTCAGGTTAGGCTCGGCCCCTTAGGTTCAGCCTTTCTGGGAAGAGTAGGCGCACCCAACATGGCGCGACCGCCCTGGGGATGGTTTGATCGAGACGCACGTGACCAGCCTCCCGGTAGCTGGTTCTTTGATCCGGCCCGAGCTATCAAGCGCCACTTTAATAGAGGCGGCGAGTTTTCAACCTCCTACATCTACGCCCCATTTCTGGGTGTCCAACGAGTGAAGCCGGCAACGACGACCGGCAAGCAATAGTTAAGAAGAGAGGCTGGTTCTGTTAACGAAGTCCGAGCATCAACAGAGCCGAGCGATCGGAGACGAATCTTTCAGGGGTCTCAAGCCATTCTCGATAGCCAGCCAGTTCAACTTCCGTCACGGGACGATTGCCGAGCTTTGCGGCGGGGGTGCGTTCAAACGCCCTATCCGTCAGTGCCATGTGCCGAACACGCGGGTGAAGTCCGCCGCTTTGGGCCAACGCGGCCTCGGCAGTCTCCACATCGGGGAAAAGTTCTTCATAGGCGAGCAGGTGCCACACCGCTGTTGCGCCTTCCTGTTGCTCGACAACAAGCACACGCAGGAGGCCAAAGCCGCTCTCAAGCTGAAAGATCAAATCGTCGCCCGCCTCGAATGATTGTGCCACGGTTTCCTCTCGCCTCAGGCCACATGATTGGTCGAACGAAAAATATTTTAGTGTCAATCAAGCTTATCATACTCCCGAAAGCCATTACCCTGTTTCAAGAGCCGCCTCCGGGCGCGGCTAACTCAGTCTGGAAAGATTTGACGGAGACGAGTAGTATTAGCTCTCAATAAAAGCGCAGGGGCGGGAATCTTCAATGAGCCGTTTCGACTCAAACAAGGATTACTATTCGATGCTGGGGGCAGCCGAGGACGCGTCTCGCGGCGAGATAGAACGGCTTTACAAGCGTAAGGCCGTCGAGCATCATCCGGATCGCGGCGGGGATGAAGAAGAGATGAAGGCACTCAACGAAGCCTACGCGGTGTTGCGCGACGAGCAGACAAGGGCTGCTTACGATTCGGAAAGAGAACTGACCGAGGCGTTCGGCATGGACTTTGTGTCAACGCCACCGTACTCTTCGCCTTCGGCGCAGGCCGATGCTATCTCAGGTCAATGCGTGGCGGCTCTTCTGTTTCTCGTCGTCGGTTTGGTGCTACTCTTTGTGGTTCGTTTTCAATACGTGCTTTTTCTCTGGCCGCTGGCGCTGCTGGCCGGGCTCTTGATCCTCGCCGGTATCGTTCATGCGCACTCAGCGATGAGCAATGTCCGCGAAACCTTCGCTCTCTCGCATCCGGCGCGCCGTTTCGTTGTGGCGCAGGAGATGGCCTTCTGGGCAATCGTCGTCGGCGGATGTTACGGCGTCTATTTTATTCTTCGATACCTTTGAGACAGTGAGCAATCGCATGGCAGGCTTCACGGGACTCGATCTTTTATTTCTGGAAGTAAACAGCCTTGAGGAGTCCCTGGCGTTCTATCAAGAGCAGCTCGGTTTCGAGGTCATCAAGAACACGCCGGAGTCCGAGCCGCCGATGGCGACCTTGCGCGCGGGTCGTTTAAAGATCACGCTGGTGCAGCAATTGGAGACGATGCTCAGGCGTGGGCGCGGCGTCAATTTCTTCCTCGGCGTCACAAGCGTGGACGAATATTATGAGCAATTAAAGGGTCGAGGCGTAGATGTCTCTCCCCCTGTGGATGAGGGCTGGGGCGGGCGATTTATAACTCTGCAAGACCCGGATAAGTACAGATACTTTTTCGTCACATGGCAAGACCTGTGAAGAGGTGGATTAAAGTAAGCTCTTTCGATAATTGAAGAGATAGGCGGAGGGAAGCAAAGATGGATTTGCAGCGCGTGGAAAACCTGTTCAGGCGTTACAAAGGACACACTGTCAACATCAAGACCTTATCCGGCAGCGTATATGAGGGGACTGTGTCAGAGATAACAAACGGTTATGTGACCCTTATGATCAAGAACGAAGGAGAGGTCGAGGATCAAATCTTTGTGCTGCTCCACAGCATCGAATCGGTGCTCCCGCGCAGCGAGGCTTAATCAGTCAGTGGAACATTGCCCAATCGCTACAGACAGCGAGACGGCCATTATTTATAATAGGCCACACGCTCTACCGACACCACCTAAAGGGGATCGAGAAAGATGATGACGATCAGGGATGTGATCCGCGACCGCGATCCATATTTTGTGCGCGATTCGGTGACCGTAATTGAAGCGGCAGAGTACATGGCCGAGCGTAAGATCGGAGGAGTCTGCGTGCTCGGTGAAGATAATCGCCTGGTCGGAATCCTGACCGAGCGCGATCTGCTTAATCGCATTGTAGTGACAAGGCGCGATCCTACGGACATGCCGATCAAGGATGCGATGAGCGAACTCAAGGCTGTGATCGAAGTGAGCGACACACCGCACGAGGCGCTCGAAAGGATGGAGCGCACGGGACGGCGTCACCTGCCGGTTGTCGAAGGGGATCGCTGGGTCGGCATGCTCTCGATGCGCGACCTGCTGCGCGTCGAACTGAGCGAGCAGGGCGACGAGCTAAAGTTACTACACGAGTACATCTCTCACTGAGGTGAGCTGAAGGCATCGCCGTCTCTTTTTGAGCAGATGAAACGCATTTTGTATCTAGCTTTTTCCCTGAACATTGTCCTGGCGCTGGCTTCTTGCGGGCAGCCGCCATCAGGAAAAGGCGCGGGTGAGGTGGAAAGCTCACCCGCCAGTGCCGTGCAATTTCGCGTCGAGACGGTTGCCGATAATCTACAAGTTCCCTGGGCCATCGCCTTCGCGCCCGACGGGCGTATGTTCTTCACGGAGCGACCCGGCAGAGTCCGCGTCATAGAGAATGGCCGCCTCCGCACAGAGCCCCTCGCCACCATCACGGATGTTGAGCCGTCGGGCGAGAGCGGTTTGATGGATCTCGCGCTGCACCCGCAATTCACCGCTAATCATTTTATCTATCTCACCTATGCTTATCGCGGAGAAGGACAACTGGTGCGCGTCGTGCGGTTTCGAGAGACGGGCACGGCGCTTACGGATCGCAAGGTGATAATTGAAAACATACCGGCGGCGCAATACCATGCCGGATGCCGCGCACGCTTCGGCCCTGACGGTAAGCTCTATGTAACGACGGGGGATGCGACCGACCGCAAGTTGGCCCAGCAGATGAATTCTCTGGCGGGCAAAACCCTGCGCTTGAACGACGACGGCAGCGTCCCCACCGATAATCCATTCATGGGCCAACAAAATGTGCGACTGGAAATCTGGTCGTACGGCCATCGCAACGCGCAGGGACTTGACTGGCAACCCGGCACGAACCTTCAATTTCAGACCGAGCACGGCCCTTCCGGCTTCGATGGGCCGGGAGGAGGCGACGAGGTCAATATCGTCGAGAGGGGCAAAAATTACGGTTGGCCTACGATTCACCATACGCAAACGCGCGCCGGAATGGAGTCGCCGCTGCTGGAATATACGCCTGCCATCGCGCCTGCGAGCGCAATGTTTTATCGCGGCGCGGCCTTTCCGCAATTTCGCGGCAACTTTTTCTTCGGAGGTCTGCGCGGGGAGACGATTATTCGCGTCGTGCTGGATGGGCGGCGCGTGGTGAGCCAGGAGAGGTTGCTGGGAAAGAAGTACGGTCGTATCCGAGAACTGGCGGAAGGGCCGGACGGCGCGATCTACTTTTCCTCTTCCAATCAGGATGGGCGTGGCACGCCCGCTGACAATGATGATCGTATCCTCCGGCTCGTTCCAATCAAATAAGGTGCATTCCAGCGGCGAGTTTCATCATCAAAGCGGTCGAAATATGGTAAAGCTAAAACTGAGCGCTGCATTGTGGCTCGCGTTGTTGATTCCGCTGGTGGCTTGTGCGACCAGGATAAACGATCTCACGCGCGCCGCCGGAACGGGCGACGCTGCGACGGTGAAAGCCTTGCTCGACGAAGGCGTTAATCCGAACGCGCAGGATTCGGAAGGCAGCACGCCGCTCATTCAGGCTGCCTGGAAAAACCATATAGAAATCGTCCGGCTCCTGTTGAGCAGGGGCGCTGATGTCAATCTCAAAAGCAAAGATGGCGGGACGGCGCTTCTGTGGGCGGCCTTCGAGGGACATACCGAGATCGTTAAGACGATACTGGCGAGCGGCGCAAACCCCGAAGCTAAGGATAACAACGGCTATACGGCCCTCATGCATACGACCGTCATGGGCAAGACGGATACTGCTCAAGCCCTGCTCGATCAGGGAGCAAATCCCGATGATAGGAATGAAGAAGGGAAGACGGCGCTGATCATTGCCGCAGAGAACGGGCGTCCTGAGATTGCACGGGCGCTCATCAAAAAAGGCGCAGACGTGAACGCTAAGGATAAGAATAATTCTACAGCACTGAGGGCGGCGACCGATGGCGGCAAAAGCGACATCATTCAACTATTAGAGCAGGCGGGTGCTCGTTGAAAGAGAGTCGTGAAACAGCAGTTCTAAAGTTTCTGCGCCAGCACGGCCGTCTTCGTCCATCCGATGGGCTCCAGTGGCGGAAAGCGATAGTCTTCGATAATGCGAAAATGGCGCTCAGTATTCTCTGCGACTTCGAGCGGCGGGTGCGTCTTGAAGCGGAATAACAGTTCCAGAAATCTGCTGGGAAGAGATGGGCGCACCGGCAAATGCAGAATATAACCACCTGGCATCAGCACACGCGCCAGCTCGCTGAATCCCTCGCGCAGTGATACATACTCAAGCGCGCCGCTTGTTACCACCATATCAAACGAATCATCGGCAAACGGCAACGCGAGCACGTTGGCCTGCGTAAACCAGACTCTACGCGACCGTGTGAGGTGATCGGCAACGGCACGCTCTGCCTTTGCGATGGAGGAAGCGGAGAGATCAACGGCGGTGATCTGCACCGGCACTTTAACGGCGCGGAGCAACGCCAGCGTGAGCAATCCAGTACCGCACCCGGCATCCAGCACCCTTGCGCCGGGAGATAGACGCAGAGGATGCGCGCTAAAGTACTGGTCAAGCGACCGGCCATAGCCGTTGAGCTTGAACGTAATATCGTAGAGACCTGCAATCCGGTCGTAGAAGGAGCCGGCCTCCTCAGCTTCTGGTTTGGTGATCGTCAGTCCGCTCTGTACCATCTGCTTTCCATTATGCCTCTCGTGTGACTTATTAAATCTTATCGCCCTGGCAGCATACATCAGTGTCTCACAGATGTAGAAAGAGGGACGACCCCCGCTCCACCTTAGCAGAGAGACCTGAGCCGTACTGTTTCGACTGCCCTGGTTAAATTCGCCCCTATTTTATACTAAAAGACAGAAGGGACAATGTAATAGTTGTGCTTCCATCGAGTTACAAAAAAATCACTTAGTCGTGTTGAAACAGCAGGGACGCGAGCCGTTAATAGATTTCTATGGCCTCGCCGCGCTCGCCTGTACCGCACAAGGAGTACTTCAGAATCCGGAAAAAAGCTGCAAGAAACCGTGCCTACAGGCGTTCTCCAAGCGGTGGGAAGTGAATTTTTCGGCAAAGGAGAGACGAGATATGCGAAAAGCGTTAGTGGCGCTCACCTGCGCCGTCGTAAGCCTTTTTGTTCTTAGCATCGCGGTGATTCCGCATGCCAGTACGGAGACCAACATCATCGCGGCGATGAGCGGTCAAGAGATTGACCGCCACATCGTGGCCGACGAGCGGTTCGATGTGGATGTTTTGGTTAATGGTGTGCCGCTTGAGGAGTACGCCGCGCGCGGCAGGCGCTACGTCGAGGCCCTGGAGGGATCGGAATACGAGCTGCGAATCAGGAATCCGCTTGGAGTGCGTGTTGCCGTGGCGCTCGCGGTTGATGGGCTAAATACGATTGACGCGCGCCGTACGAGCGCGGCAAACGCGAGCAAATGGATCATCCAGCCCTACGGGAGCATTACCATTCGTGGCTGGCAGATGAGTTCGGAGCGTGCGCGCCGTTTCTATTTCACGACAGAGAGAGAGTCGTACGGCGCAAAGCTCGGACAAACGGCCAACCTGGGAGTCATCTCCGCCGCCTTCTTCCGCGAGCGACAGCCCCTCGTGATCGCCCCGCCCCCGCGTGAAGGTCGTCCCGTGCCCCTCGGAAGAGACGGGCGCAGCGAGAGCAAACAAGCCCCGCGCACTTCGCGCGATAGTGCAGGCAGTGCAGGCGCGGCAAGGTCAAACAGTGCCGAAGCTTATCCCGCGCCGGATGACGAACACGCAGCGACCGGCATTGGCCGCAACGTGCATAATGATGTCCGCTGGGTCAATATGGATCTTCAGCCGCGCCCGGTCGCAGAAGTTACGATCCGTTATGAATATCGCGCGGCGCTCGTCCGCCTGGGGATTCTGCCGCGCCCCTATCCGCAACCCGACACTCTGCGCCGTCGCGAGAATTCGACCGGGTTTGAGGATCGCCGGTACAGTCCAGAACCTTAGCGCGTTGAAAAGCCCCGGAAGGGGAGAAAGAATGTGGCCCATGACTTACCT
>JBKKAL010000068.1:0-4313 GCA_046714695.1 Pyrinomonadaceae bacterium
GGGAACGACTGAGCGCAACCTACGGGCTTTTCCTTTCGAGCCGCCCTAGCGGCCTGGGGCAAATGGCGGAGCCGCCGCAGGGAGTAGGGCAATGAAAGACGAATCCTCACTCATGGCTATTCGTGCCCTTCTAGGGGCTCTCTTGTTAGCGTCAATGTTGTGCCCAACTGGTCGTGCGGCGGCCGCACAGCCATTGCTTGGGGCCCACAACACGATCACGGCCGTGGAAGACGGCACCGTCGATGTGGTCCTCCCCCGAGACGTCAATCTGCCGCTGAAGGCAGAAACACGAGCCGAAAGAGGACCTGCGCCTTGGATCAGTTTCAAGGGGGGCGGCCGGGCGGCCGGCATCGTGCTTATACCGCGAGGGTCCAGCGCCCCGCTTTCATACGGTCTCATTGCAAACCAGTTCCGCTCCTGCCGACGGGGGTGTCCTCAACGGCCGGTGAACTCGCTGATGATAAACGGCGCCTCCTACCATGGTAGCGAAACGCTGCGCTCCGGCGACTACCGCCTCTATGTCTTCACGGAAGATGACATCACGATCAGTCTCGACCTTCCTGAACTCACGGGCGATACAAACATCCACATAGGACGATCAGACTTCGCAGACATACGCACGCCAGCAGTCCGTGTGGATCAGCGGGGCGAGGTGACCGCCTACTCGGCGAGCGCGAGTTACGAGATGAAAGACGACACGGGCCTTTTCATGTCCGTGAATGTCATGCGCGACGACAACTACAAAGATGCCCACTTCGACGAGTGCCTGGCACCCGACCACGTCGTTCCCGACGAAGTCGAGCAGACCTACTTCTTTCCCACCGGAAGTGTCATCGTCTTTGTGCGCCCCCTGGACCCGACCAAGACCCAACCGAAAAAGGGAGGCTTCATCCTCACTACGTTCGTCGGCCTATACGACTGGCCAGATGAGCTGTTAAACGGTGATTCGAGCCTCTACCACTACAGCTTTCGGGTCATCTCTCCGGGGTCCATCGCAGAGCTATGGAGCCAGGGCGTCCTACTTAGTTTCTAAAGAACAATCAGTGACATCTCTGATGCGCCAAAGCAATGGGCCTCAGCATCTAGACGTCCTATGGTGCCGATGTTGATTCGGGTTCTGGCGCCAATGGCCTGCATTCGGTGGCCACGACCAGAGGGCTGGGATCAAGGGCTGGAAGTGCTCGGTCGGCACCGAATCCTACTGCGACTACCGCCCAGACTCCTGGCACGCAGGGAAACGCCAAATCGACACTCGCGGAAGCACTATTCGTCTGGGTGTCAGGCAGGCAATAAACCGGAGCGCCGTCCAGCAGAAGGCACCCCACCACCGAGATCGAAAGATGCGGGTTGTTGCATGAGTAACTTGCCCCACCGTGGACAATTTTACCAAGGCCTGGTGGCGAGATTGTGGCCTCCGCCGTGCAAGCGTCCACAACCTGAGCTGGACTCGAGCCGGGCCAGACCACAGTTACCGTTGCAACCAGCATGACCACCATCAACCGAGCGTGACGCGTCCTCATTCTTGTCCTCCTCAAAATTGCCGATTCAAAGTCCCGAGTGCCTTTGTCGCCTTAGTTCAGGTCAAGGTGATGTGTCCATCCCACCTACCTGATAGCGGCGCAGCTCTTTTGCGTCTCAGCCGACCTCGAAACAAGTAAACGAGACCAGTCCTATCAATATTGGGAGACTCATGACTCCTTCTTCGATCACCCATCACTTGGTCATCCCATGAATGAGTGTCAATCTGATTCGTCTAACCCCGGTGATTGGTAGCGCCGCATCTCTCTGCGTCTCATCCGTTCTCCAAAAACGTTGGTGCCAACCACCGCCACCACCATTGCGGGAATCACGACACGGAGGGAATCAATGTCAACCCCACCTTGAGTGAGCTCCCCCACGAGATAGAACGTCAGGACCGTTGCAATCACAGGGGCTGCTCGTTTGAGCGGGAACCCGCGAGATCGAATCTGCGCTTGGGCCCACGCATTAGACTCAGGAAGCAAACCTCCCAGCCAGAAGTAAACCTTGTCGTAGGTCCCCGGTTCCCGGGGGCTAACCCGCTGGGTATCAGTCATAAGCAATTCCCCGGGATGAGGGCGAAATCAGGACAGCAGGTAATCGACTTATAGTCGCAGCAATACGGGTTCTGTTTCTCGCAAAGGGCGTTACACAGCAATTCGCAAGCCAAGCCGCATGCTCCTCCTACAAGTGGCCCTCCTCCGATACAAAAAGCGCAGGCAATGCAGGCGTTGTCGCAATCTGGATCCGGGGCGTAGCAGACGTTTTCGGGATGGTAGCAATGGACGCAAGCGGCAAGGCAGTTGGGAGGGCAAGTGCCAGGAGGGTGAGTGTGACATTGCGGCACACAGGGAGCAGCCGGCGCAGAATCAACTTCCCCGGTTTCCTCTCTGGTGGTGAGGTTCCCTTGATCGTCGACATAGCGGTAACGGACCATGGATGGCGTACCAGGAGGCGCCAAGAACACCTCTTTCGAGTACACATTGGGCAAGCGATCCTCGTGTTCATCCCAAGGGTCGGATGCTCCCTCCGCCCACCATCGAGATTGCACAAAAACGGTCGCCTTATCGCTATCACCCTGCGCAAATCCAACGGAAACGACCTGTGCCCCCTCGGTCACATATCCGGCGACGCCATCGGCCGCTCTGGGTTCTCCAACCCTCCTGTATCCGGAACTGGTCAAATCTCGGACAATCGTTTGAAACTCTGGACGCTGGGATTCACGCTGGGCACGCCTAAGCGCCTGTTCTGGTCCGAGATAAACGATAGATTTAGGCCTGTCAATCATTGGGAGGGCGCCGACGCGGAGATCGGTTAGTCCACGAGCCCAGGCCCTGGTGGATAGTCCGCCTACAACTGAACCCCCCAGCAGGCCCACAGCCCCCGCGGTTGCTCTGGTGAGAAAGCCCCGGCGAGAAAAACCAGCAGGCCTCACCGTGCCGTCCCCGCAGCAACTACTCGATGGCTCGCAGTCTGCGCCAAGGTCATCAACGTCTCGGGCTGGGCGACCCCGCTGTACAAGGCTCGGGCAGCAGGACCAACTAGAATTACCCAAGGAGTCCCTTTGATATTCAGCTGCTCCTCCACGCGTTTTCTGCTTCCAAGCACTGTCAGTCCCTCCAGCTCGTTTTCCTCAACCAGGGCACGATTAGTCCGAGTGGCACCACGCGACAAGAGGACGAGATTGACGGAATCAGCCTCGGCACCCGCCCTCATCGACCGAAGCACTGGATAAACCGACTTACACGGCTGGCAATGGGGGGACGTGAACACAAGAAGTGTGGGCTTATCAAGGGAATCATCCAGCGCCCACTTTTGACCATCGACGTCCCTAAGCGAAAACGAAGGAACGGTTTCGATGTTGCTCTGATCGACGAAGCGTTGATAGGCGCCAGCCCAGTAGGAATCTAGGATGTACCTGATCGAGGATGAGGCTCGCTCCGCCAAAGCCATGCCGCCCACTCCCATCGCCCTTGGGAATCCGCTTGTGAATCCGGATTTCATGAGTTGTATCAGGAAAGAGCGAGGCGGGTCAAGAAGTTTTTAACTCACGGCAATATCCGTGTTGATTCTGAGCAGTTCTGAAGGGACAATTGTTCGGAGCGATTGGAACCTCTGTTTTCAATCGGTCATCGTCTTGTGCCGAGGGACGGGGGCCCCGAAGCCGTCTGGAAGACCGCCGCGGGACCCCATTTCCGATTCCATCGTTCCTACCGCCCCACTACTCCCCTAGCAACTCGGCCAGTTCGGGAGCAGGCAAAGCAGATCGTCCAATGGGCCAGCCAGGGCCTGACCCGTCGTGGCAATCGCCAACACGGCCCCCAGCAGAACGACCAAAAGGCCTCGCTTCAATGAGCTCACCTCCTCTCGCCTAGGACTTAACTTGTGTTAAGAACCTAGACGCAGGAGTTACTACAATTGCGGCATTTGCTAGCCTTGTTTGATGAGTCCTAAACAGAATGAGCAGCTAGCAGACCGTCTCAAGCGCTTGAGGCACGAGAAAGGCCTCACCCAGGCCGACCTTGCGGGGGATGCCTTTACCCACGCTTACGTGTCGCAACTAGAGGCCGGGCTTAGAAACCCATCGAGAGATGTTCTCGAGCACCTGGCATCGCGACTCGGTGTAGATCCGGAATTCTTGATGTCTGGGCGAGACCCCAGACTTGAGCCAAAGCTCCTACTCGAAGTCCAAGAGGCCAAATCGTTCATCTACAAAGGCAAGATGGACGAGGCGGAGGCGCAGCTCAAGAAAGCTCTCGCAGAGTCGAAGAGACTTTCTTTCGACCGCGCCGTAG
>JBKKAL010000069.1:0-11992 GCA_046714695.1 Pyrinomonadaceae bacterium
GATGGCGCGTTGCGGTTCGTCAAAGGTGATGCGGGCGCGTCCATCAGGGAGCGGGGTAATAAGAGCGGGCGCGGGCTGGTGGCGATAGCGCACGCGCACGTCTGCGCGCACCGTCGCGGCCGCCTCAACAAAGGCGACCCAGTTGACGCCCGCCGCCGTAAACTCTGCGCGCAGCAACTCCTCCTGCCCGCCCACCATCACGCGGTTTCGTGCGGCGTCAATCGAAAGGACATAGAGCGGTCGCTCGCTCGCGAGGCCGATCCCGCGCCGCTGCCCGATTGTGTAGCGGTGAATGCCCTGATGTGTGCCCAGCGGCTCGCCACGTGTATTAACTATCTCGCCCGCGCCGGGCAGACGCTCAGCCTGGCCCTCGGCTTCAAGGTAACGATCTATAAAGCCCGCGTAATTGCCGTCAGGAACAAAACATATCTCCTGCGATTCCGACTTCTCGGCGACGGCCAAATGCTCGCGCCGCGCGACATCGCGCACTTCCGGCTTGGACATCTCGCCCAAAGGGAACATCGAGCGCGCGAGTTGATCTTGCGTCAGCTCCCAGAGAAAGTACGACTGATCCTTGTGCAGGTTACGCCCGCGAAAAAGACGATAGCGCCCGGATTCCTCGTCGTACTCAACACGCGCGTAATGCCCCGTCGCTACTTTGTCGCAACCGAGGCTCGCCGCCAGCCGATCAAGCGAGGCGAACTTCAAACGGCTATTGCAGGACACGCAGGGGATAGGCGTTTCGCCGTCCAGGTAACTTGTGATGAATGGCTGCACGACATCGCGCTCGAAATCGCGTTCAAGGTTAAGCACATAAAAGGGAAAACCCAACTCTTCGGCCACGCGACGCGCGTCATACACATCATCGAGCGAGCAACAACGCGAGGGCAAGGCGTCGTCATGTTCGTCCACGCTCAGACCGCGACGCTGATTCCACAACTGCATCGTAAAGCCGACCAGCTCATGCCCTTCGGCCTTCAAAATTGCCGCCGCCGCGGAGGAATCCACGCCGCCGCTCATTGCTACTGCGATCTTCATATTTAAAACGTTGATGAGTGATAAGTGATGGGTGACAAGCTCATGCAAGTTCTTATCTTGTCACTCGTCAATCATCACTTGCCGCTGCTTTTCTCAGCTTTTCATCGGTTTGCCGCCCCTTCGCGGCGGGTGTTAAGATGCATCTTCTGTTTATCTAAACAGACTTATCCAGAAACGTATAAGGATACCTCATACGTGGCGAAACGTCAGCCCGCAGGACGTTCGCCGAAGCGTTGTTGAGGTGCGGGTCTTTTTTTAAGAGACAAATCCATTTAAGACTATGACTGAAAGAGCCATTGAAGAATACAGGGTCACGGACGAGCCCTACTACCTTGCAGTTGCGCGCGAGGTTGAGCTGTTTGAAGCGGCGCACGCGACCCGCCTGCCCGTCATGCTCAAGGGGCCTACGGGCTGCGGCAAGACGCGTTTTGTCGAGCACATGGCATGGCGGCTGGAACGCCCACTGATCACCGTCGCCTGTCACGAAGACCTTTCGGCCACAGACCTCGTCGGGCGATTCCTGCTCGAAGGTGAGGAAACGGTCTGGCACGACGGCCCGCTGACGGCAGCCGTGCGCAACGGCGCGATCTGTTACCTGGACGAAGTCGTCGAAGCGCGCAAAGACACGGTCGTCATTATTCACCCGTTGACGGATGATCGCCGCCGCCTGCCGATTGAAAAGCGCGGCACTATTCTGGACGCGCCGCCCGATTTCATGCTCGTCGTCTCATACAATCCGGGCTACCAGTCCATCCTCAAGGACTTGAAACAATCAACGCGCCAGCGCTTTGTCGCACTGGAGTTCGATTACCCGCCGCCTGAGCTTGAAGCCGAAATCGTCGCGCGCGAAGGCGGCATAGACGAAGCGATGGCTCGCGATCTGGTACTGATCGGGCAAAAGGTGAGAAACCTGCGCGGGCACGGACTCGAAGAAGGCGTCTCGACACGTCTCCTCATATACGCCGCCCAGATGATCGCGCGCGGCATCCCGGCAGTGGATGCCGCAGACGTAGCGCTCTGCTCGCCCATCACGGACGACCGCGAATTGCAGCGCAGCATACGCGAAATCGTGACGACCATAATTTAGTGTTTGAGGCCGCGCATTTATTGTAAGAGGGCGAACGGGTGACAGGCTATTCCGGGACTCCGCTCGCGCGCAAACTCGGCATCAAAGAGAATCAACGCATCGCGCTCATTAATGCTCCGGGTAATTTCCGGGAGGAGCTTGGCACATTGCCTGCGGGCGCGGTTGTCCTTACGAGATTACAGTCGTCGCTTGATCTCATCCTTTTTTTTGCCGCAAGCAATGCGGAATTGATGAAGAACTTTGCGAGGCTGGCGGCCCGGCTCATTCCGAACGGAATGCTTTGGGTGGCCTGGCCGAAGAAAAGTTCAGGCGTCAAGACCGATCTTTCTTTTGAGGTCGTGCAAAGGGTGGGCCTCGAAGCGGGTCTCGTGGATACAAAAGTCTGTGCGGTGAGCGATGCGTGGTCTGGACTTCGGTTTGTGACACGTCTTAAAGATCGGCCACCCTCAATCTCATAAAATGATCAGATTATTTTTAGACTTGCAGATAAACTCTCATGGACGAGCATGATCGCGTAAAAATTGATGCGGAGCCGTCGGATAACGAAGAGTCTTCGGCGCAGGAGGGGCTGGAGAAGGCTTTTCGAGAGCGCCTGCGTTCAGTTAAAAGCGTGACGGAGCGGCGTAACCTTGCCGGACTCGCGCGCGAGATGGGGCGGGTTCCCATTGATGCGGCGCGCGCTGCGCTTGAGACGAGCGCCGCCATTGCAGGCGTTTCTTTGCGCGCGAGCATGGAGTTTTTGCGTGCCGCGCCGGAGGCCGCCGCCGTCCTCGAAGCCGAAGAGCTACGCGCGTGGGGCGAGATGGGCAGACGGCTTGCGATGGGGGATGCCGAGACGGCAACAGCCTTTTTCGCAACCGGGGTCGAGGCGTTTCACCATGTGCCGCGAGAAGCGCGCCCGCTGATCTTTCAAATCTGCACCCGTCAGATGACGCTTTCCAGTTCCGTCGCGCTGGAAACATTCAATCGTGCGCCGCTTCTGGCCGAGATTATCACTGATACGGATTTGCTCCGCTCGATTTTGGAGGTCGCGGCGGAGATTTCGCGGCGTTCGGCCAAGCACAGCGCGGATTTTCTGAGCACGACTCCGCGCGTCGTCAAGCGGCTCGGAGATTACGATGACGCGAATTTGAGCGTAGCGCGCGCGGCGGTCACGCTTGCTTCCACTTTTGCGGTGCGCGCCGGCGGCATCGCCGCCGATGCCTGGGCGGCAATGCCCGCCGCACTCCTTGGTTTGAAGCAGGAGAGCGCAACTCTTCTGCTTATGCGGGCGGGCGATTTTTTGGAGCGCGGCGGCGGCGCGGCCATGCATGTGCTCGTCGCGGGGGGTGAAATCCTGCGCACCGTGCCCGAAGCCTTCAATGCATGGATTGATCTGCTGTGGTCTGTCGCAGAGCATGGCAATGCGGCGCTGGTCGCATTCGTGCGCGCCAGTCCCGCGCTGTTTACCACGCTTTCAAGTGACGCCAGTCATGCTCGCGCCGTCGAGCTTGCAGAGCGCATCATCGCTGTCACGCGAGTGGTCGCGCGCATTGATGGCGAAGCTGCGCTCGCCTGCTTTCGTTCAAGCCCGAAGGCGCTGCGCACAGTCTCTATCGAACAGTTCGAGCAGTGGGCGCGCGATGGCCTTCAATCGGAGCGCGGTAATGATACGCGCGCGCGCCGGAGTTATTACGCGCTTGAAACGCGCCGGAGCAACGATGCTTTGCAACGGGGCGGCGCTGGCCTGGCGCTCGAAGAAGTTCAGCAGACGCTCAGGCTTTACGTCGAAGGCTTGACGGGACACACCGTCGAGATTGCTCCGCTGGCCGCCGTCCCCGAAGAGGCGCGCATTGGTGATGGCCGCACGATTCATCTCCCCTCGACGGTCGCGGAGTTCGGTGACGACGAAAAGGATTTTCGTCTCTACAAAGTTCTGGCGGCACACGCTGCCGGTCAAATAGAGTTCGGCACACACGAGCGCGACGCGCCCGCCCTACAGGCCGCATACTCATCTATCGCCGAACTCTACGCGCCGGAGAACGTGGACGCGCGCGCGGCTTTCGCACTCGACGGTTATATTAATGAGATGGCGAAAAGTGAAGCGGCCCTTGCGCCGGAAGAGGAGGCGCGGCGTGCAGCGAGCGAGCGCAAACAGCTTCCGCCGGAGAGCGATTATCGCGCCGCGCTCTCGCTTTTTCCGAACGCGGCCCTCGCTCGTCGCATCTTCGGCACGCTGGAGAATGGCCGGATTGATCGTCGCCTCAGGCATATCTATCGCGGCCTCAAGCGCGATCTCGATCTGACGCGCGACCACCTGCGCAGGGGGCGTCCGCGCATCAGCAGCATGCCCATCACGCTCGTACCCTTCGAGTTGCTTTTCCAGATTACTCTGTGCGGGGGCGCGCTAGACGATACGCGCGCCTTCTACGGCCAGATCACCTCCGAAGTGGAAGGCATCGTGGCCGATTATCTTTCAGGCCCGACCGCAGGGGTCGCAGACACTTTGATGGCGACAAGCCGCATCTACTCGCTCTTTCAATCAATCGCGCCGGAGGACGCGTCCGAGCAGGCGGAAGGAGTCGGGGAAGATTCGAACGTGAGCGACGAAGAAGCGGCCGCGCAGCAGGTACAACAGACCGAGAGCCTCTCCGAACGCAGATCTCAGCAACGCGATGCGCGCGAGCTATTCAACGCGTGGGCCAACACGGAGCCGCAGGGGGACGCGGACGACCTCGACGGCGCGGAGATGTGGATGCAGCAGGAAACTCCTGAACAGGGTCTTGAAACGGGCGAGGTGGCCTACAATTATGACGAGTGGGACAGGGAGTTGACGGATCATCGCGTCGGCTGGTGTCGCGTCATCGAAAAACGTGTGCAGCGGGGCGCGAATGCTTTCGTCGAGCAGACGCGCGAGCGTTATCGCGGCGTCATCTCTTCAATCCGTCATCAGTTTCAGATGATGAAGCCGGAGAGCATGAGGCGCATCACGGGCGAACTGGACGGAGACGATTACGATCTGAACGCCGTCATTGATTATGTGGTTGACCGGCGCGCGGACGGGCATCAATCCGAGCGGCTCTACACGAAGCGGCTGCGTCGCCAGCGCGATGTCGCCGTCTCGTTTCTCCTCGATCAATCCTCCTCGACGGCGCGCACCATCGGTCGTCATCCTTTGCAGCCTTACACGCATCCCGGAAGGCGGATCATAGAGATCGAGAAGGAGGGACTGGTACTGATGAGCGAGGCGCTCGAAGCCGTGGGCGATGCCTATTCGATCAACGGCTTTACATCCGAAGGCAGGCGCAACGTCAAATTTTATATCGTCAAGGATTTTAACGAGGCTTATTCCGAAGAGATAGAGCGGCGCATCGGCGGCATCAGCTATCAAAACAACACGCGGCTCGGCGCGGCGATTCGTCACGCCTCCGCGCGGCTCGCGCGACAGGAAGCGCGCACGCGCCTCCTTATCGTGCTCTCGGACGGTCGCCCCTACGATCACGATTACGGCGACGCGCGCTACGCCCGCGAAGATACGCGCGAAGCTCTCCGCCAGGCGAAGGCGCAGGGGATCACACCCTTCTGCATCACGATTGACCGCGAGTCCGAAGCCGAGCTGCGCGATCTCTACGGCGACATCGGCTATACGATCATTGACGATGTGCTGACTCTGCCGGAGCGCCTGCCCGGCATCTATAGACGACTGACAAATGGATGAGAAGGCGAGAATGAAGAATGAACGGGGTGGTTATTCAAGTCGAATAGTTTTTCTTTCATACCTCAACCCTGCTTTGTGTTGTTTCATTCACCAAGCTTTCGTGACATTGTCTCCTCATATTTGCTCTAAGCTTCCTCTCTATAACAATGGCAATCAAAATTGAATTTAGATAGATGAGTAAGGGGAAAGTTCGTCATGACAGCAACAACAGAGCCTACAAAGGGAACAAAATATATTGTGCGCTTCTTCGCTATTTTCCTGGCGATTGCGTTAATCGTTACGCTCGTCGTCTGGTTGATGAGCGTGCTGGCTGGCGGGTCTTGAAGTATTTAATCCGTCAAGACCCGCGAATCATGGAAGAGATAAGCGTCGAGGAAGAATTTAAAAGTGCTGACGCAGAGACGCGCGAGTTTCATTCGCAGCAGGCGCGCAGAAAAAAGTCCGCGTCGGAAGCTTCCGACGCGGACTTTTCATAATCATTATTCTTTGACTACTTCCCTGTGGCCTTCTTCTCAGCGCTCTTGCTCTGGTACTCAACTTTTTTCCCTGAACGTGCTTCTAGAATCGGCAAGAATGTTCTGACCATATTTTTATCAATCTTAAAGATGGCGACCTGTTCTTTTCCCGCGTCATCCTTGAATCCGATAGTGACAAAATGCTTCTGCTTTTTAGACAGTAGTGCGAGCAGCCCGATAGGCCCAAGTAATATCGTAGTGGCGACAGCAGCCCCAACACGTCGCCCTGATTTTTGACCGTATTCAATGTCAATAAAATTGGCATAAGGAATAGAAATCATTTGATCTTTCTGGTAGATGAATTGAAGTGCATTTTCATCCTTGGTAATCAAATGGCCTTTGATTTCTTTCTTCGCATCTTTGAATGCGGCTACTGTACCGCCGTAGTAAGAGGCGCTGTCCGAACTGGCGAAAACACTGATTGTTCCAAACATCAGCGAGAAGATCAGCACTAATGAAAGTGTTTTTAGCATGAAAATCCTTTCGAGGTTAGGAGTTGAGGTTGAAGGACAAAGCGTAGGCAGAAATATACTTCTGCGAAGTAGTGACCCAAGAACTGCATAGTCGGATTTGCAGGAAGGTTGTACTAATAAGGTAGCCGAAAGAAGGCTAAAGTAAAGTCAGACCTTAAAAGCTTGCAAAGGATATGACATATATAATTCAGAGTCAATTAAATGGTAGCCTTTTGTTTTTGGTGTAAGTGTGTTGGTATATAAGAGCTATACAAAGCTACTTTTTTGAGCGAATGGAACGGAAGGGATGTCAACCTCGCAATGACAGAAACAACGGAAGATTTCACCATCGGGGTCGAGGAAGAGTATCAAATCGTTGACGCTCACACGCGCGAGCTTCGCTCGCAGCGCGCGCGCATGTTACCGGAAGCGCAAGAGGCCGTGGGCCAGGAAGTCCAGGCGGAGCTTTATCTTTCACAGATAGAGATCGGTACGCCCATCTGTCGCACTATTGCCGAGGTGCGCACAGAGCTTGTGCGCCTGCGCGGTGGAGTGATCGCGGCCGCAGAGCGAGAGGGCAAACGGATCGCCGCCGCCGGAACGCACCCGTTCTCGCACTGGGAGGATCAACAGCTCACGCCCAAGGCGCGCTACGTCGGCATCGCACAGGATTACCAGCAACTGGCGCGCGAGCAGCTCATCTTCGGCTGCCACGTCCACGTCGGCATACATGATCGCGAAGCCGTCATTCAGGTGATGAATCGCGCGCGCGGGTGGCTCGCGCCGCTGCTGGCTCTGGCGGCTAACTCGCCCTTCTGGCTCGGCGTGGATACGGGCTACGCCAGTTTTCGCACGGAAATCTGGCGGCGATGGCCCATGGCGGGCACGCCCCGCGTCTTCGCTTCACGCGCCGAATACGACCGCCTTGTCGAGGCGTTAGTCAAAACCGAAAGCA
The DNA here is from genome assembly GCA_046714695.1 of Pyrinomonadaceae bacterium. Classification (GTDB taxonomy): domain Bacteria; phylum Acidobacteriota; class Blastocatellia; order Pyrinomonadales; family Pyrinomonadaceae; genus DASQYE01. Next base: position 7,745 of record JBKKAL010000069.1, read on the forward strand.
TCACGGACGGAACCAAGATTTACTGGGACGTGCGGCCCTCTGCGCGTTTCAAGACCATAGAGTTTCGCGTCACGGATGTCTGCATGACGGTGGATGAAGCAGTGATGATCGCGGGGTTGGTGCGTGCGCTGGCGCAAACGTGCTACGCGAAGGCCATCAGTGATGAGCCGGTCAATCATGCGCGTCCCGAATTGCTGCGCGCCGCCAAATGGCGCGCCGCCCGCTACGGTCTCGACGCCGATCTGATAGACACTGAGGCTGAGCGCGCCGTGCCTGCCTCCGAGCTGATCGAAAAGTTTCTGGCATACTTGCGTCCCAAGCTTGAGGAGAACAAGGAGTGGGACGAAGTGGCTGCGCTCGTGCGCGAAACCATCAGGCGCGGTACGGGAGCCACACGCCAGCGTGAGACTTTCGCGCGACGGGGAAGCTTTGAGGAGACTGTTGATTTTATTGTCGCCCAGACGGCGCAAGGCGTCGCTTAAAAGAGAGCGCAACGTGGACGCTATCGCAGCGCGGGCGATATAAAGGGAAGAGGACGAACTACAGGGATGGCAGGCTATTTCGACATTGATGCCGTGCGCGATCATTACGACCGCATCTCCGTTTTTTATCGCGCCCTGTGGGGCGATCACATACATCACGGTTACTGGGAGCACGACGAGTCGCCGGAAGAGGCTCAGGTCAAGCTCATCGAAAAACTCGCAGGGTATGCGCGCATCCGTCGCGGCGCGCGTGTGTTGGATGTCGGCTGCGGTGTGGGCGGCTCATCTTTGTGGCTGGCGCGTCATCTTGATTGCACGGTCACAGGTGTCACCATCAGTCCTGTGCAAGCATCTATGGCCACCGAACAAGCGCGGCGTGAAGGGCTCGCGGGCCTCGTGCGCTTTGAAGTAGGCGATGCCAGTCAATTGGACGTGCCGCCTGAAAGCTTCGATGTGATCTGGGTCATAGAGTGCAGCGAGCATCTCGCCGACAAGGGTAGTTTTATCCGGTCTTGCGCACAGGCGCTGAGGCCCGGCGGGGTGCTGGCCCTCTGTGCATGGCTCGTCTCGGAACAAAGCTCGGACAAAGACGCTCAACTGGTCGCGCGCGTGTGCGAAGGTATGCTTTGCCCTTCGCTCGCGAGCCTTAAGGATTACAGCAACTGGATGCGCGAGAGCGGCTTTGAAGAGATCGAAGCCAGAAACATAACACGCAATGTCGCACGGACATGGACGCGTTGCGCGACCCTATTGCACAGACCGGAGATCAAAACGCTTGTTCGTGTGAGCGACGAGCGCACGCGCCGCTTCGCCGCCGCCTTCGAGGCGATTGACGAAGCCTACACCACAGGCGCGATGGCTTACGGGTTATTCACCGCGCGAAAGAACTGAAATAAAAAGGCAGTATGCCTTCTGACACAAACGGGCGCGGTGACTGGGAATCATAATTTCCCTTTGGCGGTGATGAGTTGAGCCGACTCGACACGGTACGCTATTATTATTGACTTACGCGGAGGGCTGGCAGAACGGCTATTGCACCAGTCTTGAAAACTGGCGTCCGAAAGGACTTGGGGGTTCGAATCCCTCGCCCTCCGCCAGAAGCTTACAGATTGTTCCCGACGAGCCGTTCGCGCGCCCCCAAGAGCGTTCGACGGCTTGTTTGTTTCACCGGCTTTGAAGCGTCGCCCGGTTGTTAGGAGCGGCGAGCTGTAAAGAGCAGGAGGGTGCGAGTTTTGTTTAGGGAGATTTGCAACGGCAGCGGAGCGATGAAGGATCTGATTGAGAGCCGGCGGTCTCTACCAGGCGCATTACTCTGGTTGCAGGACGGGCAGAACGTGTTTTGGCGTGGCTGGTCTTACGTAGATCACAAATTCACCATCGGCAACATCACCGTTTCAGTCGCGAGTCTGGCAATCGGCGTCGTGATATTCCTGTTTGCGCTACTCGTCTCGCGTTGGATGCAATCCTTTCTTCAACGGCGCATGGAGCGGCAAGGCTATATTGATCCCGGCATCCGGTACACTATCTTTCGCCTGGCCCATTATTTAATTATCTCCATCGGTCTCGTCTTTGCTCTCAAGAATGCCTTCGGTATTGATCTGACATCCCTGGCCGTAGTCTTCACAGCGCTCTCGGTCGGCATCGGCTTCGGTCTACGATTCATCGCGGGCGACATCGCCTCCGGCTTCATTCTTCTCTTCGAGCGCCCTGTGCGCGTCGGCGATTTCATCACTATCGCAGGGACTAACATCAAGCTGACCGAAGGGCGTGTGCAGAGCATTAATCTGCGAACAACTGTTATCGTCACGAATGATCACGTCACGGCCATTGTGCCTAACTCCAAGCTCGTCAATCAGGAATTGATCAACTGGTCTTACGGCGGGAAACGTGCGCGTATCTCTATCCCGGTCAGCGTCTCGTCTGATTCAGATGTCGAATCGGTAACGGAGACGCTGCTCGGCGCGGCGGAAGGTATCAATCACGTGCTGGCAGAACCGAAGCCGAGCGTGCAGTTTCTGGGCTTCGGCGAATCCTCGCTCGACTTCCGTCTGCTCGTCTGGACGGGTCGCCCGCGCCGGCATCCGCAGATCAAGAGCGACATCAACTATCGCATCGAGCGACTCTTCCGTGAACATCGAATCGAGATGCCGTTTCCCCAGCGCGAGGGGCGCGTGGGCAGTAGTAGTAGTGGCGGCGCGTTACAAATCGAGCGGGGCGGCCCCGAATCCAACGAAGATGAAGATGAGGCGGAAGCTCATATTCCGTAGCCGCAACACTCCATTAAATAAGACCGCGTCATCCCCGGTTGGACAAAACCAGCGCACTGAGGTTAGGCTAAAGACGTTGACTGAGTGGCTGTTCATTCAGTAATTCCATTTTGGATTTTGGATTTTGGATTTTGGATTGGCTTGCGACTTAAGTCGCAAGCCTTGCTTCCGAGATTCAGGATTCCCCGCAGCGTTAATCTAAAATCCAAAATCCAAAATCAAGATGCGCTCTGCACGTTCCCTCAATTCCGTTCGCTCCCCCGTCGGCGATAAGCGCGAGGCGATCCTCGGTGCTGCGACGCGCGTCTTCGCGCGCAACGGTTACTTCAACTCGAAGGTCGCGGATATTGCGCGCGATGCGGGTGTCGCCGACGGCACGGTCTATCTCTACTTCAAAAGCAAAGAGGAGATTCTGCACTCGATCTTTGATCGTGGCATGGAGGAGGCGATCACCGAAGGGCGCAAGCAATTTCTGACCATCACAGACCCGCGCGAAAAACTTCGCCGCATCGCGCATCTGCACCTCGAACGACTCGGCGCAGACCGTAACCTCGCCATCGTCTTTCAAGTCGAGCTGCGCAGCTCCACCAAGTTTATGGAAGAATTCTCCGCCGCAGGCTTTGCCGAATACTTGGGTCTGATTCGCACGGCGGTCGAAGAAGGACAGCGCGCCGGTGTTTTTCGCAAAGAATTGAATGCGAAGGTGGTAGCCAAGATTCTCTTCGGCGCGCTCGACGAGATGGCGACCAACTGGATTCTCTCAAAGCGCCGCTACAAGCTAGCGCCGATGGCCGACCAAGTGCTCGATATTTTCCTGAACGGTGTGAGCGCCCGATGAGCCGGACGATTCAAACGACGACGGCAAACGCGGCAGCGGCAACGACATCGCCACAACCCGCGCGCATGCCCTCCATCCCGGATGAACCCGCGACCCTCATCGAGATGTTCGAGCGCACGCGCCGCCTGCACAGCAAGCCGGATCTGCTCAACTACAAAAGGGATGGACGTTGGCGCTCGATCTCAACGGATGAAATGATCGCGCGTTCGCGCCACCTTGCGCTCGGTCTTCATGCGCTCGGCGTGCGGCGCGGTGATCGAGTCGCACTACTGGCGGAGAACTGCCCCGAATGGACATTGACCGATGCCGCGAGCATCTATGCGGGCGCGATAGATGTGCCCATCTATCCCACGCTCACGCCCCATCATGTCGCGTACATCCTGAATGATTCCGGCGCGCGTATTCTCTTTATTCAAAACCGGGAAAAGTACGATCAGATCAAAGACGCGATCAAGGAATGCTCTCAGCTTGAGCACGTAGTCTTCTACGAAGAGCAGGGGGCAGAGGAAGCGGGTGCGTTAACGTTTGTGGAAGTCGAAGCACGGGGGCGCGAGCTTGATAGAGAGCAGCCACGGCTCTCTGACGAACTGGCGGCAGGCGCTGGCGCTCTTGATCTGGCGACGATCATCTACACTTCCGGCACGACGGGCGAACCCAAAGG
>JBKKAL010000070.1:0-5803 GCA_046714695.1 Pyrinomonadaceae bacterium
ATCTATCATTGGGAGGGAAGTATCGAGCGCGACCCGGAATTCCTGCTGCTGGCGAAGACGACCCGCTCGAAATTCAACGACGTGGAGCGGGAGGTTCGCGCTCTCCACAGCTACGAGACGCCGGAGATCATCGCTCTGCCCGTCACGCTTGGCTCAGCTCCGTACCTCGAATGGCTGGGCGGAACGGTCGAACCACGGCGCTATGCTCACAGGAGGAGGAGCGCCTCGCAGGAGAGCCCCGCCGATGCAAAGGGCGCGGCGACCAACGGCAGCCGTTAGGATTACTCGCTTGTATATTCGCTGGAAACAGTCTGATCCAGCTTGCGCAGAGAGTCCTGACTTCTTGAGATAATCTCGACGACCTCTTCGGGCGAGTCCGTGATATGCAGGCGTGTGAGATCGTCTGCGGAAATCTTTCCTTCCTTGAGCAGCACATCCTGAAGCCAATTGATCATTCCTCCCCAGAATGCCGAGCCAAACAACACGACAGGGAAGTTTTTGATCTTGCGTGTCTGAATCAGCGTCAAAGACTCGAACAACTCGTCGAGCGTACCGAATCCTCCGGGAAAGATGATGAAGGCCGTGCTGTATTTGACGAACATGGTCTTGCGCACGAAGAAGTATTTAAACTTGAGAGAGCGTGTCAGGTAAGAATTGGAACTCTGCTCGAAGGGAAGCTCGATGTTGCACCCGATGGAGAGCCCGCTGGCCTCAAACGCGCCCCGATTAGCCGCCTCCATGATGCCTGGGCCGCCTCCTGTAATGATTCCGAAGCCTGCCTGCGCCAGCAAACTGGCCGTCTCCTGCGCAGCTTTGTATTGAGGATCATCGGGTCGCGTGCGCGCCGAGCCGAAGATCGAAACGGCGCGGGTGACGGTCGCAAGATTGTCAAAGCCTTCGATAAATTCTCCGGTGATACGCAGCACGCGCCAGGTATCGGAACGTGTAAACTCATCGTGCTTCGGTGTATTAAGTAACTGCTCATCCTGTGTGACCTGTGGGGCCTGTTGGCCCTTGGTTTCGTTTTCCACTATTCCCGTTTCCTTATACCGCCATGATATTAAAGCCGCAGTCCACGTGTATCACTTCGCCCGTGATGCCGGACGAAAGCTGGCTGCACAGGAAGAGAGCGCAGTTTCCGACCTCGCGGGCTTCGACGTTGCGGCGCAGCGGAGACCGCTCCGCATGATGTTTGAGAATCAGGCTCATGTTCGATACGCCGCGCGCCGATAGCGTGCTGATCGGCCCGGCGCTGATGGAGTTGACGCGAATGCCGCGCCTTCCAAGATCGGATGCGAGGTAGCGCGTATTCGCCTCCAGCGCAGACTTCGCCACGCCCATCACGTTATAGTTGGGCACGACCTTCTCCGCGCCATAATAGGTCATGGAGACGATGCTTCCGCCTTCCGTCATCAGCGGGACGGCGGCGCGAGATAGTGAGACCAGAGAATAAGCGCTCACTTCGAGCGCCGTTAAGAAGTCGTCGCGAGCCGTATCCACGTACTCGCCTTCGAGCGCCTCCTTCGGAGCATAGGCGACACTGTGAATAAGCAAGTCCAGACGCCCGAACTCTTGGCCCACGCGACGGAAGGCCTCGGCTACTTCTTCCGGCCTGGTCACATCGCAAGGCAGGACGAGAGAGCCCTGCATATCGGCGGTCAATTTCTCGACGTTCTCCTTCAAGCGCTCGCCCTGATAAGTAAAGGCCAGACGCGCCCCCGCTTCAGACAAAGCCTGTGCTGTGGCCCAGGCGATTGACCTCTTATTGGCGACGCCAAATATGATGCCGAATTTGTCCTGTAACATGGTCTCTCGATTTTAGATTTTGGATTTTAGACTAACGCTGCGGTGAAACTTGAATCCTTGAAGCAAGGCTTTCAACCTGTAACGGCTCGCCAATCCAAAATCTAAAATCCAAAATTGAATCAGGCTGCGGCGCTTTGCGGCTCTTCATTCATCAAGCGCTTGTACTCGCCGCTGTCCACCCATTTAAGAATCTCCGAGACCCGCCAGACGGGAAAGGGATGCGACATCCCGGAAGTGATGATGTCGGCCCAGAAGCGGTCGAGCGCCTTCTCGTCATAGTTTTTCTGGAAGTCGCGCGCCTGCTCCAGAAACTGCTCGTAGTCAACCTTGGAAGCGAACGTCCCGCCGCAGAGCTTCATCATCGTGCGCCCGATGACATGCGGGTCTTGTGTGACCAGAAGCGCCGCGCGGTCGCACGAAAGCTCTGCGCGACGGGCCCAGGCCAGAAGAGCCGCGCGCATCGTGCCCGTCAGGATTTGCGTGACGATGGCGGCAACCGGAGCGGATGCCAGAGCCGCGCTCGCCAGCGCTTCGATAAGGCGTGCAGCCGTTAGATATAGAACATGCTCGGCGTGTATGTGGCCAACTTCGTGCGCGACGACGGCCAACACTTCTTCATCCGTGAGCCGTTCGATCAGCGACGAATGGAGCACTATGACTGGACGTTTGACGCCGCCCGTGAAGGCATTGACGATGGGACTCTGCTGCACGAAGAGTTCGGGCATATCAACGCCGAGCGTTGTGCAGGCGATCTGTAGCTTGGCATAAAGGTCCGGACATTGTTTCGGCGTGACCTTGACGGCGCTAGCCGTAAAGATGACGCGGATGGCGGATTCACCCGTCACTTCCAACAGTTTCTTCAAAGCCGAATCAATCCCCGGAATCGTGCGCAGGGCGGCCAGCGCGCGGCTATCCGCCGGATGAACATATTCATGCTTGTCGAGGTCGGCAAACTTTTTGTGCGGCTTATCCGAGAGCGGCAAGCGACATCGCCCGCATTTGGCTGTGCCGCTTTCATCGCGGGTTTGATTTAGTTGACCGCAATAGCGACAACGCATGGAGTCATGTCCGTTCTCTGTCGAGCCCATTTCGATGTTTCCCATTTTTTTACTTCCTTGTCTGAAAAATAGCGCGGATAGCTTTCGGGAGATAAGTTGATCTGCTGTCCGTTCGGCGCAAGTACGAGCGATTATAAAGAAGCAGACAGCTTTTCAGCAATCAGCCATCGGGCATAAAAGATTCACAACCCCAAATCTGAAATTAGAAATCTCAAATCAAAAAGGCTGGAAACTGACTGCTGATCGCATTAATGCTTGAAGTGACGCACGCCCGTAAAGACCATGGCGAGCCCGTGTTCATTGGTGGCGGCAATTGTTTCTTCGTCGCGCATGGAGCCGCCGGGTTGAATAACGGCTGTAACGGCGTGACGGGCAGCCTCGTCAATGCCGTCGCGGAAAGGAAAGAAAGCGTCGGAAGCGATGACCGATCCACTGAGAGGCAGTTGCGCGCGCATCGCTCCGATCTTCACCGAATCCACGCGGGACATCTGTCCCGCACCGACGCCTATGGTCTGCCCACCGCGCGCATAGACGATGGCATTCGACTTGACGTGCTTGCAAACAGTCCACGCGAACAGCAGAGCGCGCACCTCTGCATCCGTCGGCGCACGCTCAGTCACGACTTTCAGTTCATCGCGCGTGAGGCGATGCATGTCGCGAGTCTGGACGAGCATCCCGCCGGTGATCTGTTTATAGTCTATACCGACCGAGCGAGTGGACGCCCCGGCGCGAAGGACACGCAGATTCTTCTTCGTCCGCAAAACTTCAATGGCCGCCTCTTCAAAATCCGGCGCGATGACGACCTCTGTAAAAATCTCGATCACAGAGCGCGCCGCCCGCTCGTCCACTGTCCGATTAAAAGCGACGACGCCTCCGAATGCAGAGACGGGGTCGGTTTCAAGGGCGCGGCGATAAGCCTCTTCGAGCGATTGGCCCAGCGCGACGCCCGCCGGATTCGTATGCTTGATGATGGCGCACGCCGTCTCGTCAAAATCAGAGACAAGCTGCCACGCCGCGTCCGCGTCAACGTAGTTGTTAAAAGACATCTCCTTGCCGGAGAGCAGCTCAGCACGGGCAACGCCTCCGCCCCCTACCAGCCTGTAAGGATCTTCGGTCTTATAGAGCGCAGCTTTCTGATGAGGATTCTCTCCATAACGCAGGTCGGAAATTTTACTCAAAATCACGGCGTCGCTTTCCAGCAGGGCATCTGGCGATATCAGGACGGGGAATTCTTCGGCTTTCATTTGATCCAAATACGCGAAGATCGCGCTGTCATATTCCGAGGTGAGTGCGAAGGCGTGCAGGGCCAGCTCACGGCGCAACTCGCTCGATAGCGCCCCTTTATTGTTTTCGAGTTCCTCAAGAATCAATTCATAGCTGTCTGGGTTCACGACGACGGCCACATCCCTGAAATTCTTCGCGGCTGAACGAATCATCGCCGGGCCGCCGATGTCTATCTGCTCAATGGCCTCTTCAAGGGTCACACCTTCGCTCGCAACTGTTTGCTCGAAAGGATAAAGATTAACGACGACCATATCAATCGGCTTGATACCGTGCTCGATCATCGCCTGCTGGTGCTCCGCATTGTCGCGCAGGGCAAGCAGGCCGCCATGTATGTGCGGGTGAAGAGTCTTGACGCGGCCGTCCATCATCTCAGGGAAGCCGGTCACGTCCGCGATGTCCGTCACGGAGATGCCCGCTTCGCGCAGCACCTTAGCAGTGCCGCCCGTGCTGACGATCTCAACTTTAAGATGCTGCAACTCGCGCGCAAATTCCACAATGCCCGTTTTGTCCGAGACGCTCAGTAACGCACGACCGATAGATCGCAGCCCTTCTGTATTTTGTTCAGCCATATGTTTAGCGTTAAGTAACGGGTAACGAGCCGTTACAAGGTTTTACCTTATCACCCGTCACCGTCTTAAAATGTAGCTCTCGCGCAATGATCGAACGTGTAGCTTGCGGTTGCGCGAAGCGAGGGTGATTTCAATGCGATGGGAGCGACCGTCGCGTGCCCCCTCGCCGGGATAATATCCGAGAACGTACTGGCCGCGCAGGTCTTCTTCAATGGCTCTGAAGACCAATGAGAGATCATACCTGGCGCGCGGGTCGAGCGCAGACTTTGCATCCCCAACTTTAAAATAAGTGCCGCCGGTTCGCTCCGCCAACTCGCGAAATCCTTTAGCGGCAGCGCGCGGCACGAGCCGACCCTCTCGGACCGTGAATGATAAAAGATGAATGACATAGATAGAGACGCCGGAAGCACGTGCCTCGATGATAACCGACTCGGCCTTGATAGTGCTTACGGTGTCCAAACCATCGCTGATCAAGATTACGATACGACGTTCAGCCGTGTCGCTTCCGCGCTCTGTGAAAGCGCGAACAGCAGCAGCAGCGGCATCGAAGATGGCTGTGCGCCGTCCCGGCAAAGCGGGTAAAGAGAATCCGTCGAGAGGCTGGCGAGAGTCAACGGTGAAGGGAACGACCAGATCGCTTTTGTCTGCGAAGCGCAGGACGGCGACGCGTGAGCCTCGGCCGAATTGAGAAAAGAGCGCGAGCGCCGCTTCGCGTTGGTGCCTGATTGTGTCGCGAGCGCTACCGGAAGAGTCCAGGGCGAAAAGAAGCGCGACCCGTTCAGTTCCGGCAGCGAAGTATTCAACATGGACGGGTAGGCCGTCATCGCGGACTGTAAAATCCTCTTGCGTAAGTCCCGCCACGCGGCGACTTTTCGAGTCAGTCACGAAGAACGGCACAGTCAGAAGGTCTGTACGGACTCTCAAAACATCGTCCGTTTCGTTGGGCGTTGTTTCCTGAGCTGAAAATGGCGCGAACAAAAATAGAATGAGCAGGGAAGCGCAAAGAAAGAATGCTGGATGCTTTGAGTGCCGGAGAGCAGAGAAGCCAGCGGTGCGCGGTCGGGGATGATTCCGGTAAAGCACTAC
>JBKKAL010000071.1:0-43578 GCA_046714695.1 Pyrinomonadaceae bacterium
GGATGAATGATTGAGTGAATTGTTTATTGTCGCTTTAACTCGAACCCTTTTCATCCCTCATCCCTCCGCCCTCATCCCTTCGTTCCGGTGTTCGGAAAACGCCTGCCTATCCTTTTATCAATGTACGTTAAGCGCGCACGACGGTACGGCGCGACCACCTCGCCCCGTAAATCTTCCCGTCTGTTTCCAGCCCCATTTTTTCTTACCTTTAACGCGCCATCAGGTGTAATATTGGGCTGCTCTTAAAGCACGGTACAATCATTGCTTCCTGACTGCGGTACGGACAGACGTGTGCTCTCCTCTTTGCTTGTTCACACGGATAAACCAAGGAAGCCTCAATAGGGAGGGATGTCGAAGTATGAACTCTTCGATTTTAAAGCATGTCTTGATGGGCGCGCTCGCCTTGGCGCTCGCGTTGAGCTTCGCCGAAGGTGCAGCGGCACAACAGAAGCAGCAGAAGCAGCCGGGCAAGAATACAAAGAAGATTAACGAGGCCGCACGCCAGTCGCAGAAAGCCGCCAGGGTTTTCAACCAGATTATGTCTGCGCCGGACAATGCCATTCCGCGCGACTTGCTCGCGAAGGCCGAGGCCGTGGCCGTTTTCCCGGACGTGATAAAAGCCGGGTTCATTGTCGGCGGGCGCGGCGGGCGGGGTGTCATCAGCCGTCGAGTCAAAGGCGGGTGGAGCGCTCCCGCCTTCTTTAACCTCGGCGGCGGCAGCATCGGTCTTCAAATCGGCGCATCATCAACAGACTTCGTCCTTTTATTCATGACTCAGGAATCTTTGCGAGGATTATTAGAGGACAAGTTCGAGATCGGAGGCGAGGGAAGCGTCGCCGCCGGGCCGGTCGGTCGCTCCGCTAGCGCCTCGACCAACGCGACGCTCGATGCCGGGATTCTCTCCTACTCGCGCAGCAAGGGTTTGTTCGCCGGGTTAGAATTGAAGGGTACGGTGATCAACCCGGACAACGATGACAACGAGGCCGTTTATGGCATGAAAGCGCGTGACATTCTAACGGGCAGTCGCAAGATTGATATGAAGCGTATGCCGCCGGGCGTGCGCATCTTACCGCAAACGCTGGCTCGCTATTCTGTGCGCCGCTAGCCAGTTTGTTATGGTGTAGCAATAACTTTAGTTAAGATTTTCTACAGTTGAGAAGGAGGAGAAGGATCATGCAATGGTTTCAAAGGCGCAGCGTTTATGCGTTCGGTGTAGCGTTGATGCTCTGTCTGAGCGCGGGCGCGAGCTGGGCGCAGAACAAGAATACTACCGGGCGGACGAAGGATGCCTCTCGTCATTCGAGCGCCGCAGCCAAAGTTTTTAGAGAGGTCATGGGCGCGCCGGACCGTGGGATTCCAAGGGACTTGCTCAATAAGGCCGAGGCGATTGTGGTCTTTCCGGGCGTCAAAAAAGCAGCCTTCATCATCGGCGGGCAGGGCGGGCAGGGCGTCGTCAGCCGGCGCACGCGCGGAGGCTGGAGCGAACCCGCCTTCCTCAACCTTGGCGGTGGCAGCATCGGCGCGCAGATCGGCGCACAGAAGACCGACTATGTTCTCTTGATCATGAATACGGAAGGCTTGAACGGATTGCTCGAAGACAAGTTCGAGATGGGGGGCGAAGCGAGCGTAGCGGCCGGGCCGGTGGGACGCACGGCTGCGGCGACCACCAACACGACGCTGGATGCGGGCATCCTTTCATACTCGCGCAGCAAGGGTGCGTTTGCCGGTGTCTCGCTCAAAGGTGCTGTGATTGGGCACGACAACGACCTGAACCAGGCGATCTATGGAAAGAACGCGAGCGAGTTGTTGAAGGGTACGGCGATGACGATGGCGCAGATGCCCATGGCGGTTCGCATCTTTCCACAGACGCTCAGCCAGTATTCAAAACGTTAAGGGTGTAACTCACAGCGGTCGTTTCTGCTCGGGTTAACCTCTGACAACATCAAGGGCGCGCTGACTGATAGGCTTGACGCTACGGTCGGCGCGCCTTTATGATGCGCTCTGTCGGATACTTGCACTATTGATCCGTTCGACTGCCGTAAGTCCCACCACCGTTCATGAATCGGAGATGTTAGATGCTGCCACGCACGCAACGTCAGAAAGAGATTCTCGACTACATTACGCGCTTTATCGCGCGGCATGGGTATGAGCCGTCTTATGCGCAGATCGCACGGCACTTCAATGTTTCATCCAAAGCAACAATCGCCAAACATATCGCCGCGCTTGAGCGGCGCGGGCTGCTTTCGCGGCGGCGTGAGGACGGCGCTTTCAATCTGGCCGTGACGGTCGAGGATTCGCCGACGGAGGCGATATGTGAAGTGCCGCTTCTGGGTCGCATCGCGGCGGGCGCGCCCATTGATGCCGTCGAGGATGCACAACCGATCAGCGTGCCCCGTTTTCTACTGGGGCGTGTGCGGCCTGAGCGGGTCTATGCGCTCAAGGTCAAGGGCGACTCGATGATTGACGAGCATATTTGCGACGGCGACATCGCACTTATAGAGAATCGCACGGAGGCGCGCGACGGTGAGATCGTCGTCGCTCTTGTCGAAGGCACGCGCGCGACCTTGAAGCGTCTCTTTCGCTTCGGCCATGAGGTAGAGCTTCGTCCGGCCAATTCACAGCTCGCTCCGATACGCCTGCGCGCTTCACAGGTCACAGTGCAGGGAATCTTTCGCGGATTATTACGTCCGAGCGTATAAATTTGCCGGACAACGACCGAATTAAACCGCGCCAAACGAAAAGCAAGCAAGAACGCAATCTACCTCACAACAATGAAAGAGCTGCTATCGAATCGTCGGGTTGAAAGAGTTGCTAGTCGCCGCCACTGATCGCTGTATTGGTTTTTCCCTTAATGTAAAATCGGGTTGTCAGGTCAATGGAAGCGCCGCAAACCAGCGTGCGAATGCCTGCCATGGCGGCGTGTCGGTGAGCCCGAGTAATGCCGGCATCTGCGCCAGCACAAACAACAACAGCATTACCGGGAACACAATACGCCCGACTTTACTGTGACGTTCCAGCCAGATCAACGCGACTAACACAAGATCCGTCAACCCGAAGGTGAGCCACTGGTAATTCCAATCCGGCGTCGGGTCTGCCCAGAACATCAGGCGAATGACCACAGGGTCTATCAGCGTGAGCGCGGTGCAAACCATGAAGCGCGCGTGCAGCGCGGTGGTACGGCGCGTGAATATCGCCAGCGCATAAGATACGCCGAACAACACAGCCAACGACATCTGTAGATACAGTATATAAGTCTGGATAGCGTACGCCTCGCCATTCAGACTCTTTATCCTACTGTGTGCGAGCAGCACGATACTAACCAGGATGAGCGGCGCTAAGGCGTAGGATGCTTGCCCGAGCAGACGATGCCAGGCCAAGCGCCGCGTTCGGATAGCTAATGGTTGGGCCACCAGCAACAGCATCCACAGCGTCGCTGTGAGCGCATGCAGGTGAGTATAGGCGCTGCTGACACTCGGTGACTGCGAAAGATAAGTGGGCCAGAACGCCACCAGTGCCACTAAGAACAGACTGGCAAAGTATGGCCCGCTTCGGGAAAAGTTTAGCGACCGTGGCATTACACGCATTCTTTTGCTCCTGATACAATCATCCTATGAACGACAGCCATATCGAAGCCAAGTTTATCTGATCCATCCATGTAACTCCTGGACATCTGCAAGCTAATGCTGTGTGATGGGATGTCTTATTTGAACCCGATGTCAAGACTTGAGCCGACAACCGTGGTATGTGTGACGTGCGGAGGGCCTTCGTATCCGCGCCAGATATCAATCAGGATGACGGCGATGCGCGGCTCAAACGGGCTCTTCAAGTATCCCAGAACTTTCAAATCGAGCGGCAGCCCCGCTTCTGTCCTGTAATTCTTGTCCCAGATCGTCTTTTTCCCTTTGCGTTTTGATGTGATCTGCAACAGGGCATTGCTGATAATGCCGTACGTCTGGTCTTCGGCGGTCTCTTTTGTTTTGAGGGTGGTCGTCAGTTGATCGCCATCATAATTTATGGGAAAGAGCAGCAGCGCGAACTGGCCCTGCGCCTTGATGTCGTACTCTCTTAATTTGCTGTTGAACAGGTCGCGCTTGTATCTCCACAAAGCGCTGAGCGATTCTGGAGTCCTCTTTTCGAGTGTGTCCCGTAGATTCTCGCTGTTGTAATCGAATTGCCAGAGAACTTTATCCGTTTTGAGGTCTCTGATGATGAGCTTGGCAAAGTAGCAACCACAAGCCTCATCGCCGGGCTCTAAATAGTATGCGAGCTTGCCATCCTTAGACCACCCGATGGGATAAAAGCGTTCGATGATTAACTTCTCGCCCGGACGCTTTCCATAGAAACTAGCGAAACGCCCACGGATCAATCTCTGTAATCTCACCTCGGATGGTTGGCGATAGAGCGCAGCAGGAGTGCGTTGATTGTTTTGAGCGTATACAGGCAACAACATCGCCCCCACGGAGAGGCACATCAAGATCAATGCCTTTTTTAGCCCAAACACTTTTCTTAACATCGGGATTCATCTCCTTACGGATCAACCTTCGGGCGAGCGATGCAGAGACAGAGAGCCGTGCTAAATTGTCTGGCAGTATACTAAGCGCATGCGGATTGATACCAGCCCGGGCACGGCTTTCCATATGAGGCTCGAAAGCTCCTGTCAACGTCAGAGTTCGAGATCACTTTGACCCCAACGCAAGCATGCACACTTTCTCCGGGTTTGCTCGCGTCGTTATCAATTGTCTGAAAGAAAATGTATTGTTATATTGATCTCAGCCGGGCAACCATAGCGTATGTAATTTCGGAGGAGTCAAGATGAAAAATCGCTACACGAAATATACTTCAACAGCCGTCGCGGTTTTCGCAGCCGCGCTTTTACTCCTTTCGACGGATTTCGCATCGGCACAGTTCAGAACGCAGCCATCGCCTATGGAGCGCGAGCGCATGAGACAGCAACGTGATATGCGCAGCCACAGGCGCTGGGTAAATTCCATACCCTTGTTCACTGAACAACAGATGCGGATGGCACAGGCTGCACAGGCCAAAAAGGATTCCGAGCGCATACAGTTCTTTAATACCGAGATGATGCGCTCTGTTTCCACGAATGCGCCGCCGGACTACGAAGGTATTGCGAAAGCGGCGGGTGAGATCAAAAAGCGAGCCGCACGCCTGATGCGTTATCTAAACCTGTCGAGAATGGAAAAATCCGAGAGGCCACAGACAGGGCCGGAGTACTTGGAGGCACGGCAACTGGCCGCTTCTCTGGAGAGGCTCGACGGTCTGGTCAGGCGTTTCGGCGCGAACTCTCTTTCTCAACCCAAAAGTGCAAGCGTGATTGATGCCAGGGCGGCGATTGACGCCCGGCAAGACCTAGAAGAGATAATCGCCCTCAGCAAAAAAATCAAGGAAAGCGCAAAGCGTTTGAGACAGGCCGCCCGTCCGTAGTCGCGTTAATCATCCTCGTGCGGAATGATGGCGCGCGCCTCGCGTCCTGACGGGCGGGTCTGATGACGTTTGGTATTTACGCCCGGATCAAAATGCTGTCGGCTTGCGGAGATTCCAGCATGAGAGAAGAAGACGGGGAAATAACGCTTAGCGGTCTATACATCTATCCGATCAAATCCCTGAAAGGCATCGCGCTCGAAGAGGCCGGAGTAGAGCGGCGCGGTTTGCAATTTGATCGTAGATGGATGCTGGTTGATGAAGAGAATGCTTTCATCACTCAGCGCGAATACCCGCGCATGGCGACCATCGCGCTTGAGCTGCAAGCCGAAGGGTTGCGGGCAAGCGCCGAGGGAATGGAAGATTTGTTGATCCCTTATATCCCGGAAAATCAGGCGCGTGCGCCCGTCACGGTTTGGAGAAGTACCTGCGAAGCGGCGTTTGTGAGCGGGCGTGCCGACGAATGGTTCGGACGGTTTCTACAAGCCTCTTGCCGGTTGGTCTATATGCCTGACGACGCGCGGCGCGCGGTCAATCCTCTGTATGCGGTCAATCAGGACATCGTCAGTTTCGCTGACGGCTATCCCTTCAAGCTGATCGCGGAGGCGACGCTCGATGATTTAAACGAGCGACTGCAAGAGCCCGTGCCGATGAACCGCTTTCGCCCGAACTTCGTGCTTAGCGGCGCGACTGCCTTTGCCGAAGACGAGTGGAAGACCGTCTCTATCGGCGACACGATCTTTCATGTGGTGAAGAATTGCGAACGCTGCCAGATTACGACGATTGATCAGGACGAGGGCGTACGCACGGGCAAAGAGCCGCTCAAGACCCTGGCGACATACCGCACCACCGATAACAAGATTCTCTTTGGACGGTACCTGATTGCCGAGGATGTGGGAGATCGCCTTCGCGTCGGGGACAGTTTAAAGATCATCGCCCGGAAGGAAGCGGGCATATAAAGAGCATTCTTAATGAGAGAGAACGAAGAGACGGGAATCGAACAGGAATACGTCCTCGGCACAGACGATGATGAGTTGACACGGCTGGGTTTTCAGCACCAGTTGTGGCTGGCGCAGGCAGTTCGCGGCTGGGAGCGTGCGGGCTTCGGGCCGGGTAATACGCTGCTCGATGTGGGTTGCGGGCCGGGATACGTGAGCTTGGATCTATCACGTCTGGTCGGAAGTCTGGGCCATGTGGTCGCCGTTGATATGTCGCAGCGATTTATCCAACACCTGCGCGCGCAGATACAGGCCCGTGGTATTCACAACATCACAACCAGGGTCGGTGATGTGGGCCAACTGGAACTTGCAGAACAAAGTGTGGATGGAGCGTACGCGCGTTGGGTGCTCTGTTTCGTTGAAAATCCATCGGCAGTCGTGGCAGCGGTTGCGCGCGCCCTCAAACCCGGCAGCGCTTTCGTCGTTCATGATTACTTCAACTACGAAGCGGCTGTCGTCGCCCCCAAAGATGAGATTTTCGATCATATCTTTAGAGTGGTGGCCGAATCTTTCCGCATCCGCAAGGGCAATCCTAATGTCGGCAGCCACGTGCCCGCGATGATGGCTGGCTCCGGATTGGAGGTGCGCGAGATCAATCCATTGATACGAATCGCACGACCCCGTACTGCGCTCTGGAAGTGGCCGGAGACTTTTTTCAAAAACTATCTTCCCGTCTTGATCGAGATGGGGCTGATCAACGAAACGGAGAGGGAGACTTTTGAGAGAACATGGGAGGAGCGCTCAAAGGATGCGGGTGCTTTCTTCTGTACGCCGCCCATGATCGAGGTCATCGGGATCAAAAAGTGAAGGCCGACGATTGAGCTAGTAGCGATCAATCAAACATCGTCGCCATTCAGGTCATGAACTTGCCGGAGAAAAGTTGATATGAGCAGCACAGCGGGTAAAACAGCTAATGTTAGAATCGAGAAGGCACGTGAAGATGATCTCGCATTGATTCTCTCCTTTATCAAAGAGCTGGCAGAGTACGAGCGCCTCTCGCATGAAGTGGTGGCGACCGAAGAGCTGCTCCGCGAGTCTTTGTTCGGCGAGCGAGCAAAGGCGGAGGTCGTTATCGCTTATGATGATGATCGAGCGGTCGGCCTCGCCCTCTTCTTCCACAACTTCTCAACCTTCTTGGGTCGCCCCGGCATCTACCTCGAAGACCTCTATGTGCAACCCCATGCGCGCGGAAAAGGGATCGGACGCGCGCTGCTCGTTTACCTCGCGCGCCTGGCAAAAGAGCGCCGTTGCGGTCGGCTGGAGTGGGCCGTGCTCGACTGGAATGAACCGGCTATCAGGTTCTACAAAAAGCTGGGGGCCGTTTCGATGAATGAATGGACGGTCTTTCGAGCCACGGGCGAATCCCTGGACAAACTGGCCGCAGGATAGTCGCACAAGACGGAAGCGGTTGCGCTCAAGCGAGATTGAATAGCTATCGGTCGTTTATCTGCCGTCACCGTCGGCATAGGAACTTCACGACAGGGGGTTACTTAAGCTGTGCGGGTATATAATAACTCTGCGCGTCTTTTCGATGGATAGTGATCGCGATGTATTGTCCAAAATGCAGCCAGCAACAGGCATCCGATAGCGTGCGTTTCTGCTCACGCTGCGGATTTCAGCTTGAGGTTGTTAAAGAACTGCTGCTGACAGATGGCGCGCTCGTGCGGCCCGAAGCGGAGACTCATGCGAGCCATCGCTCAGCGCGCAACCGGGGCGTTCGGCAGGGCGTGATGCTGATGCTCTTGACGGCATTGATCGTGCCGGTCTCGGCTTTGCTCTTCAAAGTGGGCCTACTGCCGAAAGAATTTGTGGCGCTGGCGGCGATCATCTGTGCGGTCGGTGGATTTATGCGCCTCGTTTACGCTTTGATGTTTGAGGAAGGCGCACAACATAGAAACCCTGCTGCGCCTCCAGCCTACAACACGCACGCGACGCCTGCACAGTTTCAACAGGGCTTCGCAGCTTCCGCCTTACCTCCACAACAGAGCAGACCCGTCACCGATTTCTACGGCGGGCGGCGTATAGAAACTGCGGAGATAACCCAGCCGCCCAGTGTGACGGAGAACACCACAAGGCTTCTCGAAAAGGCAAACGATGATTAAGCCGTGACGGCTTTTCAAATCCGATAACATTACCCGTTCTATTCATGCGAGGTCGCCATGCTGTGTTGCGCTAGCTAATGTCCAATAGTTTGACAGCCTCGCCACTAACTATATAATCCACGCCCCGAAGAGGAGACTTGGATTGAAGCTGATAACTCTTATTCTCTGTTTTCTAGTCCAGTTATTGATCGTGCCCGTCGCTGGCGGAGGCGGGCAAAACGTTCGGCTGGCTCCGAAGTGTCCGCAACTGGTGATCGCCTGTCCGCTAGACGTGGTCGAGCAGGATACTCAATTGAGATTTTCGGCGATGGTCGCCAGTCGCGATGCCGGTTCGGCGCTGACTTATACATGGTCGCTCACGAGCGGTAAGATCAACGAGGGGCAGGGAACGCCTTCGATCATTGTTGACACGACCGCCATGGGCGGTAGGCGCATCACGGCTAAGGTGTTTGTCGGCGGACTTGGCCGCGAATGCGAGAGCACGCTTTCATGCACCATCCTTGTCATGAAACCGCCCGGCCTTGCTGCCGCCACTCCGAGGGAACAGGTTGCCAGACCAACCACACCAGTCACCAGGCCAACGACGCCTATCATTAAGCCAAACGCACCTGTCACCAAGCCAACCTCGCCTGTGAAAGAGCCGGCGGCAGGGCGTCGCGTTGATGATGCGGCTGTGCGACGGCTCGATGCTTACGGCGATCTCACCCTCGATCTTGAGAAGACACACCTCGCAGGCTTCGCCAGGGAATTGCAGAATGCGCCGGACTCGCAAGGCTACATCGTCGTCTATGGCGGGCGATGCGATGCCGGGAGTCAGGCGCTGGAGCGAGCCGAGCGCGCCAAAGAATGGTTGATCAACAGGCACAGGATTGACGCCAGCCGCATCGTCGCCATTGACGGCGGGTACCGCGAAACACTGACGACGGAGATTTTCATCGGAGCGATTGATTCCACTCTGCCGGAACTTGAATCATCCATCCAGCCGCTGGATCAATCACGCTGCAAGTGATGAGATTGCCGTATGTGGATGCACGCAGGCGAACGCCGCTGCCGTGATGGAGAAGCTCCGATGCAAGGTGAGGGCAAAGCAAGACGCCTGCGTGAGCGATTGGAGATACAATTGCCCGTCCGCGTGCATTGTCGCGAGAGTGAGGATTACGGCTGGGTGGAGAAGACGCAGTTGATTGATATTACGCCGTTCGGCGCGCGCCTGCCGATAGGGCATCCGACAGAGCCCGGAAGACTCCTGCATCTGACCATGCCTTTGCCGCGTCAACTGCGCTCGTTCGATTATACGGACGAGCATTACAACATCTGGGCGCTGGTAAGGCATGCCCGGCCCCTCGGACGCGAATCTAACGGGCTGCCTCGCTTCGAGATAGGCGTCGCCTTTACCGGCAAAAATTCACCGTTCAGCTTTGAGAACGATCCGGCGCAACGCTACGACATCAGTAACGCTCCGTCAGAGAACAATCTTTGGAGCATGCGCGAGCGGCCAGACACCGAAGCGTTACACGCGAGTTTGAGCGAGCGGCGAGCCGAGGCGCGCAGCACGATAGCCACAGATGTCGTCATAGAGGTATTTGATGCGGATGGGAAAGTGTTCGCCGGTGAGTACGCCAGAACTGAGAACATCAGCGAGCGCGGGATGGCCGTTACCTGTGAACTCGATGTCGCGCGTGGACGATATGTGCGAGTCCGCAGCGCGCATTATCAGATAGCGGTCATCGCTGCCGTGCGCCGGTTACGCCGTGGGCGCGACGGCCTCAACCGCCTGCACCTTGAGTTCGTAGATCAGCGTTGGCCTCCACTCGAAGAAAACTGATCGCGCAGGTTTTGTGCCCGCACAATGGAGATCAAAAGTTATGCGAAAGCTGTTACTACTTCTAATGCCCGCGTTATTGATTTGTCTCTGCGCGTCGCCAGCACTCTGTCGAAAAACGGACGACCTTTATATCTCGATTACCCTGAAAAGAGGCGAGCGTAGCCGTGACAGCGGTTCAAAGACAACAACCATCACTCTCGCGCAAGATCAGATCATTTACGTGAGAAGTTATCATGGGATGGGCGCGAGCAGACAAAAGCCGGTGCGCAAGGAGTTCAGGTTGGGGGCTGAAGAGAAAGGAAGATTAATCGAGTTGATCCGCGCGCGCGAATTGCTCGTTGAGGATACGATCAAATACCCGCTGGCTAATTCAGGTATTGTTCGTTACTTTGAAATATCCGTCCGGGTGAAATTGAACGGACAAACGGGAGCGATCAGCATTGAAGGGCCGAGGAACGCCGTCAACCTCAAGGATCAGAAGCTCTATCAAAATTCCACTGCTTTGATCGAAGAGATTTACAGAATCTTAAATCTTATGGACAAGGAGATTACTTATGAAGCGTTGATTAACTAAACTCAAGGCATACCCTAAAGCGGGCCGAAGAGAGAATCGTGTCCGTTATTCAATCGGCGTCTTCTACCAATATCAAACGTGCAACAGCGTTGCCTTTGACGTGAGCGCGATGGTGCTCCTGCTCCCCTCCCGCGATAAATATTCCGTCACCCGCCGCGAGCCTTTCGGTCGCACCATCAAAACTTATTTCCAACTCGCCTTCCAGAACATATCCTGTGTGAGCTTTCAAACACCAGTCGCGCTCCATGAACTCGTTTGTGAATTCAACGAGGCGTAAGCTCTGATTGCCCCGAATCATCGCTTTGAACCGAACGCCCGGAGCAGATTCTTCCCAGGGCAGGGCAGCAAAGTCCACTTTCACCTGACGCATAAGCAAACCATCCCGGATGGATATCCCCTCACGACGCTTGCTCCGGCTTTTTATCTGAACTTGATGATGCTACGCTTGCGCCGTTGCACAGGCGTCCTCATCTTTAACAGGCTCTTATGCCTCGACTCAAGAATAGCAGTCAGCGTCTGGTGACTTAATCCAAGCAGCCGCGCCGCGTACGTAATCTTGCCGCGAGCCTCTTTCAAAGCCCGTTCGATAAGGCGCTTCTCGTAGAGTCGTACCTCTTCTGGAAGCAAAAACCCTTCCCACGGATCAACCATCGTGCCTTTGCCTGTGGTACGCAACAGTATGAGCTTGAACGCATCTTCCTCGATGGGCTGGCCACAGGCTGTGATCGCGGTGCTCTCGATAAGGGTTCGCAACTCGCGCGCATTGCCGTAGAGCGGTAAGCTTCGTAGAGCTTCAAGGCTTCCCTCAGTGAAAGTAACCTGACTGCCTTCGCGCTCGGAAATATGTTCGATGAAATGCTGCGCCAGTGCGATGAGATCTTCGGGGCGCTCCCTCAGGGGTGGAATCTCCACCTCGAATGCGGCGATGCGGTAGAAAAGGTCTTCGCGCAAGCGACGCCGCTCGACCAGTTTCGAGAGCGGAGCGTTAGTCGAAGCGATAATCCGCACATCCACGTATTCCGGCGCAGCCGCCCCGATGGGCATGATCTCGCCCAGTTCAATGAGCCGCAGAAGCTTGCCCTGATTGCCCTGGCTGAGTTCCGAAATATCATCTAACAACAGCGTCCCGCCCGCCGCTTCACGAACTGCACCGGGATAGTCCGTGACGGCATCCGTGAAACTCCCCTGCCGGTGTCCGAAGAGTTGTGATTCGATGAGCGTTTCAGTCAGAGCGCCGCAGTTGAGAGGTATGAATGAACCGGGGCGTCCGCTCCACTGATGAATAAGACGCGCCAGCACCTCTTTGCCGACTCCCGTTTCTCCTGTAATCAAGATGGGGAGATTAGTCCGGGCCAATCGCTCAGTCTTCTCAAGCAGTGCTTGCGTCTCTTCACTGGCATGAATAAAGGAGACGGATGCTTTACGTCGCGGCGCATCCACGACGATATTCGTCATCACGCGGCGGGCGCAGGCACGCAGCCGAGAGATGTCCTCAGCATCCTGTGTGCGCGAAAGCCATTCGTCCGCGTGCCTGTAAACCTCCCTCCGCTCCTCATCCCCCATTCGTTCGGCGTGCTCTTCCAAAAGCGTCAGCGCGGCACGTCCTGCGTTTTCCAAAGCGCCCGCCTGCTGAGCTACATTCATCGCGCGTTGCAGGACAACCTGAGACTGATCGAAGCGACCAAGCTTCGCCAACGCCGCCCCTTGAGTAGTTAACGCTTCGGCCAGGAGTGATTGTTCACCTCCCTTCTCAAGCGTTTGTACTGCTCCGCGAATAACCTTTTCTGCTTCGGTATTAAGATTTTGTACCAGTAGAAGACGAGCCCGAGTCTCGTCCACCTGCGCCGTCATGCTGTTTTCTTTAAGACTCACAAACATGCGGCGAGCGCGATCAAGATGCTCTTGCGCCTCCGTGTAGCGTCCTATTTTATAGAGTAGAAAGCCGAGATTGTTCTCGTCGCACGCGCGATAGAAGGTATGTCCCGCTTGCGCAAAGTGAAAGGTTGCTGCCGTGTATTCGACAATCGCACGATCTATGTAATCCTGATTGCGTTCGGCTGTTCCGAGCCGCCTTAATACAAGCGCGAATAATCCATGAAACCTGCCCTTCAAGACGTCATTTTCACTTGTCTCAAATACCGGAGCAGCTTCATTTAAAATGCGGAACGCATCATTAAACCTACTCGTCGAAAATTCGACTATGATGTGCCGGAGCAGGGTTGTCGCTTTGAGTTCGGTATCCTCTTTACCAAGACGCAAAAAAACATCTTCAAAGAGTACCCGTGCCTCATCAAATGCGCCTTCACGCCAATAGCAAACTCCTAGTTCGCTTTGCGCTGCTGCGATCCTGTTTGTCTCTCCAAGCGTTTCAAATATGGCGATACTTTCGCTAATGAGGTCTTTGGCTGATTCCTGCCCACCATCAAATTGGCTGGCGCTACCGAGCAATCCCGACAGCGTGCCGGTGCGCAGCAGCACCTCTGCCGCTGTCAGGTCTGCAAGCCCTTCCACTGTCGGGCGCTGACCAATACCCCGCCATAATTCACCGAGCGCATTACGCGCGACCTCGTACTGTCCTCTCTGTTCCAGCTCTTCTGCCAGTTGACAGCGCAGTCGTGCGCGCTCATCGCGACTGAGCTGCGAATTCTCTAACTGATGTATTAGCGTATCTGCTAAAGTCATGTGAGAATTCATCTTTCCCGTATTTGCAGTGATACCTGCAAGCACGATTTGTTGAGCCTCTTGAAGAGAAGAGGCGCGCTAAACCAGTTAACTGGCTTCATTAATTTCACCTTACAAGGAAAAACCGAGATGAGGATCTTTAGTCAATTCTGCCGCACATGTGTTGCCATATCCGTGCTGATGTTGGCACTTACCGGCCCTACCTTTGCTGGCGAGATTCCATACCCTAACGGCACTGCACCACCAGCGTCAACAACTGGTGAGACTCAATTTCCGGGAGCAACCGCAGATCCTATGATAGAGATTGTGCTGAGCCTGCTGCAAAGCGTGCTGTCGCTGTTCTAAGCATCCTGCCTGACTAATACTGAGCTGAGGGGGCTGCCGTGAACATTTCACGTGCGGCAGGATCGTCGTGTGTCCGGGGCGAATATACAACAACTTCGGGGATATATGCCAAAAAATTCGAGCCGTACGGAAAAATTGCAACGTTCCTCAAGGTTCAGGCCACTATCACTTTGAATCTTACATTCCCCGTCAGCTTGCTGCGGGGTCGCCGAATAGAAAATAAGGGAGTCCAGAGGGAACGCCGTTCCCTTTGGTCAAGGGCGAGGTTAATACCCAGCCCGCGAAGTAGGTGTGTGGAGCGTTAGCAACGCCGCGTTTATTGGCGCGTGCCTTCCATCGGAAGCCCGCGAAAGATAAGCTGTGGAAGAGTACATTCAAGCGGGCTGGCATCGCGTAAGAGAAGCTTTCGAAGCTGGCCCACCGTGGGCGCGCCAAAGTAATGGGCGATTGAGAGATTGCCCATTGTTTTCTCGTGAAGTATGGTAATGATTACAGATAATATGGAGCCACCTTCCGGACTCGAACCGGAGACCTACGGTTTACGAAACCGTTGCTCTACCAACTGAGCTAAGGTGGCATTAGGTGATGTAAAGCGAATATACGAATGCGCGATGCTGACTGTCAAGTCGTATAGGTATGGCGCACAGATGACACGAGGAGGAATGTAGAGGGATGCCCAAAGATAAGAATCAAGCGAAGAACAAAGGCCGTTTCGAGGTGCGAGGCGGCGTCATCAACGAGTTCGATTTTCATCAGAATCAAAGGGCGCTCGCCGAGGAGGAACGTAATCGCTTTGCGCGGCAGGAGGATGAACGACGCCTGCGCGAGAGCGAGACACAGGCTGTGCAGCCGCAAACCGAGGGAGAATACCTCCAGCAGTTGATGACTGAGGTTCATGAGAAAGTTCAACAGCGCAGGGATAAGGAGTCGAAGCCCGTTGCGGCGCGGCCATCCCGTGCGCGCGGTGCGGCGAAGAAAGCAACAAAGACCTCAGGGAAGAGCGCAGTCAAAAAGAGTGTCGCTAAAAAGGCTCAAGCCGCTCAGAAGGTGGCTGCCGGGAGTATCGGGAAGGGAAGCGCCAAGAGCGCTGCCACAAAGGCTCGCGCCGGTAAAAAGAGCGCTAAACGAACGGGCGGGACCAAGACACGCGCAACAGTAAAAACTGCCAGCAAAAAGAGCGTGGCTAAGAAAGTAACCGGGCGCGTGGCGCGGAAATCAACGCGGGCGCGCTAATTGTCCCAACCATTAACAAGGAGCGAAACGTATGTCACAGCAGAAAGAAGGAACGAGCGACGCAGCGCAAGGGAAGACTGGCAGCGCCGACGAGGATCAGGCCAGAGATGACCAGGAGAACGAACTGGAAGCAGAGCAGGAATCAGCGGCGGCGATGGACGCGGACGTGCCGCAACCGCCCGACACAGATCAGACCACAGAAGGCCAGCCATCTTAGATCACCTGAGAGCGAGGCGGGATAAATCTAGAACAGAAACCGGCACGCGGAAAGCACAGGCGAGTTAAACCTGAATTCATCTCCTGCGCTTTCTGCCTGCTGTACCGACCTGAGGGAAATCGTTTACGATATGAGCAGTTCAAAATCGGCTCGCGCTCCCCTCCGGGCTCCCGCTTCAAACATGGAGATAAACATTCCTTTTGCTCGTCGTAAATCATCAAATCGTCTGCCATCCGCATGCGGGCGCGCGTTCTTCCTCTTATCCTTCGCACTGGTCTGTGCCCTCCTCGCCTGCGGGCCTCTTTACGCGCAGAATAAAAACAGCGGAGCGCGTCCCGCAAAACTTCCTTCGCCTGAGAAAATCGTCAACGATTACTTAAAGACTGTGGGCGGGAAAAAACGGCTCGCTGCGATCAGGGACGCGACCTACGATTGGACTGTACAGTTCAGGGGACAGACTTACGCCGAAGGCAGGACGCGCGTGAAAGCACCTGGCTCTGTGCGTAGCGATTTAACTTTCGGCAATGGCGAGTTGAGCGCGGCGGCGAATGCCAGTTCTGCCTGGGAGCGCGGTCTGGACGGAAAGTTGCGCACCCTTACGGGCGCAGAGGCGAATGCGGCACGGCTCAGGTCTTTACTGCAAGCGAGTCGCCTTGTTGACTACAAAAAACAGAACGTGCTGGCGCGAACCATCGGGCTCGAAGAAACGAGTGGTGAACCAGCCTATACGGTGGAGTTCTCCACGCGCAGCGGCGCGCGGCTGCGTTACCGGTTCGGCGTTTCAAGTAAGCTCTTACTGTACGCGGGAGAAGAGACGGGTAAGTCTTCCATAAGCTTCGGCGATTATCGCGCAGAAGGGGCAGGCGTGCTCGAACCCCACCGGATGGAGGTTGAGGTTGAGGGAAGCGGCGCGCTAATCTTCAGTTTGCAGCGCGTGATATACAACACGGGAATCAGCGAAGCGGTCTTCGATCCGCCGCCGAGCCTTCAGGCTTTAGACGTTCCGGCGCTTCTACGCGAAGTCTCGCGCAATCAGGACGCGATTGACGAGCGCGTCAGCGACTACACGTTCAAGCAGAAGGTCACGGAGCGTGAGTTGAGCGGTCGCGGCGAGATCAAAAAGGAGAAAGTTTTCGTCTATGAAGTATATCCGCTGCCGAACCGCGCGCCGGTCTTTCGCCTGATCAGCGAACAGGGAATCCCGCTCTCGGCCGAGCGCGCCGCGAAAGAGGAGAAGCGCGTTACGGAAGAACTGGTCAAGGCCGAACAGAATCGCGAGAAGGACAGGCTAAAGAGGGAAGAGGATAAGCAGAAGCGCGAGCGTGAGCGGCAGGAGAGCGCGCGCAAGCGTGGCCTCACCCCGGCCGATAATGATGACGAAGAGCTTGGCGTATCTTTATTCCTGCGCGCGTGCGAGTTTGTCAGCCCGCGCATGGAGCGTCTGCACGGGCGCGATGTTGTGGTCTTCGATTTCCGACCGCGTGCGGGTTTTCGCCCATCGAATCGCAGCGAGGAGATAATCTCTAAGCTGGTCGGCGTTGCCTGGATTGATCCGGTTGATAAGCAGGTGATGCGGCTCGAAGCGCGGCTTGCCGAGGGCTTCAAAGTGGGCGCAGGACTGTTTCTGAAGCTGCGTCCGGGCGCGGCCTTCGCCGTCGAGCAAACGCGCATGGCCGAGGGCGTCTGGCTCCCGCGCCTCGCGCAGATCAATCTCTCCGTCAAAGTGCTGCTTTTTGTCGGGGGCGAGATCAACACGACCTACGAATGGAGCGATTACAAGCGATTCGACGCCGAGGCGAGCGGCTACAAAATTGAAGCGCCCCAGCCGGACAACGCGACGCCGGGGAAACCCAACCAATAAAGAGAACGTAAACAATCGTTGAAGAACAGCGCACACACTGGTAGCGGGCTTGCGCTCTTTTTATCTAAAGAGGAATCGGATGAATGAAGTAGTGGTCATCGGCGGCGGTCTCGCCGGAGTAGAAGCGGCCTGGGCTGCCGCCCTGGGCGGCGCTTCAGTGCGCCTCTACGAGATGCGTCCCGTGCGCCAGACGCCCGCCCATCGCACGGACAAACTCGCCGAGATCGTCTGTTCCAACTCGCTCAAATCGGATGAGCAGGGAACCGCGCCCTATCTTTTGAAAGAGGAGTTACGCCGCGCTCGCTCGCTCGTCATGGAAGCCGCCGCCGCGACGCGCGTTCCGGCGGGCGCTGCCCTCGCCGTTGACCGCCACCGTTTCGCCGAATATGTCACAGAGCATATTGAGTCGCATCCCCGTATTACGTTGATTCGAGAAGAAGTAACGCGCTTGCCTGATGACGGGATCAAGATCATCGCGACCGGGCCTTTAAGCTCCGACGCTTTGACCGCCGAAATAATGCGACTGACGGGCGACGATCAGCTCTACTTTTATGATGCCATCGCGCCGATTGTCGCCGCCGATTCTGTCAATGAGGAGATAGCTTTTCGCGCCGCGCGCTACGGCAAGGGCGGCGATGATTATTTGAACTGTCCTTTTGACGAAGAGCAGTACGCGCGCTTTTACGAGGCGCTTATCGAGGCAAAGAGCGTCCCCTTGCATCGCTTTGAGGAGACACGATGGTTTGAAGCCTGCCTGCCGATTGAAGAACTGGCACGGCGCGGCGTTGATACTTTGCGCTATGGGCCCATGAAACCCGTCGGGCTCACGAACCCGCGCACTGGGCGCGAGCCCTATGCTGCCGTGCAACTCAGGCAGGAGACTCTGATGGCCGATGCTTACAATCTGGTCGGCTTCCAGAATCACCTTCGCTACGGTGAACAGGCGCGCGTGCTGCGGCTCGTCCCCGGTCTGGAGCAGGCGGAGTTCTTGCAGTACGGGCAAATTCATCGTAATACTTATATCTGCGGGCCGCGCGTGCTCTTGTCCACAATGCAGATGCGCGAGCGCCCCGATGTTTTTTTCGCAGGGCAGATCAGCGGCGTCGAAGGATACGTTGAATCTGTGGCGACGGGCTGGCTCGCGGGTCTCAATGCGGCGCGTCTGAGCAAAGGGCTCGACCCGGTCACTGCGCCGACCTTGAGCGCCACTGGTGCGCTTGCCCGTTATGTCTCAAGCGCCGGGACGAAAAACTACCAGCCGGTCAATATTACTTTCGCGTTGCTTGAACCGCTCAGCGAGGAACAACGTCGCCGCGTCCGGCGCAAGCGCGAACGCCATCAATTGCAGGTCGAACTCGCACTCAAAGAATGGGACATCTGGCTTCATACAATCATAGGGGAGCGCACCGAAGAGCCTCTCGCCGCCGCGCGTTAAGATGGCAAAAGGTTTTCTCTTCAAAAGGGCGACGCGGCGCATCCTTTAGTGCCGTGGTCGGCCTCGCGCTTGTCCTCGCACCCCTCGCATCGCTGACGAGGCTCTACGCGCAGTCAGGGCGTAATCAAAAGAAGTCCCAGACGACGCAGCGTCAGCCAAACACGACACGCACGCCGCCCGCCCCGCAATCACGGCCCAGACGCACGACGGCGGAAACAACAGCCGCGCCCAGCCCGACTCCAGCGCGCACATCTTCAACGCCGAAGGAGCGCATACCATCCGACCCTTCACAACTCGGCGCGCCTCCGCCCTGGCCGACTCCAACTCCAACACCGACGCCTGCGGCCAGTACCACTACTGCTCAACCTGCCGCCGGCGAAGAGGTTGATGCGGCGGATGTCGTGCGTATCAACTCGAATCTGGTGACCGTGCCCGCCTCTGTCATTGACGGGCAGGGCCGCCCCGTCACAGACCTCAAGCTGGAGGATTTCGAGCTGCGCGTTGACGGACAGCCGAAGACGATCAGCGAGCTTGGCAGCTCTCAAACCCCCGTCGTGATGGCGCTCCTCTTCGACAATAGCTCCAGCCTAACGGCGGCGCGCGAATTTGAGAGGCAGGCCGCGATACGTTTCTTTCGCAGCGTCATGCGGCCTATTGACCAGGCGGCTATTTATTCCGTCTCGACCTATCCGACGCTCTCGCAGCCTATGACGAACGATGTCCGCATGCTTGTGCGCACTATCGAGCGATTCGGCAAGCCGGAAGGCGCGACCGCCCTTTTCGATGCGGTCATCCAGGCCGCAGACTATCTGCGCCCGTTTCAGCAGGGACGCAAAGTGATCGTCATCGTCTCCGACGGAGCCGATACGTTGAGCGAGTCGGATTTCGACTCGGCGCTCAAACGCGCGCAATCCGCCGACTGCCAGATTTACGCCGTGCAGACAGGACATAACGAGAATACTAACCTGCGCGACCTGGCTGCCGAGAGGCGCTTGCAGGATTTTGCGGGGCAGACGGGCGGGGCCGTTTACGTGCCCAGGGGAACCAATGATCTGGATGTGGCCTTCGCGCAAATCTCCGCCGACCTGGCACAGCAATATGTCCTGAGTTATTACCCTAGCGAGGAGCGGCGCGATAATCTTTTCCGCACCATCAACGTCCGAGTCGTCACGCGACCGAACCTGCGCGTGCGCGCACGCAAAGGCTATTACCCGCGAAGATTGGAAAGGTTCAGCGGAAACCCGCCGCCAGCCTTGAGAACCGAAATGGTCGCAAGCCTCGATGGGAATCCTCCATCTTCCGTCACGCTTTCAAACAGTGCAGCAAGCGAAGAAACACGGCAGTCGTCCCAAAGCCAGCCTGTGCGCGCGAGCATGAATAATGATTCTATCGGAACAGGCAGCGGGCCGGTTGGGCCGCCGGAGCCTGACCGCCTGTCCGTAGATCGAAGTGCTACACCGGCTAAGACCAATGGTTCTTCTTCGCCGCCATTGCCCGTAACACCAAAGCCGACGACGCCAAAACCCGAACCAGCACCTGAGCCAGCCGACGCGACATCTGCGCCGAAAGCTCCCGTCTCCGGCGGCGTGCTCAACGGCAAAGCGATCAGTCTGCCTGTCCCTGTGTATCCGGAAGCGGCGCGAAACGCTCGCTCTTACGGTATCGTCAGCATTGAAGTGACGGTAGATGAACAGGGCAAAGTCATCGCTGCACGCGCCATCTCAGGCCCAACGCTATTGCATAGCCCATCGGTCGCGGCAGCAAAACGCGCGCGTTTTGTGCCGACCAAACTTTCCGGCCAGCCGGTCAAAGTAAGGGGCATCATTAACTACAATTTTAATCTCAAGCCGTGACTGCGAGCCGGGTAGTCAAAAAAAAGTGAACGGGTCGAGGCCGCTCGTCAATGTTGATGTTAGTGCGGGCATCGCTCCATATGAAGATGGTCTTTACTGGGCGGGTGGGAGACTTGAGCGGCGCGCATCTTTCTAATAAGCAAAGAGCTTTATCTTGAGGACGCCTATGATCGAACAACTACTCGCACAGTTTTTCGAGCACCTGCGTTACGAGCGTAACGTCAGCGAGCATACGCTGCGTAATTATGCGAGCGACCTCGGCCAGTTCTACGATTATCTTGCGCCGGCGGATGCCGTGGGGAAGCGCCGCGAAGTTGAGATACGCCAGATTGATCACATCACGATCCGCGAATGGCTCTCGACTCTTCACGCGGCGCAGAAGAAGAAAACCTCGGTCGCGCGCAAACTGGCGGCTCTGCGTACTTTTTTTCAATTCCTCGTGCGTGAGGGAGTGGTCGAATTAAATCCCGCCAAGCTCGTCTCCACGCCGCGACTGGAAAAGAAGCTGCCCAATCATCTCTCCATAGAGGACGCTGTTCGCTTTATCGAAACGCCCGACACGGAAACAGATCTTGGGAAGCGTGACCGCGCGATTCTGGAGTTACTTTACGGCACGGGAGTGCGCGTGTCGGAGCTGACCAAGCTAGATCTCGGCGATGTTGATTTTCAGAACAAGCTGGTGAGGGTCACAGGCAAACGGCGCAAGCAACGCATCGTGCCCTTCGGTGATCCGGCGCTGCATACGCTCTTGAATTATCTGACTGTCCGCAACGCTTTTTTGCAGAACGCGGCGCTGGCCGAGCGTGACACGCAGGCGCTCTTTCTCAATTATCAGGGGACGCGCATTACGACGCGCTCGGTCGGCCGGATGGTGGATAAATACATCACTATCTGCGCAGGCATACACAACATCAGTCCTCATAGCTTGCGCCATTCCTTCGCCACGCACCTCTTGGACAGCGGCGCAGACCTGCGCGATATACAGGAGTTGTTGGGACATGCGCGCCTCTCCACCACACAAATCTACACCCATGTTTCGATGGAAAAACTGATCGAGGTTTACGACAAAACGCACCCCAAGGCATAAAGAAACAGTGACGAGCAAAGAGCGACGAGTGGCAAGCGACGAGCGAGAGGTTCTAACTCGTCATCTGCCACTCGGCACTTGTCACTGTTCTTAGAGAGTTGGAATGTCGTCTAAACCCTGTGCGGCTTCGAGGGCGGTCTGGCAGGCAGCGTCGTGGCGCGCGGTCGGTAGTGCTTCGAGCCGGCGCTCGTCAATCGGTTCGGCGCAGCGGGCGCAAACGCCGTAACTTCCCTCTTCAATCCTCAGCAGCGCCTGGTCTATGTCGGCAATCATTTGCGACTCACGCTCTCCGAGCCGCATCGCAAGCTCCTGATTAACGTCCTGCACCGACATATCAACGCTATCTTTGACGCCGTCGTCCGCCGCCACCGCTTCGAGCGAGGCTGCCTGACCGTCGCGAACATTCTCGGTATGTCGCCGCAGTTGCTCCTGCAAGATGCTGCGAAAGTGCTCAAGTTTCTTTGCGTCCATAGATACCCTTTGCTTCTTGTTCGTATGCTGTTATTTGATTGAGGGCGGATTATAACCCACCAGGTCATGATTCGCGCAATCCACTACAGCTTATTAAATCTATTGCGCTGCAAATAAAGCGAAGGGCGTGCCTGTCCGACGGGTTTTACCAAGACATACAGGCACGCCTTCTATCAAGGGTGGTTTAGAAACGAAACTTCAATCCGGCCTGCATCAATCGCGGGCTTCCGGGCAGAATGCCGCGCGTGCGATCAACTATGTACAGGTCATCGAAGAGATTCTTGATCGTGATGAAGAAGGTCGTGTGCAGGCTCTCGACGTTGTAGTTGGCCGTAGCGTTCCAGACCGTGTAACCTGGAATCAATCCTCTCTGCCCGTCTGGCGTCGGCTCAATCGTGTTGAGATCATCGGTGAGCTGGCTGCTGACGTGAACGGCCTCGATAAAAGCATCCAGGCCCGATGGATGCGAATAGCCTGCCGTTGCGTTAAGCATATGCTCTGGCGCGTAAGGCAGGCGGTTACCGCTCACGCTGATACGTGTAAAGCCTGTGATGTTGCTCAACCGTATGCCCTTAAACTTCGCGTCGGGCAGAAAGGTATAGGCTGTGCGCACATAAAAGTTATGCCTTGATTTGAGGATAGCTCCGGTATCTATGCGCCCGTTAAACTCTATGCCCTGATGCAGGGTTTCACCGCCGTTGGTCAAAGTCGAGCCGACTCCTCCGGCCAGACTGGCAGCGATGACCTGATTCTCGTAGTCCATGCGGAAAAATGTTGCTTCCAGATGAACGCCAGCGCGCGGGATGCTGCGCAACCCTATCTCGTAGTTCCAGCTCAGCTCCGGGTCAAGATCTATACTGCCTCCCGTATTGTTGTTGATGATGTCCTCTGTACGCGGCGGCGCAAACCCTCTGTGCAGGCCTGCGAAAAAAATCGTGTTGCGTGCGGCGCGGTAAGAGAAGCCCAGGCCGGGGATCAACTGCGTTATCTCTGTTTTGCCGGTGACTCCGGAACCACCATTGGCCAGACGATTGGTGCGCTCGAACTTGATGTGCTCGACGCGGAGCCCAGGCGTTATGGTGAGATTGCCGAACAGGAAACGATTCTGGATATATGCGGAATATGCAGAGTTGCGACGCTGGTTGCTCTCTACTACGACGCCGCTGCGCGAGTCTGGCAGGTCGCCGTTCTGTTGTTGACGCTCCTGCGTCTCAAAATGTATGCGCCCCCCGAAGTCCATCTCGTTATTGAAGCCGAAGGCGCGAAAGTTAGCGCGAAAGCGCGGCTCAATTCCGCGCACGTAGTAGCGACGCAGACGCCCCTGATTGCCACACGTCGTATTGAGATCGCTTATGCCATTGCAATCCGGGTCGCCGCCCGCAAGTGTTCGCAGGCGATTGGGACGCTCGCCGGAGTTGCTGGATTGCCGCCACCAGTCGCGCTGAAAGATCGAGCCGTAAAGGTTTGTGGTCATCACCAGATTGTTGCTGATGACGAGCGCGTGAGTCGCTGAAGCTCCGTAACGATTGCCTGAAAAGTGGTCGTTGCGAAAAATGGACTGGCGCGGGTCTGCTAAGTATTCGGCCAGCCGAAGGCCGGAATAAGTGACATTCGAGCGCTCGCCATAATAATTTGCCTTGAAGGTCAAAGCCTGACGCACGCCAAAGGTCGTCACCGATTTGAAATTAAAATCGTTCAAACCGGATCGCTGATCGGTGCGCGCTCCCTCGCCCTGCTTGCGCGTGTAATCAAAGAGCAACCCTGTATTGCCCAGAGTGAAGCCATAGTTAATGTGGCCGTTCAGGTAATCGCGGTTGCCGCCAGTTAGAGACACGTAGCCGGAGGATTTAAGCGGCGGCATGGGAGTAATGTAGTTGATTACTCCACCCACCGTTGTTGGCCCATAGAGTATCTGACCCGAACCCTTGAGTATCTCTATGCTTTCAAAACGCTCAACAGGCGGGTGATAGTAAGAAGCGTTATCGCCATACGGAGCGTACGTGAGCGGGATCCCATCTTCCAGCAAGAGTACTTTGGTTGAGCGTGTCGGATTAAGGCCGCGTATGCCGATGTTAGGGCGCAAACCGAACCCCTCTTCGTCGCGGACGTTGATGCCCGTCACCTTGCGCAGCACTTCAGAGGATGTGAAAGCACGGCTGTCCTCCAGTGTCTTTGGATCAATAACCTCAACAGAGCCGGGAGTGCGCTCGATTGTCTCTAAAGTATCAACGATGCGCGTCGAGGCGACCACAACCGTTTCGGCAATCGGCCCTGCATGGAGCGTGATGTTGGCTTCAAGGCTCTCGCCCGCAGCAATCATGATTTCCTGCGTGGCTACTGCAAAGCCTGTGCTTGTCGCGCTCAGAGTGAACTGATCGTAAACAAGGTCTTCGAAATGAAATGCCCCGGACTCGTCAGTGTTAATTGTACGGTCGAACGCCGCAGCACCATGGCGGAGCGTGACCGTAGCATTACCCACAGCCGCACCGTTTTGATCGAGGACGTGCCCGGAGACTGACCCGCGCTTTTGTTGGGCCGAAGTTGCAACAGCGAGCGCTAAAACCATAAGGATGACAAAAAAATAAAATAGGACGCGATGCATTGAAATAAGATTCCTTCTAGAAAAGGAGATATAAGAAGAACTACAACTAAACACGTTCTTTGGGTATGGTTTTGGAATTGAAAATCATTTTCAACTCGATGTGGAGATTAGCTTATCAATATTAATGTTGTCAAGAGAATTTCCGGTGTGCTTTTGATACCCCGTATTCTGACGTACTGATGATGATAGATCGGGGTGTAACGGTTGAAAGTTGCAGGGCTCCTGTAAAATTTTATTGACGCCTGTTGGATTTTGGGCCTGGATATTTCTCAGGGCAATAACCAGATTTTGCGCAGTGGCTGGTGTGCGCTTGCGGCTTCGCCTATGTGGAGTTGCCGCAGAGCAGTTCGGCGGCGAGAAGCGGAATAGTCAATTCGTGATGACCCGTGATCGAGTAGCCGCGTCCCGCGCCGTCGGCAGTGGGGCGACGCACAACGTTCATCAGCGGACGGTACTGTTGAATAAAGTCGAAGTTGGCGGTGGTTAAATCCGCGAGCGGGTGGCCCAGGTTGCGTACGAGCGTGATGGCCTTCAAAAATATCTCAGGTAGAATAACCGCCGAGCCGATGTTCAAATAAACCCCGCCGCAGTCCATGCGCCGTACCAGTTCTGCGAGCAGACGAAAATCCGTGTGCGTGGTTGCGCCAAGAGATGCGCCATCCACGCTTTTGTGAAAATGCGCAATGTCCGCGCCGATGACGACGTGCGCTGTGAATGGCACGCGCATCTCGTAAGCAGTGCAGAGAAGCGAATGAACTTTGTGCGGGGGATCAAGCGCAAGCAGAGCGCGCCCCATCGCTTCGCCCAGACCTAAGCCATCACGCGCGCCTTCACGCGCCGCATCATTCAAAAGCCGTCCGGTCTCTTCAGCCGCGCCGAACGCGCCCGCGCCGAGCGTCGCCTCCACATCCTCAGAGGTCGAGCCTACGAGCGCGATCTCCGCATCATGCACCAGCACAGAGCCGTTGGCCGCGATGCCTGTAACATATCCGCGCCGCATCAAATCCGCGATCACGTCCGCGAGCCCTGTTTTAATGACGTGGCCACCTATGCCCCAGATAATGGGTTTATGAAGCTCGCGCGCACGCCTGATCTGTGCGGCCAAATCGCGCAAAGAGCGAACGGCGAGAATGTCCGGGAGCGACTGAAGGAAATCTCTGAGTGATGAATCGTCTTTGAGAGGTTGCGCGAAATCTTTGACCGTCACTTTGCTCGGACGTGAAGCGAGCGGGTAGGTGCTGACATTTTCCAGGCTGAGCGGTCTGAGATCATCTTCGTAGCTGGACACGACGACTACCGCTCCCTTTCCTGTTGATCCCTGCCGAACAGCGCAAGCTCGACCAGCTCGCAGATAATATGGCCGATCAGGTTATGCGTCTCCTGAATACGCTGCGTGTCATTGCTCGAAACAATCAGCGCCAGATCGCAGAGCGGCGCGCATTGCCCGCCGTCTCGCCCCAGCAATCCGATGACGTTTATCTCGCGCGAGCGCGCCTCTTCAATGGCCGCCACAATGTTGGGCGAATTACCGGAGGTTGTAATCGCCAGGCACACATCGCCGCGCGACCCAAGAGCTTCAACCTGTCGCGCGAAGACTTTTTCAAAGCCTGTATCGTTTGCGATGCACGTCAACACGCCGCCATCCGTGGAGAGCGCGATGGCCGGAAGAGCGCGCCTGTCTTTCACACTGAAGCGATTCACGAACTCGCCCGCGATATGCTGCGCATCGGCCGCCGACCCGCCGTTACCGAACAACAAAAGTTTTCCGCCAGCGCGAAAAGCATCACTGATCATCACGGCAGCGCGCTCGACCTCGCCGGCGTGTTCAGCGAAGTAGCGTCGCTTGACATCAAGGCTAGCTGTAACGATTGATGAGATGCGGTCGAGCATGGAACCGGGAGTATATCACGCAATCTTCTTCGGTCGTTCGCTGCGCGTCGAAGCGTGACCGTTGCGCGCCGAGGCAGCGTGGCCGTTGAGCAGGGGTTTGAGCGCGTGGCCTGTGTGGGATTTTCTGGTGCGGGCGATTTCTTCGGGCGTCCCGGCAGCGACGAGGCGTCCGCCGTGCGAGCCGCCTTCAGGGCCGAGGTCTATGACGTGATCGGCCGATTTGATGACATCCAGATTGTGCTCGATGATGATGACAGTATTGCCCAGCGAGACAAGTCGTTGCAGCACGTCCAGAAGCTTATGCACGTCGGCAAAATGCAGCCCCGTAGTCGGCTCGTCAAGGATGTATATGGTTCTGCCCGTAGCGCGCTTCGATAGCTCTTTGGCGAGTTTGATGCGCTGAGCCTCGCCGCCTGAGAGAGTCGTCGCCGATTGGCCCAGCTTGATATAGCCGAGGCCGACATCCAGAAGGGTCTGCAATTTCTGCTTGATCTGCGGGATGTTCTCCAGAACGGGCAGCGCCTCCTCGACCGTCGTGTCCAACAATTCCGCGATGGACTTGCCCTTGTACTTGACCGAAAGCGTTTCGCGATTGTAGCGCGCGCCGCGACAGACATCACAAAGGACATAAACGTCCGGCAGAAAATTCATCTCGATGCGCTTCATGCCGTCGCCCTCGCATGCCTCGCAGCGCCCGCCCTTGACGTTGAAGGAGAAGCGGCCGGGTTTGTAGCCGCGCTCGCGCGATTCGGGCAGCATCGAGTAAAGCTCGCGAATCGGCGTAAAGAGTCCCGTGTAGGTCGCCGGATTCGAGCGCGGGGTGCGTCCTATCGGCGATTGGTCTATCTCGATCACTTTATCAATATGCTCAAGACCCTCTATGGAGGTGTACGCGCCCGGTTCCGTCAGAGAACCGTAAAGATAGCGCGCCAGCGCGTGATAGAGAATATCGTCAATGAGTGTGGACTTGCCGGAGCCGGAGACTCCCGTGACGACCGTAAACAGGCCCAGCGGAAACGTCACGTCAATATCTTTGAGGTTGTTATGACGCGCGCCGCGAATCGTAATCGCTTTGCCGTTAGGCGTGCGACGCTCTGTGGGCACAGCGATCTCTCTCTTGCCACAGATATAAAGACCTGTGATTGATTCCGGGTTGCAGGAGACCTGATCGGGCGTTCCGGCTGCGACTAATTCACCGCCATGCGCGCCCGCTCCCGGCCCCAAATCAACAACGTAATCGGCGCGGCGAATAGTCTCTTCATCATGCTCGACGACGAGCACAGTGTTTCCCAGATCGCGCAGCGCGCAGAGCGTTTCCAGAAGACGCTGGTTGTCACGCGAATGGAGACCGATGGATGGCTCGTCCAGTACGTAAAGCACGCCTCGCAGTTGCGAGCCGATTTGTGTCGCGAGTCGTATGCGTTGTCCCTCGCCGCCTGAAAGAGTGGCCGAGCCGCGATCCAGTGTCAGGTAGCCCAAGCCCACCTTCTCAAGAAAGCGCAGGCGATCTTTTATCTCTCGTAAGACTAAGCCGGCGATCTGCTCTTCGCGTTGCCTGAGCTTGATGCGATCAAAAGCACTGATTGTATCTTCAATCGGAAGCGCCGTGTAGTCTGCGATGCCGCGCCCCCCCAGCCGCACGGCGAGCGATTCGGGTTGCAGGCGACGGCCATGGCAATCCGGACACACGACCGGCGAGACCAATTCTTCGAGCGCGAGCCTGACCTTCTCCGATGGCGCTTCGTTCATCCTCTCGCGCAGCCAGCGCACAGCGCCCTTCCAATCGCTCTGATAGGTATAGGCTCCCTGGCGGAAAAGCAATGACTGGTCGAGACCGTAAAAGAAGGCGTTTCGTACTTCCAATGAAAGATCGGTGAAGGGCGCGTGCGCATCCGCGTTGAAATGGTTGATGACGGCGATGAGCGCGCTGCGCAGGTAGGCAGAGCCCTGCTTGTCTGCCGTGCCCATAAACGCGATTTTATCGGAAGCTTCGGTGGCGTCCGCGATGAGCTTGGCCGGATCAACCTCAAGGACTGTGCCGAGCCCGTGGCAGCGTTTGCACGCGCCGTAGGCCGAATTAAAAGAGAACGAGCGCGGCTCAAGCGGCGGAATGTTAATGCCGCAATTCACACAGGCCATACGCTCCGAGTAAAGCTTCTCTTCGCCGTCAACGACCGCGACAAGCACTGCGCCGCCCGTCAGCTTCAAGGCCGTGCGCACGGATTCTGCCAGACGTTCGTTGATGCCGGGCTTGATGAGCAGGCGATCAATGACCGCTTCGATGGTGTGATTGCGACGCTTATCGAGCTTAATCTCTTCGTCGAGCGAGAGCAGTTCGCCGTCAACACGGGCGCGCAGAAAACCGTCCTTGGCAAGCTTCTCAAGCTCTTTTTTGAATTCGCCTTTGCGGCCGCGCACGATTGGCGCGAGGATCATCACGCGCTCACCCTGTGGCAGCGCAAGCACGCTTTGCACGATCTGCTCGACCGACTGGCGTGTGATCGGAGCGCCGCAGATGTGGCAATGCGGCTGGCCGATGGAGGAAAACAGCAGTCGCAGGTAGTCGTAAATCTCCGTCACGGTGCCGACGGTCGAGCGCGGGCTGCGCGAAACGGTCTTCTGCTCGATGGAGATGGCGGGCGAGAGGCCGTCAACCGAATCAACGTCAGGCTTCTCCAATTGATCCAGGAATTGACGCGCGTAAGCCGAGAGCGATTCGACATAGCGGCGCTGGCCTTCGGCGTAAATAGTATCAAAGGCGAGCGATGATTTGCCGGAACCCGAAAGCCCCGTGATGACGGTAAGGCGGTCGCGCGGAATCTCGACGTTGATGTTCTTAAGATTGTTCTGGCGCGCGCCGCGCACCGTGATACGGTCAATAGCCATGATGCTCGAAAAACAGAGTGTGCCCTATATAGATGGAATCGGGAGAGTACACAGAAACAGTAATTTTAACTGAGGGACTCACATCGAGCAAGCGAGGCCACATGATAAGCGCCCGTCAAATGTAGTTATATTTTGAATGCGTTCATTAAAAAGGCGATTCTTTACTATCTTGACACTGTTTGCGGGCGAGCCCTACACTTCATTGGAAACCGATTAGCGTAAAGAATTTACGAAGAATTATTTCGAGCGGGCCGGGACGGAAGCAGAAGAGGATGTGTAGAGCGTGAATCTTCCGAACGCACTGACGCTGTTGCGAATCTTTATCGTGCCGCTTCTGGTCGCGGTGTTGCTCACACCCTTTTCTGAGAACTGGCTCGGCGTTCCGCGTCACATCCTCGGCGTCTCGGTCTTTCTTGCCGCCGCGCTGACGGACTTTCTGGACGGCCACATCGCGCGCAGTCTTAATCAGGTTTCGCGCTTCGGCCAACTCCTCGACCCCATCGCCGATAAACTGCTGATCTCAGCCGCGCTGATCTCGCTCGTCGAAAACAGGCTCGCTCCCGCCTGGGCCGTCGTTATCATCATCGGACGAGAGTTCGCTGTGTCGGGCCTGCGTTCGATTGCTGCGGGTGATGGCGTCGTGATCGCCGCCTCGCGGATGGGGAAATTCAAGATGGCGGCGCAGGTGGTCGCGGTCGCGCTGCTGATCGTTTCGAGCGCTTCAGGCAAGCCTCCTGTAGCAAACTTCGGTCAGGCTTTTCCCGCGATTCAATTCTGGACTGTGCCGGAACTGCGCGACGCGCTCTCACACCTGTTCGGCGCGGGCGCGACCACACCAACTGACTGGCAAGTGCTGCTTTACACCTCGGGGCGGGCGATGCTGTGGGTCGTCGTGCTGTCGGCGTTTCTCTCCATGTACGAATACTTCCGCGCTTTTTACGAAGGCGAAAAGCGGCGCGTGGCGATTGCCCGCGAAGCGGCGCATGCGAGCGCTGTGCCCCCAAGCAATCCGCGCCGCGCCACATAGCGCACGAACGCGCCGGGCAATTTTTAAAGCATCCTCCCGGATAACGTGACCATACATCGCCGAAAAAACGAGCCGGTGAGTTTATCCAATTTTAAAAAAGGGATGAACTCACCGGCTCGAAGATTGACTGGGCTGAACTTCTGTAAAGCGTACCGCCGCAGCCTTCGCCCCGCAACTTTTGTTAAAGGCCGTGAGGCTTTTGGCCGACTGCTTACGCTTATTGAATCTCGACAAAGTCTCCTGTGTGTATCTCCTGCGCTACCTGCGTGATAACGGCAGTCGCGGTGCGCTCCTGGACTGTAAGGACGATCATCTCGCCGACGACTCTACGCGGCATGGGTGGACGACGGCCCTTTATCTCATGCGTCGTTACTGGCGGATTAAAGAAACCGGGGTCGTTCGGGTCCTTGGGGCGCTGGCCCTGATTGGAAAACCTGCCGCCTTTATATCGCTCGCTCTCGAAGCCGCGGCTACTGTTGCGGGCGATCTCTTCATTTTTGATGGTCGTCGCATTGCCCGTGCCGACGGGGCGATAAACGGTCAGGTAGTCGCCCGGCTTAACACGGTCTTCACGGCCCAGGTCAATATAGACGATCTGATTTCTGGTGATCATCTCCTGGGCGTCTCGCGCCAGCACGATACGGCCCTGTGGTTTGCCGTTCGGGTCGCTGAATTGATCAAGCGCAACCTCTGTCCGCCCCGTGGGAGATGTGCGTTGCGGCACGGCCCTGAGCAGGTCGCCCAGGAGTATCGTTTCGCAGGCATTAGTCACTTGGGCGACCGAGACGCGATCCTTTACCTCCGTCACGCGCAGTTGGCCCAACTCCTGTGTGAAGACGCCGAGCCCGCCCTTCTTCTTCGTAAACTTGGAATCGAAAGGCCCGCGCGGGCGAGTGACTGAGAACGATTGGCCCACGCGCATGCCAGCTTGAGCGCCCGAGTTGATAAAAACATAATCGCCCGTCGTATAGACGCGTTGTGACTCCTCCTTTTCGCCGCCGACGATCTCCAGATCAACTACGACCGGCTCATACTGTATGAACCCTCCGCAGTAAAGCTCCCTTTCACCGGCGACGGGCCGGGGGCTCTGCTCTTGCGGAAGCACGACGGTCGGTCCCGCAGGCTGTTGCCGCTGAGGAGTTGCAGGCTGAGTGGTCACGGTCTGCCCGCTCGCCGCGCTCGACAATCCGCAGGCGAAAAGCAGGACTGAAGCCGACAGGCTTCTAAAAGCAAGATTACTGATACGCACGAGAAGTCTCCTTATAGTTTGGCAGATGGTACTTGATATGTTCAGGTGAACGTCTTGATATGAGCGCCGCTGGCCTGAGAAAGCTGGTTGCCAGGGGTGTTGGAAGATCAAGCGAGTGTGGAGCAAAGGCCGCACATGCCTCGCCTGTGGGCAACATCAATCCTACTGCGCGACGCGTGAGCGCGTCAATAGAATTCTTTGCGGAGGCGCGGGTCGGGAAGCCGCCCAATCACCCTGTTCTCTCTGTAATTTGCCTTTTCCAGAGGCTGTTTGTTAGTATCGGCGTGTTGTCGGCGCAACGCTAAAAATCAATCCAGCCGGTGTAGCTCAGGGGTAGAGCGGCAGTTTTGTAAACTGCGGGTCGGGGGTTCAAATCCCTCCACCGGCTCCAGCACTAATTCAAGCAAGATCAATCGGTTGCGGACAGGGGCGCGCGTTCGTGCCGGTCTTACCGCTTTCCTGTTCGCGGGAGAATTGTAGGGACGCCTTACGTTTTACTAGGCGTCTCGATGCGTCTTCGCGATCCCGTTGAGCCTTGCATGGTGCGCATGTGTGAGACAGGCCGTTCCACCGCTTTCTGTTTTTATGGAACTGATCTATCGGCTTAAACAGCTTGCACTTCGTACACCATGCCTGTCCGTCCGTTCCTATCTTACGATTCGCCGACGGAGCGTGCCTGTCGGTTGTATTGCATCGAAGATGAGAGAAGGCGACGTTGTTCAAGTCCCAAAATAATCCCGGCGAAACATCTAGCCAAGATCCTTTATGGTCAACGCTCAACTCTTCGGGTTTGGTTATAGGTAACATACAGCGATAGCAGTTGCTCTCATTGAGACGTTGCAGCAAGTGAAGCATTAAAGCTTTCTTCAATCTCGCTGAGGCCGTCCCGTAATCCATTTCAAGTTGCTCTGCGCGGCGTCGGCTGGTTGTGGTATTTTTACGGCTAGTCATGCTGTTTGTGTCCTATCACAAATGGTTTTGATTAGAGTCGAGGCCGTGCGCTAACAGGGCCTCGACTCGCATCATTATACCACATGACGCCTCCACCGGCTCCAATTAAATCAATAACTTAGGGTGTCCACTGAGGATACCCTTTCTTATTTTGTGTGCCTATAGTGTGCCACTTTCCAAGAGGACGATACCGCGCTCTTGTTCAGGTTGATGTGATGCTATTTATCAAGAGGGCTTTTTACACCTTTGCCTCCACGATTCAACACATGCGTATAGATCATCGTTGTGCTGATGTCCTTGTGCCCCAATAGCTCCTGAATAGTCCTAATATCATAGCCATCTTCCAAAAGGTGCGTAGCAAAGCTGTGCCTGAAGCTATGACAACTGCCCGGTCTGGTAATGCCAGCCGCGCTGACGGCTATTCGCACCGCTCTCTGTAGTACCTGCTCGTCGAGGTGGTGACGACGCACTATTCCCGAACGTGGATCAACGCTGACCCTTGCAGCCGGAAACACATACTGCCAGCCCCATTCCCTATCTGCCTGCGGGTATTTACGCGCCAGTGCAAATGGTAGGTAGACCCTGCCCATTCCTGCTCGTAAGTCCTGCTCATGTAGTAGCCTTATTTTTGCTAAATGCTGCTCCAGCGGGCTATCCAGCACTGAGGGCAGCATCGTCACTCGATCTCTCCCGCCTTTGCCGTCTCTGACTATGATCTGGTGTTGTTTGAGGTGTAAATCCTTGACGCGCAGCCGCACACATTCCATTAATCGCAAACCAGAACCGTACAGCAAATTTGCCATAAGCCAGAGCGTCCCGCTGAGGTTTGCTAAAACTGCATGTGCTTCCTCTCTGGAGAAGACGACCGGCAATCGAGCTGGTTTCTTCGCTCTTTCTATATT
The DNA here is from genome assembly GCA_046714695.1 of Pyrinomonadaceae bacterium. GTDB lineage: Bacteria > Acidobacteriota > Blastocatellia > Pyrinomonadales > Pyrinomonadaceae > DASQYE01. The sequence goes on from JBKKAL010000071.1 coordinate 33,630, forward strand.
GTCTATCCAGTCCAGAGTCAGATTAAGGACATCGCGGTAGAGAAAAAGGATGGCAGAGAGCGCCTGATTCTGTGTCGAGGCCGCCACTTTGCGTTTAACAGCCAGATGAGCAAGCCAGGAGCTGATGTGCTGCTCATTCAACTCTGAGGGATGGCGTTTATGGTGAAAGAGGATGTAATCTTTGATCCAGTAGAGGTAAGCCTGTTCTGTTCGAATGCTGTAGTGGCGGGTGCGTATGGCTTGACGCACCTGTTCGAGAAGTTTAGGCATGGTGAGGTGTGCCTTTCCTGATTAGATTTTATGACGCATAAACTAGCAGGAGAAGTGACGTCTAATCAAGGGCAGCCAGAGTTAAATGATGGTGCTGAAGAGGAAGGGAATTGAAGAAGGAGGATTATACGTCAGATTTGACGTAATATATTGCGTCATTTATGACGCCTACTTAGCGTTAGATGTCTGTTCGGCTAGGGAACGGGGATAGATTAAATGCGTGGTATGGTGCTTAGCGCTATCTTAATCATCATAGGAGGAGCTATCACCTTTTTCAGTGGATGGCTGCTGCTCCATACATCTGATAGAAGAGTATTGCGCTTGCTTCGCTCCCCCTTGAATCCAAAGGTGTCTAAAGCATATCGTGAAGCAAACGCTGCTCTGGTCGCCGTAATAATCATGATTATGGGTGTAATGATATTGGGGGCCGGGGTCGTGGGGCTATTTGGCTTAGCTAATAGATAAAAACAAGTATCGAGGCATACAACGTCGCGCGGTTCACTCATTGGCCGCCATCTAACAACTCATTCAACGCGAGCGGATTTAGCGCGGCTTTCATCCGCAAGATTGGATGCTTGGTTCGATTCTTCCCGCCGCGTTAATTCGGGCGTTAGGCGCATCGAACGCAGATAATGATTAACACACAGGCTAGAAAAACCATCCTTGCTGTTCTGCTGCTCATCTTTTGCGCAGACAATATATTCACGCAAGGAATCAGATACGCTGACCGGTGTACTGTCGGCGTTGCTGATGTGACAGGTATAAAAACAGCCGATCTTGAAAATGATGCCGCGCCTAAACTCAAGTTCAAGGAGCTTGGTACATTCGACACCGTTATTTACGAAGAGGAATTAACCACCAAATCTTATCGGCTTCCGAATACGAAGCTCTATGTTGTCGCCAGCGTTTGGTACACAGATGAATCTATGGCTGGAGAAAACAGTCAGGATTCGGTTTCCTTACAGCTTACTATTTCGCCCACGCCCAAGCGTGATATTTTATCCGGGCTACAATTTGCTGAAGCTGAAGTGCTATCGAAAAATTTCGAGGTTGCGCGAGTGACCACGATTTACAAATTGAGGAGGCGCGGTTTCTATATCGTGATGGAATGCCGGAAACATACCCGACCTTGAATCTGGAAGATGCGCCTAACAACTCATTGAACCGGAGCGCGAATAGCGTTGCTTTCATGCGCGAGACTTGCCGCTTATGATGTTGTCTTCGCGCCCGGTTAATTCGGGCGTTAGGTGCTTGCGTGTAAGGGAACATTAGGTTAATGCCGATGAGACGTATTCAAATGAACGAGCTGGCGATTGGTTTAATTATAGCGCTACTGACTCTCGCCACGAACCTTGATGCGCATGCGCAAAACGAGTCGGATAGGGAGCAGGACGGCTTAATCGGGCCAGTCCGTACCGTCATCTGGGAATGGGCTTCCGTAAAGTGTGTGGCGGGTAAGTGTGTTGAAGGTGAGAGGGCAGTGACTTCGAGGCAGAAGTATGAGCCGGGCGGCAGCGTGGTGGGTGGCCGGGGCAGACCCGATGTCGATGACCCGCGCACGAGAATGCGCCTCTACCCTTTCGATGAGAGCATCCCGCGGATAGAGAGTCCTACATACGCGGAGGACGGCTCGCTCTTATATACAGAGGTTTACACTTACGACAACAAAGGGCGGAGGGCGGAACATGTGAGCTACGACGCCGGCGGGGCAGTCCGGTATCGAGAGCTGATCGTCTTCGACAAGCACGGGACGCTGGCCGAAGAAAACAATTATGACGGAAAGGGGAGACTGGAGGGCTGGACTAAGATTACCCGCGATGAGCGCGGTAACGTCATCGAAGGGGAGGAGGGCGAGGGGTCTTTTCGCCGTATAGTCGCCTCGTCTTATGAGCTCGATTACATGGGGAACTGGGTAAAGGCGAAACGATCAAGCTCCGTCTTCAAGGACGGGCGGTTAACGTCGGAGGCCTATACAGTCGAATACCGCACTATCACTTACTACTGAGGCCGCACCTAACAACGGCATGCACCCGACTGCGAATAGCGTTGCCTTCATGCGCGAGGCTTGGCCGTCTCGGCGTTGTGCTCGCGGCGGGTGATGCCGGGCGTTAGACAGCTATTTCTTAACGGAACGCAGAAGAATGAAACAACTGATCCTCGCCTCATTATTAGCTCTATTATCATTGGGCTGTAACTCCCTTAATCCTGGGCACGAAGCAAAATTGAAAGACCTTCAACGAGTTATTTCAGAGCTTCCACTTTATAGCGAGTTCCAGCAGACAGGTTCCAATCATATTATTAAGAGTGACAATGCGGTTCTTTCTTATTACTACCAATCTACAGCCCCTTATGAAGAAGTGAAATCCTTCTACTCTACAAAATTGCCTGAGAAGGGGTGGAGCCTCTCAAAAGAAGAAAGTTTAGATGGATGGTTCAAGCGTACGGGAAGTATTCGCTTAATATTTCAGAAAGGTGAATACAAAGCTTATATTGAGTTTAAAGGTAATGACAGCTCAAGCTGGAATTATGGAATCAGCGTGGATTGGGAGCGAAATAAGTAAGCGGCTCTTTGCATGAATCGGCTGTCTAACAACTCATTCAACCGGAGCGCGAATAGTGTTACTTTTATCAAGAACTTGAATCTATCGGTGTTGTGTGCGCGCCCGGTTAATTCGGGCGTTAGGCTGCTGTAACCTAGAGCACCCGATGCTGGTGTTTTACGAAAGCCACCACTTGCTCTTTCACCCTTCCGAGAGGACACTAATGTTCATGAGAAATGTAGAAATTCATTATTGCCCGGTGTGACCGATTAAAAGAGCTATGGCTGCCCGTGTGGCGGCCCAACTGTCGGAAGAGGATGATCTTAAGGTGGCGACAGCGAAAGGCGGTCTGGGTGAGTTCAGCGTGTCCATTGATGGCCGAAAACTCATCGACACGAATCGTCTTTGGTATCCTACACCGAGTAAGGTGATCGCCAAGATCCGAGCGCTGTTAGCCGAGCAACCTTCTTGAAGGAGTTTAGGTCGGCGTTGCGGGGTAGAGGGGTAGTGTTGATGCGTCACGACGCCGCCTAACAACTCATTCAACCGGAGCGGCAATAGCGTGGCTTTCATCCGCGAGACCTGAATGCTTGATTGGTTGTGTCCCGCCCGGTTAATTCGGGCGTTAGGCCATCGGAGTTGAATGATGTCAAAATATAGAACATTCATAGCTACGGCATTAATATCTGTCATCGTTTTGGGCATAAGCATAGTTGCTGACGCTCAGAAAAGAACGAAAAGAAGAAAATCCAAGCCGAAGGCTGTTGAGACTTATGTGGTTGCTGAAAGCTGGGAGCCAGAAAGAGGATCGCTATTTTTCAAACAGACCAGACAACTCCCCGATGTTACGAGAGTCGAGTTGCGTTTAATCAGAAATGGTAAAGATCAAGTTCGCGTACTAGCTTCAAAGATTTTGCTGAATGATGAGGCTAAACAATTTACCAAAGTGTGGAGGGGCTTGAAGCGTGGGGTTGGTGCGGGATGCTTTGTGCCAGCGTATCAACTGAAGTTTTACTCAAACGATCAGCTTTTACTCGAAACGGATGTTTGCTTTCATTGTCATAATCTTACACTACCAAATGGTGGTCTTTTTGAGCACTGGGGTTTTGATGCAGATGGAAAAAGTGGGCAGGCACTTCTGAAATCATTAAAAGCTCTTTTGCCCACCAACGATGGCCTAACAACTCATTCAACCGGAGCGCGAGTTAGCTTGGATGTCATCGTTAACTTGTCCGTAATGCAGTTGAATGCGCGCCCGGTTAATTCGGGCGTTATACGTCTTCGTGATTTTAGACTTCGATTTACAAATTGAAGATGAGCATATTCAATATTCATCGTCTAAGGAACAAAATCCTCATTTGCGTTGTTGTCTGGTTAGTATTCGCTTCTGTTGGAGCGGCTGTTGGCTTGGCTCTCATGGACTGGCGTAAATACTCTCGCTTGAGCGATGGTGTTGGTGTATGGGGTAAAGTCACGGCCAAAGAGCCTGAGAATCATCAACTCATTCGCTATTCTTTTATAGTGGGGCCGCAAACATATGTAGGTGTCGGAAGTGCCGGACAAGGTAATCCATCGTTTGGAAGTTTGAATGTCGGTGACAAGGTTATTGTCTTCTATGATCCTGCTAACCCAAATGTGTCCTGCTTAGGCTATCCGCAGGGCCGCTTAAAGACGGAAGTGGCTGGAATTGTCTTCCTAGTGATATTCTTACCGGTGTTTCCCCTTGGCATGGCAATTATTCTGATGATTGTTATTTCTAAATCGACCGCGCCGTATAACAACTCATTGAACCGGAGCGGAATCAGCTAGATTGTCATCGTCAACTTGTCGCACGATGCGGTTGATTCCCGCCCGGTTAATTCGGGCGTTAGATTTCTCCTTCTAGGGTGACATGGAAATTGTGAATATCGGCAGATGGAATCTTAGCTGTGACCGCGAAGCAACTCGCACGGCTTATTCTGGCGTGCCTAAAAGCTCACCTGAGTCATGTGGCTGCGAAGAGTGTCTGAATTTCGCGGCTGCCCGTGACCAAGCCTATCCATCAGAGGCTCTTGCTATATTCGAGCAGCTTGGGATTGATTCTCGTAAGGAAGCTGAAACATGGCGTACTCATCGTGATGAATCAGGTCTTCATCATTATAGCGGCTTCTTTCATTTCATCGGGTTTATCGAAAGCGGAAGGGATGCGAAACGGATGATTGCAGAAGGAAGTAGTACTTTCGACCTTGAGCTAATCGGTGGCTATTTTGAGTATGGTTTTACGTCGGATGCTGCTTTGATACCTGAATCATTCGCAGGCGAAGAGATCGTGCAACTTGAATTTCAGACGAAAGTGCCTTGGATGCTGAATACACCTGAGTCTGATTGATACGAAGGGCGAAATCTAACAACTCATTCAACCGGAGCGGCGATAGCATCTCTTTCATGGTGCTTCCTGCGCTGTAAGTTGTGTGGATTCGCGCCGCCCGGCTAATTCGGGCGTTAGGCGCTTGCGCATTACATGATCACTTCTATGAATGTTTTGGAGGAAACAATGTTCATTGCCTTATACCACTGGAAGGTAAAAGAAAGTCACGAGAAGAATTTTTTAGAAGGATGGCATAGAAGGACAGAAGAGATTTATCAACATTGTGGCAGTCTCGGTTCACGTCTGCATCAAGCCGAAGATGGGACATGGGTGGCCTATGCTCAGTGGCCCGATCGGAGAACCTATGACGCGGCACAAAGTATTCCGGCGATTGACGCAGAGGCGCGAATGATGTTTCGAGAGAGTATTGAAGAGGCGTATCCAGATATTTATATGAGTGTCATTGACGATCTCTTGAAGGCAGAGATATGCATAAAACAAAAGACGTAGTTGCTTCCAAGGCGCGCCTAACAACTCATTCAACCGGAGCGCGAATACCATTGCTTTTATCGAGAACTTGAATCTATCGGTGTTGTCTGCGCGCCCGGTTAATTCGGGCGTTAGGTCGCCTTTGTATTTGGAGAGATTCGCGAGAGAATTTGTTTGTTCATAGCAGAATCAATTCTCAGGAGGCAAATTATGGGACGTGAGAAGGACGTAGAGAAATCATATTCGACCAAAGAGGTTGTTGCTAAGTTGAGACGCTTGGCTGATGCTTTAGAAGAGGAGAAAACCTTTGAGATACAGATCGCAGGAGAGCGCATCTACATCCCGCCATATGCAATAGTCGAGTTTGAATATGAGCATTCGGGAGATGAAGAAGAAGTGGAGATTGAGTTGAGGTGGAAACGGCAGTAAATCTGGTGGGCATGATTATCTCGGACGCGCGACCTAACAACTCATTCAACCGGAGCGGAAATAGCTTGGATGTCATCGAGAACTTGGATGCTGCTCGGCAATTCTTCCCGCCCGGTTAATTCGGGCGTTAGATTGCTACATCTTATTAGAGACTTAGAATTTATGAAGCCATTCCTTGCTTGGGCGTCAGTATTGTTTAAAAGGAAATTAATTGATGTCTTTGCCTGCTTTCAGCTTTTCAATCATCGCCTGAACTGCTTGTTTATTGGAATCATTAGGCGCTAACGGTAAAGCCTTGTTAGCGAATTCCAGGGCTTTAGCGTATTCGCCGTTGGCGGACAATCCCCTCGCCATTCCCGTCAGCGTTATAAATTGATTCGGATTTTTGTTGTAATTAAACTGAAAAACTTCTAATGCGGCTTGCGGCTTTTTCGCAGCTATAAGCTGTCTGCCGAATTGCTGAAGTTCGACGACGCTACCAAACGGCATCGCACTTTTGATGACTGCCGCCGCCTCGTCAGGTCTGCCGAGTTTATCGAGAATTGCCGCTTTGGTCGAAAGTGCGGGAAATGAAGTCGGATCGCCCGGAAACTTCGGACTTGTTGCTAGAGTCGTCCATTCGAGTCCCTTTTCCAACTGGTAATCGTTTTGCAAAGTCCAGTTTGCGGCGATGGTTAATCCCTGCGGAGTAAAGCCGCGCGGATTTTGCGCTTCGGCGACGAAAGCATCGAATTGTTGTCTCAAATAATCAACTTCGACCTTGAAAGGGATTGATAGTTTTTCCCACGCGAGAGCGATGACGGCCGAATTAGGAGTTTGGTTTGAAAACTCGTATTTTAGATACTCGACGCTTTTCTCAACCGGCTGAGGTTTAACTTTTACACGTAAAACATCTTCTTTTTCGTCGTAGAAAAACGAACCCCAAGCGTCCACTCTTTTGGAAAAAATAACAATACTCTCCGACGGATCATACGCGATAAATAACCCGTACTTCCCTTTAGGCAGAGTTTGACCTTCGATTTTTACATCGTTATCAAATTCGATGACGGTATTTTCGTTCGCGCCTGCCCGCCAGGGCGCGGGTTTTCCATTCCCGAATCCTTGATCGATAAAGCCTTTGTGAACAATTCCGCCCCAAATTTTACCTTCGCGTCCTCGGACTGCCGGACGATGATAAGTAATCGTCACCTGCGTCAAACCGACTTGTTCGGAAATTACCGCTTTTTTCGTGTAGCCATTCGGAACCGCTGAATTGTACGGCACTTGTGCAAATGAGTAGCTTGAAAAAGCTATCAACGATAAGGCAAAACAGAGTATGGCATTTTTCATAATGTTATTTGGAAATTATGTGAATCAAGATTAGAGAAATAGCAGACAAGCGAGAATGATAAGATTTTCTTGCTTGTGGACAATCAACACATTCAGATTTATTTGCTTGTCTGTCACACTTAAAATAATCAATGTTCTTTGAAATATCAACCGAGGTAACATTGATTGGTACGTAATCGTTATGATGGTCGCTGGTATTGTATGATATTTAAGGAATGTTGCGATTGAATCTGCGACGCAATCTAACAACTCATTGAACCGGAGCGGAATCAGCTTGCCTCTCATCGTCAACATGTCACACGATGCAGTTGATTACCGCCCGGTTAATTCGAGCGTTAGGCGGCTATTACGTTGAAGGAATAGTATGATTAAAACAAGTATAGTGGTAATACTCTTGATGTTATTGCTCCCTTATGTGGGGTGGGCGCAGCAGTCATCCCAATCACAGAACCTTCAACTGACAATGGAAGTTCTACAGCAGCGCCATTGCATTCCTGAGTATCCAGATATGTACGATGTAGCTATGGACTTGCAGCTTACGTATAAGAATACCGGGCGCGAGAGTGTCATTCTTCCAAAAGGCGGCCTGATAACCTACTGGCGTACTGGAACAGACATTTATAATCTATGGGCAAAAGATTATGGTCACATTGGATGGGTGACATCAGGAGATATACCTAATATAGGGCGGAAACCAGATTCACGTTTTGCTGTGCTAAAACCCGGAGAATCTTATAAGACCAAAGACAGCTTCAGCATAATGGGCTTGGGAAAATTGGAGCCTGGCGATCACCTCTTACAGATGGTGGTTGAGGTCTGGTCTGGAAGCGAGACACAGGCCAAGAAGTTACGTGAGAGATGGCAGAAGATGGGAATTTTGCAGATTAAGGTTAAATCAGAACCGATGCCGTTTAGAATTGAAAAGGATGTTAAGCTTGTGCAGTGTCAACGCGCCGCCTAACAACTCATTCAACCGGAGCGGAATCAGCTTGCATCTCATTCGCAAGATTGAAGGCTTGATACAATCCTTCCCGCCCGGTTAATTCGGGCGTTAGGCGTCAGAGACATGCGTTGGAGGGAAACCTATGAACCCGGAGCGCGTAGTAATCTTGAAAGGCGTCGTTCCTGTCCTGAGTGATGCAGCTGTTCAAGGTTATGAGGCAGCGTACAAAGAGGAACGGCTAGGAATTCTTCTCGGCAGGCTTCAAAACAATACTGCCATTGTCACGCACGCCATCGTTTACCGTGGTGGTGTGCGGAAGCGTACCAGAGCCGAGGTGGATTCTGTGCGATTTGCTCGACGTGTTCGAGAACTCTCTCGGAAGCATAAGTCTACATTCCTCGGGACGTTTCATACACACAAAGAGGTGGCGGGCACAATTAGCTCTGCTCTGTCTATTGCAGATCGCGATCATCTCTGCGATGATCCGCCACACATGGTTGAATTGATAGTTGCAATCTGGGGATCTGATTCTCCTGTTCGTCCGAGCAGGCTATACATTCAAGGCAGGGTTGACGGATACCGTTATCGAATTGCTGGGTATCAGATGTATTCACCGTTCCGCCTTATCCCGGTTTTCTCGGATGATGCGAGCTAACTGCCGCCTAACAACTCATTCAACCGGAGCGCGAATAGCGTTGCCTTCATGCGCGAGACTTGCTTTAATTCGGCGGCTCGTCGCGCCCGGTTAATTCGAGCGTTAGACGTCTCGCTTTGGGGTATATACGAAAGTTATGAGCTTCTTTCAGACCGTTTGGCTAGAACTACTTTGTGCGCGATGTCACATCGTGCACGAAACTGCCGTCCGTTTTCGCGGCGAACGTCGTGACGATACCGGTTACAATTTGGGTGAGAAAGTAATTGAAGGCTTAGATTTGAATCGTGGCGAAATCTATGAAGGAAATGCCGACCGATATTGCTGGCCTTGTCTGTGTAAGTGGACATACGCTCAAGTTGAAGCCGAGTATGATTCTTTGGCTGAACTGGTGACGCAAGGGCGGCTTCTTATCCGAGAGAATGAAGCTGGCATTGCCCTTTCATCCGATCAAGTTCTGGAATATGGTCGAATGTACATCAACCATGAAAAAGAAGCTGGCTATCCTACAGTGCCTACTGCCAATTTTAAGGATTTGTTTCTCGTCTGGAATGGACAGCCTGCTATACCGGCTACTGTTGTTTATGGGGACTTGCTCAATACGCTTGAACCCTTGGTTAGTGCAAAACTCAAACACGATGGATGGTTGAGTGGGACAAAGCAAACAAAAGATTTCAGAGTGTTTCTTGATTCTGAATCTCGAATAATGGTTGAAGAGGTGAATAGTGTTGGTCAAACCGCCGTCTAACAACTCATTGAACCGGAGCGCGAATAGCGCGGCTCTTATCGTGAACTTGAATGGATTCGAGGTTGAATGCGCGCTCGGTTAATTCGGGCGTTAGACGCTTCGCCTTTTCCTACTGTGTTATGAATGGAAGTGAAAAAGTAGTGGAACAAATAAACTTGAAGGTACATGAAACGCTGCCTTCGCTCAAACCGCATCTTCTCTC
>JBKKAL010000072.1:0-6464 GCA_046714695.1 Pyrinomonadaceae bacterium
TTAACATTACGTATGCTACGCGCCAAACAAAGATTCAGGATGAATGCCGGGGAATAAACAAAGGCGACTGAGTTCGAGGAGTTCGGGGTTAAGTTGATACAACCATTCCTCCCTGATTCCTCATCATCTATCTCTGACACTCCCTTGAAAATTTCGCGCGCGGGTTGTCCAGCTTTTATGAGAAGACATTATTTAATCATCACGACGGCGCTTGCGCTTTGCCTCGCAGCACCGTTCCCAGCGCAGGCGCAAAATCAGAGGCCAACATCTACGCCCGCAGCAGCACCACCGCGCAGCAATTCGTCTCCAGCGCCGTCGCCAACACCACAGCAGCAACAACAGCCGCGCGGGTTTGACCTCACGGAATACGGCGTGCGCATACAGCCCGAGTTGCGACTGATAGTTATGATGGCCGCGCTCGATGCCGCCGGTTTCGATCCTGTCCCGACAGGGCAAGAGCCTTCGGTCTTCCGCATACAGGTCAGGCGCGATCAGGCCGAATTGGACGAAGGCTTACGCAGCCGCCTTAAAGATTTCTTTGAGCGTAACAGGCTGAAGACGCAGGTAGGAACGCAGCCGACGCCCGCCGAGCAGGCAGCGCGTTACGTCTCGCTCGCCTACGCGCTCGGCCCTGCTCCCGGCTTCGATGCGCCCGCACGCACGGATGACCTTCCGGCGGGCTTACTGGAGGTGCTGGACTTTGCTCCTCTGCTGCGCGAGTTCTATCGAAAATCCGGGATTGACTCTCACTTGCCCGCGTACCTGAAGATGCACCAGGAGGAAGGCGACCGCCTTCGTCGCCCGACTGCCGAGATGGTGCGCTTCGTGCTCTCTTATCTACACACGCGCCCGCAGACTACGACCGTCGAGCGAGTGCCCGTCCGCAGTCCTGCCAGCGGTCAGAAAAAAGACGCGCCGCCCAAATACACCGTTCGCGAGCACGAAAGGCGATTCTTCATCGTACCGGATTTGCTGGCCGCATCGGGGGCAGTCAACTTCCGCGTCATTGCCGACGATTATTATGTGATCGTCCCGGAAGACACCGATCCCACATCATCTGAAATGCGCCGCGCCTACTTGCAGTACGTGGTTGATCCGATCATCGTGCGCTTTAATCGCGATATCGCCCAGCGCCGCGAACAGATCAAGCCTTTGCTGGATGACCGCACGGCAGCCGGAGCAAGCGTGACGCCGGATATCTTCAGGGCAGTTGCGCGCTCGCTGGTCGCTGCCGCCGAGGTGCGCCTTGAGGAAGCGATCAAGGTTGACGCTCTGGTGCGCGAGACGCGCAGCCGTATGGACAAAACGCCGGGAGCAGATGCGCGCGCTCTGTTAGCAAAAGAGATGCAGGCGTCGCGCTCCGCTTTTGAGGATGAATCGCTGGCCCAGCTCGCTGATGCTTACGAAAGCGGGGCGGTGCTCTCCTTCTACTTCGCGGATCAACTACGCGGAATAGAAACATCCGGTTTTGATGTTAGTAATTTTTTCGCCGATATGATCGCTTCGTTCGACCCGGCGCGCGAAAGTCGCCGGTTAACCGAGACTGCTGCGGCACGCACGCGCGCCCTCGCCGCACGCCGGACACGGCGGGATCAAAGGCAGTCAGACATGGAAGCAACCGAGAGGGCCACGGAAGCGACGCCCGGCGCGGCGGAGCGGGCCGCCCTCATCAAGAACCTCGGCGATGTAGAAAAGCTGCTGCAACTAAAGGATTACCCGGCGGCCGAGGCGCGATTGAAGCAACTGTTGCAGCAGTTTCAGGGCGAGCCGCGTATCTTCTTCGCGCTCGGCCAGACTTCGAGCCTCTGGGCGCGCGATACCACCGACGATGATTTGCAGGCGGCGCGCTTGAACCAATCGCTGACACATTACCGGATGGCGATTGAACGCTCTTCGGCAGATACGGAATCGGCTCTGGTCTGTCGCGCGCACGAGGCGATGGGACGCATTCTGGCCTTCCTCGACCGTCCCGATGAGGCGTTGAAAGAGTTCGACGCTATCATCCAGACTAACGCGTGCGATAGCGCGCTCAAGAGTGCCGCCGTCGAAGGGAAAAAGAAGCTGGGCCAACAGGAATAAGAATAGTTCAGGACTCAAAGAGAAGAGGTGGAGAGCAGAAGACTACCAGTGCTTCTGCTCTCCACCTCTTTCCGCTTTAGCCCCCCGATTAAAGCGGCCCTCATGCGGATCAGGATGTCGTGTTTAGAGTGGATATGAAAGAGAATATGCTTTGACCTTCGGTATCCTTATCTTTGGCAGCACGGGCAAGACAACCTTCGGCATGACAATCTTCGGCATTGACCGGAGATTGATGGCAGGGATCATTGGCATGGCTATCCGTGGAATAGTAAGTTGGCCCACCTGCGGAGTTATCTGGATTTCCGGTGCAAACTCAAAAGCCTGCCCGCGCTCCGGCGTGACCTTGAAAGTGCGTTGGGATTTATCGCGAATGATCGTCAGTGTGATCTCGCCCGCGTCCTTACGATTAAGCTCGCGCAACATGTCCGAAACCTTCTCAATGCGATTTCCTTCTATGGCCGTAATCACATCGCCGGCTTTCAGACCCGCCTTCCTGGCCGGGCCGTTCTCGCTCACCGAGGTAACGAGCACGCCGCGCCCTTCTGTCACGCCGAAATAATCGCCCAACTGTTTGGTCAACGGGCTGACGCCGACGCCGATGCGCCGACTGGCCCCGAAGACCATGGAAAAATCATTCCCGCCCGGCACATTCCTCAAACCCTCTAGGCTCCGGCCCAGATCTTCAAGGTCTCCTGCGCGAGGCGTCATTCCAAACGAGCGCGGAAAATTTTCGCGCCTTGAGAGCGTGACGTTGATTTCCTGCTCGACGCCGCCACGGCTGATGCTGAGACGCGCCGTGTGATCCGGCGCGACTTCGCTGATCAAGCGGTTCAGCTTGCGCGCGCTCGTCACCTCTTCACCGTTGAATCTGAGAATCACATCATTCTTCCTGAGCCCGGCACGCTCGGCGGGGCTGCCCTCGATCACGCGCCCGACGGCCACACCGCGCGGCGTGCTTATCCCGTACTGCTTCATATTTCCGGTATTTACCTCTTCGGGATAGATGCCGAGAAAACTCTCGTTATCAGAGAAGAATGAAAAGGCCATTGGCGCTTCCGGCGCAGCCGCTGGTGATGCTGGAGCGAGTGCAGCAGCAGGCGGTGGTAGTGGTGCCTGAGCGAGTGCGGCAGGCGGCGCGGGTGGTGCGGGTGGCGACGCGTCCTGCGCAAACACCGCCGCGCTCAGGGAAAACAACAAAATCATTGTCAGGGTAAACGGGATTCTCAGGGTCATAGCAAAATCCTCCGGTCAGATTTTTGCTATCAAACGCCGTGCGGTCGCCGGAGTTCCAAAAATTCTGCGTTTGCTTGATTGTGAAGAATAAAGTGAGAGCTTGAATTCAAACAGAACGATTGATACCAAGCGCCTGTGATCTGTGGCTTAAACATCGGCGCTTGGCCGACGGTAGACTTCGCGACCGTCGCTTAGCTCAACGGCGAGCTTACCTTCGGAGTGGGCAAGGTCAAGGTGTGCTACTGCTTCTGAGACGGCGAGAAAACGATGCACGTCGTCCGTGCCCGGAAACATCTCGCGCGCCACATCCCAGGCGGTTGCGCCTGCCTTGGGGACGAGCGCGATCACGTCTATTTGGCGTTCGCGTATCGCGCGAAAGTAGCGATTGAAAAGCTCATCATAATCGGTGACGGGCTCGCCGTGCCCGCCATGCACGAGCGTTGGGGCCAGCGCGCGCAGGCGCGCGAGGCTGACCATGTATTCGGCCAGAGAGCGAAAGCGTTTCGTCGGGTCAACGGGGTCGGGCGAGAGGATAGGGTTCGGCGTGATGCGTTTAAGCACGCAATCGCCGGCGAAGATTGTGCGGTCTGCCTCGCGCAGGAATGAACAGGAGCCGGGCGTATGTCCCGGCGTATGCACGACGCGCAGGCTGCCCGTCGCAAATTCTATCTCCGCATCATCCACCAGCTCGCTGTACTCGCCGTCTGCGAGCGAGTCTGCATATGCGCGCACGCCGTCATACATCGCCCGCAGCCTCTTGATATCTTCCGGCGGAACCCCTGCGCGCACGAGAAGCTGACGATTCTCCTCGTATTCAAGACGCGCGGCGCGATGTCCCGTCTCCCATCCGTGAACCAGCACCTCGGCATCCTTCGCTTCGTCGCGCACGACGCGCGCCAATCCGCAATGATCTTCGTGCGCGTGCGTCAGCACAATGCGGCGTATGTCCGCGACGCGAAACCGCGCGCGGCGCAACCCTTCGCGCAAAGCCTCAACTGCCTCCTTCGTCTTCGGTCCCGTATCAATCAGCGTCACGGGATCTTCGGCGATCAAATAGACATTGACCGGCCCGACTAAAAAAGGCGTTGGAACGGAAATCGGAATGACGCGCATAATAGAAAGCAGGAGTCAGAATTCAGAACTCAGGATTCAGAATAAAAGCGGTTTGCGGCCTTTTCATTCTGAATCCTGAGTCCTCTGGTTCTGAGTTCCGTTTTTAGTAAACGTACTTATTTGACTTGATGAGCCCGTCGGCGATGCGCTGACGCGCGATGATGGTATTCATCGGCGTGAGCTTGGTAAAGCGGCGAAGCGCGGCCAGGAGCGTGCGCAGTTCGTCGCCCTCGCTCATGCCTGCGAGCGTGTTCTTGGCGTTGGCCTCTATGCGCTCGACCGCGTCGTTGCAGAAGACGCGCGTCATGTCCAGGTATCGGGCCGCCGCTTCTTCACCCTGCGCAGCGGCCAGTTTCTGCGCGCGCAGGATGGCGGACTCCATCGCGAAAGCGTCAATGATAATGTCGGCGATACCCATCAGGATTTCCTGCTGGTCTGCGAGCGTCATCATGTACTTCTGCGCTGCGGTGCCCAGCGCCATCAGCGCGACCTTCTTGGCATTCTGCGCGAGCTTCTGTTCTGCTGCGAGCACGGCCTCGTCTTCATCCAGATTAGGCATGGATGGTGAGAGAACCTCCTCCATCAGCTTCTGCGCGGCAGGCAGCAGTGCGAGCTTGCCGCCCATCGCACGCTTCATCAACATGCCGGGAATAAGCATGCGGTTGATCTCGTTCGTGCCCTCGAAGATACGGTTGATGCGCGCATCGCGATAGGCGCGATCCGCCGGATATTCAGCCGAATAGCCGTAGCCGCCATATATCTGCACCATCTCGTCGGCGACAAAGCCGCAATACTCCGACAGGGCAACTTTGATGATCGAGCATTCCACGGCGTACTCTTCAATAGCGCGCAGCTTCGCGTCCGCGTCAGAAGTCTCGCTGGTCGCGGATTCGATCAACCCGACCGTGCGATAGACCATCGCCTCGCCGACCCATGTGCGAATAGCCATCTCAGCCAGCTTGGTCTTGATCGCACCGAAGCTTGAGATCGCCTTACCGAATTGATGACGCTCGTTACTGTAACGCACCGCCTCGTGAATCATCAGCTTCATGCCGCCCGTACACATCGCGCCCAATTTGAAGCGACCGATATTGAGAATGTTGAAGGCGATCTTCGCGCCCTTGCCGACCTCTCCCAAGAGATTCTCGACGGGCGTGCGAACGTCCGAGAGTACCAGCGCAGTCGTGCTGGACCCTTTGATCCCCATCTTGTGCTCTTCCGCGCCGGAGGTGAGACCCTCCTGGCGCTCGACGATAAAGCCGCTGAATTTGTCGCCGTCAACCTTGGCGAAGACGACGAAGAGGTCTGCGAAACCGCCATTGGTAATCCACATCTTCTCGCCGTTCAAGATGTACTCTTTGCCGTCCTCTGAGAGCTTGGCCGTCGCTTTGGCCGCGAGGGCGTCAGAGCCTGAGCCCGATTCGGTCAGCGCATAGGCGGTAATCAATTCGCCGGAGGAGATTCTCGGCAGGTACTTTTTCTTCGCCTCTTCCGTGCCGAAGTAGGTAATCGGCAGAAGGCCTATGCCCGATTGCGCGCCAAGGGTCGTGGCGAACGAGGCCGCGCGACCGAGACCTTCGCCAATCAGTACGCCGCTCGTCTGATCCAATCCCAGCCCCCCATATTCTTCGGAAATGCTCGCGCCGGTCAGACCCAGCTCGGAGGCCTTTCGCACCAATTCGCGAGCGAGCGCCCAATCGTGCTTCTCAAGCTCTGCAATGCGTGGCACAACTTCGTTATCAATAAACTCGCGCGTCGTCTCTGCGATCATGCGATGCTCTTCTGTAAAATCTTCGGGAGTAAAAACCTCTGCGGTAGTACGCTCTTCAATCAAAAAGCTTCCACCAGTGATAAACTGTTTCTCTTCGACTACGGATGACATTGTTTGCTCCTTTCAGTCGCAAAAAAAGTAATCGGCAATCAGTAGTCAGTAATCAGTTTTTCATCGCTTTTCTTTTAGCTGACTACTGACAACTGACAACTTTTTATCCAATTCTTTCAAAAATTCCGGCTGCGCCCATGCCGCCGCCGACGCACAT
>JBKKAL010000073.1:0-28028 GCA_046714695.1 Pyrinomonadaceae bacterium
ATCGAGGCCCACACCGGGCGGTCTTTGAGCAGCACGTGCGACAGGCATTGGCGCTGCTCGAAGAGGATGAAACGGTGCGCGCCGTTCGTATGTTGGAGCGCGCCTCTGCGCTTGCGCCCCTGAACGCGCCGCTTCTCTATTTCATCGGCGAACATTTTTTCAGCACGGGCAAGATGGCGCTCGCACGCGATTACCTGTCCAGAGCTTTTGAGACTGCCCCAGATAGTTATGCCGCCTGTCTGCTGCTCGGGCTGGCTTGCGGGGACGAGGGCGAGTTGGAGAGAGCCCGTGAGTTGCTCGGTGAGGCGGCACGGCGCGAGAAATCATCTTTCGCAGCGCATTACGGTCTGGGAAGACTGCTCGCGGCGGAGCGGCGTTGGAAGGATGCGCTCATTGAGTTCAAGCTGGCGCTATCTGCTAATCCCTCGCCCGAAGCTCACTATGTTCTGGCTTGCGTCTATTATCAGTTAGGGCGTGACCGCATGGCCCTGCGTCACCTGCGCAAAGCCATCGAGATGGATAACGAGTACCCGGCAGCCTTCTACATGCTCGGCCTTGTGTTTTCTCGAACAGGCGAGCAGGAACGAGCGAAGGATGCTTTCAGTGCGGCCCGCGCCGTGGGCGGTAATGATCCACGCTATCGCGCGGCCAGTAAGAAGCAGATGCTGAGCGCGAATAATGCTCCCCAGCTCTCGCCTTTATTCAGCGCATCGGGTCAGGCGAAAAAGCGTCTGGTGACAGGCGGCGACAGGCGACTTGCGGAAGTCATCCATCGCGAGGCGCTCAATGCTGCCAGAGCAGGAAGCAGTAATCGCTAATGTTCACGAGGCGTTGACACTCCTGAATTGGCGGCTATAATAAAGCCTTTTGCGCGCACGTGGCCGAAGCGCGGCTTTTCTGACAGGGTGGGTCATGCGAATCGAACTGGACAAGCTGGAAGGTAAATCAAGCCCCTTCGCCCATACTTATGAAGCCGGAGAGGTAGTTCTCGATGAAGAGAATGCGCGCCTGACGGAAGCGCCGCAGATAACGGGTCGCCTCATGCGTAGTGATAGGGAAGTGCGCTTGCATGGCATCGTTACGGCGCGCGGCGAAGTGGAATGCGACCGCTGCCTGAAAACCTTTGACGTGCCGATAAAGGCCGACTTCGATGTGACTTATATTCCGGCGGTTGATTATGAAGATGCTGCGACAGCCGCCGAGCTGCGGGAAGAAGATTTAAGCGTCTCGATCTTTGACGGCGAGGCGATTGACATAGATGATCTGGTTCGCGAGCAGGTTCTTTTAGCCTTACCGCCGCGCATGTTATGTGTGGAAGAATGCAAGGGCCTATGCCCAGTTTGCGGGGCAAATAAGAATCAGAATGATTGCGCTTGCGAGCCTACAGAGATTGACCCGCGCTGGGCCGCGCTCGCAAGCTTAAAACAGGAACAGAATAATGGTAAGTGATAGGGCTGTTGATTGGCGATAATAAAAGAGCGCCACAGCTCGTCATCAACCAGCTTATCAAATAAATTTTTTCAGGGAGTACTTATTATGCCAAATCCGAAACGTCGTCACTCAAAGGCTCGCACGCGCAAGCGTCGCGCGCATGATGCGCTGCGCGCCCCACAAACCAGCCTGTGTCCGAATTGCCAGGAGCCGCGCCTCCCGCATCGCGTGTGTCCGAAGTGTGGTCATTACAAGGGCCGCGAGGTAGTGCAAGTCGAACAGGAAAGTTAAGAGCGATTCAGGCGCGCGCGCATTCCCTTCGAGTTGGCGCTCTTTGCGCGCACTTCAATGAAGCACGGGCAACAACTAACCGGCAAAGTCGTCGTTGACGCGATGGGCTCAGATCATGCGCCGCAAGCGGAAATAGACGGCGCGTTAGCGGCGGCGCGCGACCTCGGCATCGGCGTCATACTGGTAGGCCAAACGGAAAAGGTCGAGCCGGAACTGCGCCGTTGCGGTTGGCGCGGTGATGGTGATCGCGGCATAGAATTTGTCGAGGCCGCAGAGGTCATCGGCATGGACGAAGCGGTCGCGACCTCTGTGCGGCGCAAAAAGAAAAGCTCTTTGAGAGTCGGCACGAAGCTCGTGACCGAAGGCCGAGCCGATGGATTTATCTCCGCCGGTAACACGGGCGCGGCGATGGCGACGGCCAAGATGGTCATCGGAATGCTGCCGGGCGTTGATCGTCCCGCGCTGGCGGCGATGATTCCAACTCGTTCGGGAAAGCCGACGCTCCTTCTGGATGTGGGCGCGAACGCCGAGTGCAAGGCACATCATCTGGCACAGTTCGCCATTATGGGCGATGCTTATGCGCGCGCCGTGCTGGGCGTAAACCGCCCGACCGTCGGTTTGATGAGCATCGGCGAGGAAGAGGCGAAGGGAAACGATCTGACTAAGGAGGCATTCCCGCTCCTGCGCAATCTCTCCAGTTTGAATTTCGTCGGCAATGTCGAGGGACGCGATGTCTTTACGGGCGCAGTGGACGTGATCGTGACCGATGGCTTTACAGGCAACGTGATGTTAAAGCTATCGGAGGGATTAACGGACGCGATGCTCTCGATGATTAAACGCGAGCTGACGGCGTCGCTCCAGACCAAGGCGGGAGCGATGCTCGCCCGTCCGGCGTTTCGTAATATTAAGAAGCGTCTGGATTATTCCGAGTACGGGGGCGCGCCCTTGCTGGGCGTGCGACAGATCGTGCTGATCGGTCACGGAAGCAGTAACGCGCGCGCCATACGCAATGCGATTCGCAGCGCCAAGGAATTCTCCGAACACCGAGCGAGCGAGCGTATCGAACGCGGAATTGCAGAGACGCGTGCGCATGAATATGCTGAATTGGTGAATACTAAGTAGTCGAAGTTAAATGGTGAATGGGCAAACGCTTTTGTCTTTTCACCATTTTCCGTTTACCATTCGCTTATTCACGAGAGGTAAGAGATGGCAAATACAAGAGCGGTTGTCCTGGGCACGGGACATGCTTACCCGGAAGGCATTCTGACGAACGCCGAGCTGGAAAGGTTGGTGGACACTTCGGACGAGTGGATCACCACGCGCACCGGAATTAAGCAGCGTCGCAAGGCTGCTCCCGGCGAATATACCTCTCTCTTCGCTGTCCGCGCCGCACGCCAGGCGATTGAGCGCGCGCGCCTTGATCCTTCAGAGATAGATTTGCTCTTATGCGCCACCGTGACGCCAGACCAGCTCTTGCCTTCGACCGGCTGCCTGATACAGGCCGAGCTGGGGGCGAACCGCGCCGCCGCTTTCGATCTGGCCGCCGCCTGTTCCGGTTTTCTCTACGGCATGACGCTCGCCGATTCGATGATTCGTACGGGACAGTCTCGCCATGCGCTCGTCATCGGGGCGGAAGTTCTGACACAGTACGTTGATTACACAGACCGCTCAACGTGCGTGATCTTCGGCGACGGGGCGGGTGCGGCGGTGCTTGGGCCAATAGAGGGCGGAGAACGCGGAATACTTGCCTCGCGCATACGCTCGGACGGGCGCTTTGCCGAACATCTTTATGCGCCGGGCGGAGGCACGCGATTTCCCTCGACGACTGAGACCATCGCTTCGGGCCAGCATTTCTATAAGATGAAAGGCAATGAACTGTTCAAGGTCGCTGTGCGCTCGATGACGGACATTTCGCGCGAAGTGCTGGAGGAAGCTGGCGAGCGGACGGAGAATGTCAAACTTTTTATCCCGCATCAGGCAAACCAGCGCATCACGGATTCGGTAGCCAGCAAGCTGGAAGTAGATGAGTCGCGAATCTATTCAAATATCTCCATGCATGGTAATACATCTTCGGCTTCGATTCCGATTGCGCTGGATGAATGCGTGGAGTCCGGGAGAGTTAAGGAAAATGATCTGATTTTGATGGCTTCCTTCGGCGGCGGCGTCACGTGGGGCGGATTGCTGATGCGCTGGTAAATTATGCGAACGAGACTTTTAATCGCTACTATCTTTGCTCTGTTACTCTCTACGGGCGGCACATACCGTGCGCCTGCGCAGGGAAGTAGCAGTAATGATCCTTCCCTCTGGATCGAAGTCCGCGATGAGAACGGATTACCTTTGAAGGATACGTGTATCACGGTTGTGCCGAAGGAAGGCGAGATAGTATTTCGCAAGGCTGACGGGCGAGGCAGAGTGCATGTCAGGAATATGGCCCGTGGGCAATATCGCATCACGGCAAAGATTGACGGCTACACGGCGCAGAAGAAAGAGATC
Organism: Pyrinomonadaceae bacterium; assembly: GCA_046714695.1. Taxonomy (GTDB): domain Bacteria; phylum Acidobacteriota; class Blastocatellia; order Pyrinomonadales; family Pyrinomonadaceae; genus DASQYE01. The sequence goes on from JBKKAL010000073.1 coordinate 4,216, forward strand.
GAAATGGGCGCGACCGGCGAAACAGTCTCTTTCTCTTTGCAGCCGCGCAATCAGTGATGACGAGTCGACTGGCATACATCTTCCCCGGACAGGCTTCACAGTACGCGGGCATGGGGCGCGACCTCGCGGAGAATTTCCCGGCGGCGCGCAGGGTCTTTGAAGAAGCGGACGATGCGCTCGGCTTTAAAATCTCGGGCGTGTGCTTTGATGGCACAGCCGAAGAACTGCAGCTAACGGAGAATACGCAGCCCGCTATCCTGACCGTCTCGGTCGCGGCTTTGAGCGCGATGGAGAGTGAAGGTCTCCCGCAGCCCGCATACGTTGCCGGTCACAGTCTCGGCGAGTATTCGGCGCTGGTTGCGGCGCGAGCGCTCACGCTCCGAGATGCTGTGCGAACGGTGCGCGCACGCGGTCGTTACATGCAGGAAGCCGCGCCGGTCGGTTCCGGTGCGATGGCGGCCATTATGGGTGCGGATTTGAAAACCGTGATGGAAGCCTGCGTTGAAGCGCAGCAAAATGATGTTTGCATGCCCGCCAATATCAATGCGCCCGGCCAGATAGTTATTGCGGGCAATGTTGCGGCGGTTGATCGAGCCACCGAGTTGCTCAAAGAGCGCGGCGCAAAGAGGGCGATTAAGCTGAACGTGAGCGCACCGTTTCATTGCGCTTTAATGATGCCGGCGCAGGAGAGATTAGCGGCCGCTTTAGAGGATGTGGTATTTGAGGACTTAAGGTTGCCGCTTGTGACAAACGTTGACGCTTCCATAATCGGGACGGGCGATGATGCGCGCGATGCCCTTGTTCGGCAGGTCTCGTCGCCGGTGCGCTGGCTAGAGTCTATGGAATTGTTGATTAGCGAGGGTGTCGAGACATTTATAGAGGTTGGTCCCGGCAAGGTTTTGTCAGGACTTCTACGGCAGATCAAACGCGAGGCGCGCTGTTTGAATGTCGAGACGGCCGAGAGCTTACGTGCGACGAGCGCAGCCCTGGCTGTCGCTTGAAATTTTCTCAGTTTTTCTATTATTCACAGAGGAGCAAAAAAGATGCCCGATCAAGAGATCGAGAATAAGGTAAAGCAGATCATCGTGGACGAGCTGGGTGTGGACGAGAACGAGGTCACGCCCAACGCACGCTTTATAGATGATCTTGGCGCTGATTCGCTTGACACGGTCGAGCTGGTGATGCGTTTTGAAGAGGAGTTCGGCATTGAAATCCCGGACGAAGACGCGGAAAAAATCCAGAGCGTGCGCGACGCATATACCTATATTGATCAGCACAAAAAGTAGTAAAAGCAATGACAAGTAGTGACAAATGAGGTGTAAAAAGCGATGAGGCGAAAAGCTTGTCCCTGCGGCTTGTCGCTTTTCACTCGTCACTATTTACGAAAGGAGTAGTCGTCTTGAATCGTCGCGTCGTGGTTACGGGCCTCGGCCTTGTTACCCCTGTCGGAAATTCTGTGGAAGCTACCTGGTCTGCGCTGATGGCTGGCCGTAGCGGCGTGGATGTCATAAAGAAGTTCGATACGGAAAAGTTTCCCGTACGCTTTGCCGCGGAGATTAAGGATTTCGATCCGCTCAATTTCGTCGAAAAAAAGGAGGCGCGCAAGATGGGCGCCTTTATTCACTATGCCATCGCCGCCGCAGACGAGGCGATCAAAGACAGCGGCTTAGTGATTTCGGACGAAAATGCGGAGCAGGTCGGCACTTATATCAGCAGCGGCATAGGAGATTTCTGGGCCATCGAGCGTGAGCACTCTAAGCTTTTAAACGATGGGCCGGGCCGTGTTTCACCCTTCTTTATTCCGTCCGCTATCGTCAATCTGGCTGCGGGCCAGGTCTCGATTCGTCACGGCGCTAAGGGGCCGAACTCGGCGACGGCGACGGCCTGCGCCGCCGGGGCACACGCCATCGGCGATAGTTTTAAGATTATCCAGCGGGGCGACGCGGATGTGATGATCTGCGGCGGTGCGGAGTCCGCGATCACGCCCATGAGTGTCGCCGGTTTCGCCGCCATGCGCGCTCTCTCCACACGCAACGACGATCCGGCGCACGCCTCGCGTCCTTTCGAGCGCGACCGCGATGGCTTTGTTATCGGCGAAGGAGCAGGATTAGTAATCCTCGAAGAATTAGAGACGGCGCGGCGGCGCGGCGCACGCGTTTATGCTGAACTGGTAGGTTATGGAATGACCGCCGATGCTTTTCATATCACGATGCCGGACGAGACCGGATCGGGCGCAATTCGCGTCATGCAAAAAGCCCTGAAGGATGCCGGGGCCGAGCCCGAAGCGGTCGGCTACATCAACGCGCACGGCACTTCGACGCCGTACAATGACAAATTTGAAACGATGGCGATCAAGAAGACCTTTGGCGAGCACGCCTACCGATTGGCCGTCAGCTCGACGAAATCCATGACGGGCCATCTGCTCGGCGCGGCGGGAGGCATCGAGGGCGTCTTTTCCGTGCTGGCGATTCATCGTGGAGTACTGCCGCCGACGATCAACTACGTCAATCCGGACCCGGACTGCGATCTCGATTACGTGCCGAACGAGCCGCGCGAGGCGCGTGTTGACTATGCGCTCTCCAATAGCTTCGGATTCGGAGGCACAAACGCTACGCTCATTTTTAAGAGATACGAAGAATAAGAGAGAAGTAGTCAGCAGTCAGGAATCAGTTATCAGCTTTCTTGCTTTTGACTGACTACTGACTACTGACTACTGATTACTGATTATGAAAATTATTGTTTTAATGAAACAGGTCGCGAACAAGGATGCTATCTTGCGCATAAACAAGGACGCGACCTGGATCGAAGAGGGTGATCTCTCGTACGAGGTCAACGAGTCGGATGGTTATGCGCTCGAAGAGTCGTTGCGCTTGAAAGAAAAGCACGGTGGCGAAGTCGTCATCTGCTCGATGGGGCCACAGCGGGTCAAAAGCGTAATCAAGGACGGATTGGCGCGCGGCGCTGATCGCGCCATACACGTTGTCATGGACAATCTGACCAATCTCTCACCGTTCGCCACGGCGAGCATGCTGGCCGACGCCATTCGCGAGGAGCAGGCCGATATGATTCTGACCGGCCTGCAATCCGATGATAACGGCTATGCGCAGGCGGGCGTTATCATGGCAGAGTTGCTGGGCTTGCCGCACGCGACGATTGTCATCGAAGTGGATGCGTCGGGCGAGCAGTTAAGGGTCAAACGCGAACTGGAAAGCGGCTGGTATCAATGGTACGCGATGCCGCTCCCGGCGCTGCTGACCATTCAATCCGGCATCAGCCAGATTCGCTATGCGACGCTCAAAGGGATCATGGCCGCCAAGAAAAAAGAGATCAAGGAAATCATTCCGGCGGACAATGTGACGGCCCGGCCCGTCCATCAGCGCATCGAAAAGATTTACTTTCCGGAAAAAACGAAACAGACGCAATTTCTGGGCAACGGCGACGCCAAAGCCGGAGCAGTCGCGCTCGCCGAAAAGCTTCGCACAGAGGCAAGAGTATTTTAAAAGTAGTCAGTAATCAGCAGTCAGTCGTCAGCTAAAACAAAAGCTACAGACTGAATACTGATAACTGGCTGCTGACTATTTTTTACTGGGGAACAAAATGAGTGACGGTATTCTGGTATTCGCGGAGCATCGCGCGGGTGTTCTTAACAAAACCTCCTTTGAGGCCATCGCCGCTGCGCAACATCTGGGCTCCGAGTTAAAGCAAGCTGTGACGGCTGTCGTGCTCGGCTCAGGGATGGAAGCTTTAGCGCAGGAGATAGCAGGCTACGACCTGAATAAAATCATTTATGCGGAGAATGAGAAACTGGCAGATTACACGCCGGATGGTTATACGGACGCGATGGAGCGCGTCATACGACAGCTCGACCCGCAGTATGTCATTATGCCGCACACCTATCTTGTGCGCGATTATGCGCCGAAACTCGCCGCGCGCTTCGGTAAAGGATTGATCAGCGATTGCATACGCGCTCGCGTTGACCAGGGCTCCGTGACCTTTTCGCGGCGCATGTTTTTAGGGAAGATTGACGCGGATATAGTCTCGGACGGCGAGCCGCCTGTGTTCGCCTCATTCCAGTCGGGCGCTTATCGCGCCGAGCAGGCCGGGAAGGGAGGCGGCGCACCTGTGGAAACGATGGCCGTCGAAGTCGGCGAAGTGCGCATGAAGCCGGAGCCCGCCTTCCAGGAGGTCAAGCAGGCCGTTGATCTGACCAAGGCAAATGTGATCGTTGCCATCGGTCGTGGCATCAAGAGCAAGGATAATATCGCGCTCGCTGAAAAACTTGCCGAAGTCTTGGGCGGCGACATCGCCGCTTCGCGCCCGATCTGCGACGCCGAGTGGCTGCCCATTGATCGTCAGATAGGCTCTTCGGGTCAAACGGTCGCGCCCAAGCTTTATATTGCTCTTGGCATCTCCGGCGCGATTCAGCATCTTGTCGGCATGAAAAACTCCGGCACCATCGTCGCCGTCAACAAAGACGCCGAAGCGCCCATCTTCGACATCGCGGATTACGGCATCGTCGGCGATCTCTTTGAAGTGCTTCCGGTGCTGACCGAAGAGATCAAGAAGTTAAAGGGATAAAGGTAAGAAAACGGCTAACGGTTTTCTCCTTGCCGAAACAATTGTGCTGCGAGCACAAGCCCGTTATTCATTACGTAGTGCCAACATCGGATCAATCTTCGTTGCACGGCGAGCCGGGATATAACATGCCAGTAGTGCAACGCCGACGAGCAGCACAGCAACGCCCATGTAAGTCAAAGGGTCTGTCGCGCTCACGCCGAACAGCACGCTCTTCATCAACCGCGTCACCAGAAGCGCCACTGATAAACCGATCCCCACTCCAATCAATACCGGTATCATTCCCTGTCCGATGACGAGTCGCAAAACGTCTGATGCTTGCGCTCCTAATGCCACACGCACGCCGATCTCGTGGGTTCTTCTGGAGACGGTGTAGGACATGACGCCGTAGATTCCAATGGCCGCCAGCGCCAGCGCCAGTAGCCCGAAGCTGCCGAGAAGAGACGCCGCGATGCGCGCAGGCAAGAGCGGCATAGCCATCCGGTCGGCCAGCGTTTTCGCGCTTGAGATCGGCAGGTTTGAGTCGAGCTGTTGCATCTCGTTGCGAATGGCAGCCAGGAGTTTCTGTTTGTCACCTTCGGTGCGTGCGATGATGGTGTTTGTGCCTGTGTAAGCCTGCATAAGTGAGCTACAGACGTATGGCTGCGGCGCTTCGTTTAGCCCTGCATACTTGCCGTCCTCGACCACGCCAACCACCTCCAGCTTCGCCGAATCCGGCCTGCCCTGACTAAAACGCTTGCCGAGCGGGTCCTGTCCCGGCCAGAAGCGTCGTGCGAATGTTTCGTTAATGATAGCCACACGCGGCGCTTTCTCGTCATCCTGATCTGTGAAATCGCGCCCCTGCACAAGACGGGTGGACATAGCGCGCAGATAACCGGGAGTGATACTGCTGGACATCGCCCTCGGCGCGGTCGTCAAACGTTCCGGCGTTTGCCCTTCAACGAAAACCGCATTTCTGGAGAAATGCAGGTCAACGGGCGGAAGATCAACTATTCCGGCAGACTGCACGCCGGGTAAAGCACGCACGCGTTCCAGCAAACGTTTCTGGAATTCAAGCCCGCGTGCGTTATCGTAGCCCTGCAACCGCAGATCGAAAGAAACCTCGACGGCTGTTTGCGGGTTAAAGCCGAGATTGATCGCCTGCGCACGTTGCAGGGCGCGCATCATCAGAACGCCGCCGACCAGGAACACGAGCGAAAGCGCGACCTGTAAAACAACAAGGCTGCTTGTCAGCCGCGAGCGCCTCATGCCGCCGCTTGAGGGCTCGTCCTTCAACGCGTGCAGGAGATCAACCTTCGTTGCCTGCAAAGCAGGCAACAAACCGAACATCACACCCGTCAGAAGCGATATCAGGCAGGTAAAGATAAGCACTCGATAATCAATGCGCAGGTCAATAAAAAGAGGAACATCCACGGGCGGCTTGAAGACGACCGCGAGGTTTACCAGCCAGTAGGCCAGCAACAGTCCCAATGCACCGCTGCCAATCGCCAGCAGCATGCTCTCACTCATCAATTGCCACACGATTCGAAAACGGCTTGCGCCTAAGGCGAGGCGAACGGCGATCTCTTTGCGTCGCTCGGTCGCCCGCGCCAACAGCAGATTCGCCAGATTTGTGCAGGCGAGCAACAACACGAAGGCAACGACGACCATTAAGAGCCCTGTGAACCCCAGCACCGCACTCCGCATTGTGCCCCCCATAAAGCCGGGCGTCGAAAGAGTGATCCGCTTCCCTTCATTGACATCGGGATATTCCTGCTCAAGCTGCAAAGCAATCGCGCTGAGCCTCGTTTGCGCTTGAGCGCTACTGACGCCGGGTTTGAGCCTTCCCTGAACAAAAGTGTTCTCCGTCCCACGCTTGTCCAACCATTTGTTGCCTACTTCGATTTCTCCCTGCATCGCCATAGGGAACCACAGTTCCGGTGCGGCGATAATCTCAGTCCCGAAAAAACCCTGCGGCGCAACGCCGATAACAGTGTAGGTTCGACCATTCGCGATAAGGCTCTTACCGATGATCGCCGGGTCAGCGCCGAACCGCTGTTGCCAGCATTGGTAGCCCAAAACGGTAACAGGATGAGCGCCAGGGAGCCGGTCGTCTTCGGGTGAAATCATTCTCCCCAGGGCCGCTTTCACGCCCAGCACCTCGAAGTAATTGCCGGTCACGACGTAGCCCCACAACCTCTGGTTCACGCCATTGTGGCTCAAACTCAATGGCGCGAAGCGGTAGCCAATGAGACCTGCAAAGACATCGTTGCGGTCGCGTATGTCTTTGTAGTTCGGATAAGAAAAGGTCGGGAACAGTCGGTTTTCGACCGCGTTCGTGAGTGAGAGGAGTTCGTCCGGTCTCTCAACAGGCAACGGACGCAGGATAGCGGTATTGACGAGGCTGAAGATGGCAGTGTTCGCCCCGATGCCAAGCGCCAATGAAATCAAGGCGACGATTGTAAAGCCCGGCCTCCTGGTCAGCCGACGAAGGGCATAGCGGAGGTCTTTGGCAAGTATCTCGATCAAGGGCAGCCCCCTTTGCCTGCGATATTTTTCTTTCGTCGGCTCAATGCCGCCCAGTTGGAGTAGTGCCTGCCGCCGCGCTTCTTCCGGAGTCAGTCCGGCCCGTAGGTTGTCCTCAATGTGCATCTGAAGATGGCTTTCTAATTCATCAGCTAACTCCCGGTCTCGTTTCTCCTGGCTGAACAGTCCAGTGATGCGAAGGCCAAGCGAGCGTAATTGTCGAATACGCATCAAGTCTCCTTTGCCGTATCGAAGAATCTCGCAAGAATGGCTGTCGTCTTCTCCCACTCGCGTGTTTCTTCAGCAAGCTGCTTGCGGCCCGCGCGCGTCAATTTGTAATACTTGGCTTTGCGATTGTTGTCGGATGTGCCCCACTCGGAGGAGACATAGCCCTCCTGTTCCAGCTTGAGCAATGCCGGGTAAAGCGTGCCGTAGTTGATGGAGAGCAGGTCGCCGCTCGTCTGCTCTACCCTCCGCGCGATGCCGTAGCCATGCTGTGGGCCCATCGCTTCCAGAGTCTTGAGAACCATCAGAGCAAGCGTGCCCTGCCAGATGTCCGTCTTGTCACTCATAGTTGGCAGCTCCTATTCCTTTCCCATAGGAGAGCATCCCACACTCCGTATGGGAAAGCAATAGGAAATTTAACGACTCAAGTCCTGCCATGTTCGATCATGTGCAAAGGGAGGATGCTTCAGACGAACCAAGCAAATGCTGGGCAGGTAACCGGCCGGCTTTTAATAACTGTTTTGTGAGTTACTTGCTGGGCTGCTGGTTTGAAACACGGAAAGACGGCTTCTTCGGGTTCATATCTGACCGGGGCTATGGCGGAGAACTCTGGCTTAATAAAGTACGTAGGTCACGCAGCACTTCATCAGGTTTCCATCCGTTTTCTCTGTAAACCTTGTGAATTTTCCCGTCAGGCGTAATGACGATAGTGCGCAGCGAATGGACGATCTGATCTTTCTCTTGAACATAAGTCAGGCCGAAAAACTTTCCCATCTCCTTGATCTGTTCTGGCGTGCCGGTGGCAAACTCCCAGTGCTTAAAAGTCTCACTGGTGTAGTTTCCGGTATGGGCCGCGCCGTAGCTGCGCAGCACCTTTGGCGTGTCATAAGCGGGATCGAAACTGACGCTGAGCAGGTGCGTTTTCTCGTAAAGAGCCGCATCCTTCTGCAACTCTTTATCTATGGCAGCGAAGTTATCGCTCATCAGCGTGCAGTATTCTGGAAGGGGGCAGCGCGTGTAGATAAAGGTCAAGAGCAGTGCTTTGCCGCGATAGCGATCAAGGCGGATAGGTTTGGCGTCCTGGTTGACGAGCGAGAAATTCGGGACGGCGTCGCCAGGACTCGGCTCAGGCCGCGCGGCGGTTTTATTCGCAGCCGAACCGTCCGGGCTCATCCGCGAGAAAGAGATCTCTTCGAGCCATGAAGAGTCGGCGTCAACGACGAGCGTTGCCTGAAGTTGATCGCCCGGAGCAAGCTCTTTGAGTATCAGCTCATCTTTGAGCGTGAAGGGCATTATCATCGCCTGCATATAACCGGGGATTTCTTCGTGATCCAGCGTGACCTGATGTTTGTCTTTATCTACCCCGACGACCTTGCCTTTTAATTCAAAGCGACGACCCGGCGCAGTTTTTGATGTCGTCTGGCATCCCGCCAACATGAAGGCGAAATAAAGCAAGAGTAGGGTCAAAGGGATATAGCCCGACAATGCCGGAGCGTCCGCAATCCTTAATTTGAAACTAAAGCTCATAGAAAATCTCATTCGTTGTTCGCACAGGTTTGCCGTCGCGCCTGTGTAAATTATCTTCGTTCAAGCTGCTCGGAATAAAGCGACTGGTAAACCCAATAATTTGCCGTGACTTTATAGACGTAATCTTTGGCCTGCGTAAACCCGATCTCAAGAACATAGCGGTCGGGATCGTTAGTCCGCGCACGCGAGAGCCAACGCTCAACGTTGTCCTCGCCTCCGTTATATGAGGCACCGACGGCCTGCGGTTGACCCGGAAACAGCTTGAAAAGATTTCCCAGGTACTGCGAGGCGAAAAGAACCGCCGTGGGCGGATTGTAGAGATCATCCTGCGAAAAATCGCGCTTGCCCAACTGCGCCGCAATTTCGTCTGCGGTTGAGGGGATGAATTGCGTCAAGCCACGGGCCGCGGAAACGGATTTGGCTTCGGGACGAAAACGAGATTCCTGGCGCATGATCGCCAGGACAAAGCGTGGATCAACGCCACGCGGCGGAGCAGATTCGAGAAGCGACATACGATAAGGAGCAGGATAAAGCAGCTCGACCCAATCGCGCGGCGCAAGCTCGATCAGGTAATCGGCTGGCACTTTTTTCCAGAGGGGCTCAGCAAAGGCGACGGCGTGATTCGCCAGATCACCCCGCTTGTAATAGACGGCGAGGGTGTAGGCCGCATCACGCGAGAGCCCGGACGATGGCGCGCGCGCAGTCGCCTGCGCTCCGCTGCTATTGCTCGAAGGCTTTGCCGTAGAGGTGCTTGACGGATCGCTTGCAGTTCCGTCCCCTTGCTCGCCCTTTCTTTCCGCACCTCCGCTATCGGAGGCTTTCTGTGCAACGGCCAACTCAGGGGTGCCCTCATCGTAGAGCCCTAAAAAAAGAAGCTCGTCGGCCAGCGCTTGATGAGAAGGATTTGCATTTGCCTCACGAGTTGCGCTGGTTAATACATCCTGGCGACCGACCGCGAGCAATCGCGCTGTAGGAAAGCTGCTGTAGGCTGGAAGCGAAGCGTAAGCGCGACGTGCCAGATCAAGCAACTCCGCACGCGCCGCTGCATCCTCAGTAAGTCTGAGCGCCTTATGCACAGAGATGCGCGCTCGCTCGGCCTGCCCGCTCGCCAGCGCCTGTTGCGCGTCGGCGCGCAGAGTTTTCAGTCGCGAATCAAGCAGGCTTTGAGAGCGCGCATCTTTGGCGAGCGCGAAGAGTCTCTGGGTCGCGCGCCCGCCGTAATACTCACCACGCCCGGAGGGTATCTCAAGATAAGCACTGATCGCTTCGTCCGTGCGACCCATCTGCTCAAGCGTGTAGGCGCGGGTGAAAGAAATCTCTGTCGGATTCGTCCCGCCGGGAACGGTCATGCCTCCGAGATTAGTCTCCGGGCGCAGCGCGTCCAAATCCGCCAGCGCAGCAGCCCATGCGCCCTTCGTGAGATTAATTTTGGCTTGCATGAAAAGGGCGAGGGTCGCGCCGATCTGGTTTTTGAAGCGAGCGCGAGTCTGCCCGATCCAATCGAGCGCCTCCTGATCGCGTCCGGCCTCGCGCAACGCATCAATAATATTGAGAAAGGGGCGCTCAGGGTTAGGCGCATCCGGATACTTTTCGATGTAACGCCGGTATGCCGCGACCGCGTCATCCGTGCGTTTCAAACGTACATAAGAGGATGCTATGAAGCTCATTGCATCGCGTGCGTTAGAGCTTGCTGGATATTCGCCCGCGACGCGTTGGAAATAGTTGATGGCTTCATCAAACTTGCGTTCCTGATAAAAGCCGCGCGCGATTTGATAGAGCGAGTCGGGAATGTTTGAGCTTTGGGCGTAACGCTCGACGAGAGCGAGATGGTGACGCCGCGCTCCGGCAAAGTCGCGGTTGAAGTTATAAATACCGGCGCGTCGAAGGTGCTCGCTTTCGGAAAGCTGCGGGGCGGCTTTCAGCGCTGCCTCGGCGCTTCCGCTATCGAGCTGATCCAGACCGCGCACGGCGGCGAGGGCGTAATCATCTGGTTTGGCGGGGTCCGGCAACTGTGTAATCAGATTATTGAATGCCTCTCGCGCTCCTTCCGTTTGACCGCTTCGAAGCTTGGCCTGGCCGACGAGGGCGAGGGCTTCGCGAGCCGACGCCGTGCCTTTGGCCGCAGCGCGAGGACTGAGCGCCGCGATGGCCGAAGCGTAATCGCCGCTCTCCAGAAAACTTTCACCGAGCCGCGCGAGCGCGGCCTCGCGTAAAAGGCTCGCGGGGGCGGTGGCGATAAGTTGCCGCAATTGCTCGCGCTCAAGCAGAAGGTTTCCGGTCGAGCGTGCGAATTGTGCCAGATGCCAGAGCGCATATTGCGAGAGCAGGGAATTTCGCGCCGACACGGCTTGATAAGCAGCGGCAGCCGTCGCCGTATCACCCCGCCGCTCAGAGAGCCGCCCAAGCAGGTAGTCATAGTTATTAACCGCGAACGCAGAGGGGTCAGCGCTGCGCAAAGAGGCAAGCTCGCTTAAAGCCGTCCCGTGATCACCGCTCTCTACGCTTGCGCGAATCCGTTCGTGACGCTCGCGAGGCGTTTGCGCTTTGATCTGTAGGCTGAAGAGAAGACTGAGGGCGAAAAGCAGTGCGAAGCGTTTGGTTTTCGAGTTGGTTAATGACATATGATCTTCGAATAAGTTAATCTTCGTCGCAGTCAATAGAACAATATGCTTGATCGTCAGAAGGGAAATTAAACCGCTACTACTTTCGGATCAAGCCAGTGTAACCTATGAGAAATCCAGCGCATCTCAGAATCGGATTTCTCATCTAAAGATTGAATAGCCAATACGAACCTGTTGATATGATGCCAGAAAGCAGCCCACAAGCAAAAGAAGGTGAGCCGGGAACCGTTATTCTGGACGGCGCGGCCCTGGCCGAGGAGATCAAGCGTGATGTGGCCGAACAGGTCGCGCGCCTCAATAGAGAGCATGACGTGCGCCCTTGCCTCGTGGTGGTGCAGGTCGGAGATGATCCGGCATCGGCTATCTATGTGCGCAACAAAGTACAGACATCCGGTGCGCTGGGACTTATCTCTGAGCATCATGCGTTGCCCGCAGAGACGACGACCGAAGAATTGCTTGACCTGATTACGCAATTGAACCGGCGCGACGAAGTTGATGGTATTCTCGTGCAGTTACCGCTGCCGCGCGGCGTGGATGAGGCGCGCGTGCTGGAGGCGATTGATCCGACCAGGGATGTTGATGGATTCCATCCGATCAATGTCGGCCGCCTCGCGATGGGCCAACCCCTACTCGCGCCCTGCACGCCAGTCGGGATCATAGAGCTGCTCGTGCGAAGCGGAATTGAGATCAGTGGCGCGAGCGCCTGTGTCGTCGGTCGCAGCCAGACAGTCGGTCGCCCGGTTGCGCAGCTTTTGCTGCAAATGGACGCGACGGTGACGATCTGTCATTCGCGCACGCGCGATCTGGCATCGGTCACGAGACAAGCAGACATTCTCATCGCTGCCATCGGACGCCCAGCATTTATTCGCGCAGAGCATATCAAGCCGGGTGCGACCGTGATTGATGTTGGTATTAACAAGGTGACGGACGAGACGCAGGCGCGTGAATGGTTCGGAGCGGAAGCGGACAAACGCATTGAAGTTATTCGCCGTCGCGGTTATACCATTATCGGCGACGTGCATCCGGCGGAGGCCAGGCGGGTGGCGGGTCATCTAAGCCCTGTCCCGGGCGGCGTCGGTCTCTTAACCGTCGCCATGTTGATGCACAATACGTTGAAGGCTGCGCAGAAGCGACGCGGACTGTAGGTCAACATGTGTGCGGCCCGCGCTGTCGCTTTGCGCCTCGCCCTCTGCGCGTTGTTTGTAAAGCCCCGGTTGGAAAAGATGCTGCGTGTTGGATTAACGGGCTCGATAGCCGTCGGCAAGTCTTTCGTCTCGGCGCTTCTGGCGGAGATGGGTTGTCACGTCCTTGATGCTGACAAAACGGCACGCGATGTGGTCGCGGCGGGAACTCCTGGCCTGCAAAGGGTTGTCGAAGCTTTTGGAGATAAAGTCCTGCTGACGGACGGGGAGCTTGACCGGGCTCGCTTGGGGGCGGTCATCTTCGCCGACGAGGGCAAGCGCGCGCTTTTAAATTCCATCCTTCATCCGTATATAATCGCGGCGCAGGACGAGCAGTTGCAAAGCTGGGAGCTTGAAAACCCGCACGGAATCGCAGTGGTGGACGCGGCGCTGATGATCGAGTCGGGCGGTTATCGCCGTTTTGATAAAATAATCGTCGTCCACTGTCGCACACAGGTGCAGGTCGAGCGTTTGATGAAGCGCAACAGCCTTTCGCGCGAGGATGCCGAGAACCGTATCGCGGCGCAGATGTCGCAGGAAGAAAAGATGCGCCACGCGGATTTTTTGATAGATACATCGGAAGGTTTCGAGCCGACCCGTCATCAGACTGCTGAAGTTTATCAGGATTTACGTCAGCTCGCCCTCGTGCAAGCTGCGCGGATTTAAGAGGCGGCTGAAAAAAATCTAATGGTAAGCAGAAAGGGAACAAAGATCAGTAAAAGGTGGGCCAGGTGGCGCGCGAGTATAGCCTCGTCGCTGCTCGTCACCATTTCGCTCACGGGCGGCGGCTGTTTTCTTGATCAGGAAGTCGAGCCTTATTACGGGCGGGTTGTCGTACCCTCCGTACAGGAGTTTCGCTGGAGCGACGGCGGGCTGCCACAAACCTTCGACCCGGCGCTAGCCGCTGCCCCTCCTGATACGGATGCCGTGCGCGCAATCTTCGAGGGGCTGACCGAATACGATCCCCACACTCTGGCCCCTGTGCCCGGCGTGGCGGCGCGCTGGGAATCCTCTGCGGATAACCTCGAATGGACGTTCTACTTACGGCAGGATGCGCGTTGGTCAAACGGCGAGCCAGTGACGGCGAAGGATTTCGTCAATTCATGGCAGCGCACTCTGCACCTTGGCGAGCGCGCGCCGCACGTCAAGCTTTTGGACAACATCGCTGGCGTCAAGCAGCCTGCGGCCAGTCCGGCAACGACGACGCAGCCGTCAGCCGAAAGCCCCCCGCCCGCCCCGCGCCGTCCGGAATCGGTGGTAAACAACGCGAAGCGTGGAGCGAAAAAAGAGGAGAAGCCGGAGGCCACAACAGTATTCGGTGCGGAGGCGATTAATGATTACGTCCTGCGCGTGCGATTACAGCAGCCGGATAAAAATTTCCCCTCGCTGGTCGCCCATCCTGTTTTTCGTCCCGTTCATAATCTCAATATTATTGAGAGGGACGCCGCCGATGGCTCGCAATTGATCTCCAATGGAGCGTTTCAACTCGTCAAATCTGGCCGGGGCGGTGTTGTGCTGGAGCGCGCGAAAAACTATTGGGACGCGCAGACAGTCAATCTACAACGTGTACGCTTTATTGATAGCCACGATACGGAGTCGGCACTGGCGGCTTATCACGCAGGCGAGGTTGATGCTGTGACGAACGCCGGATTCGAGCCGCTGGCTCTCAAACTGCTCGCCCCTTACAAAGACTTTCGCCGCGCCACCTTCGGCGCGCTCACTTACTACAGTTTCAATCGAGAGCGTGCTCCCTACAACGATGTGAGAGTGCGCGAGGCGCTCGCCATCGCCATAGACCGCGACCGTATCAGCGAGGATAAGATGGAGGGCTCGACCGAACCCGCCAAAAAATTTCTACCCGTGCAGATACCTGCCGAGGCTGGCGCGGGCGGCAACCACGTAGCGCCGCTCGCTCTGGATGTGGTGCGGGCGCAAAACCTGCTCGCGGCGGCAGGTTTTCCCGGCGGCCAAAACTTTCCGCGCGTCCGTTTGCTTGTTAATCGAAACGATCAGCAGCGCATGGTCGCGCAATCGGTCGCAGCGATGTGGAAGAATGAGCTGGGCATCGAGACCGAAGTGTTGATGAAGAGCTGGGAAGAATATGAAGCGGCTGTGAGGGCGGGCGATTATGATATTGTGCGGCGCGGCGTGGTCATGCAGACGATGGATGAAGTCACTAATCTGCGGATGATCTTTGACCATGACGCCGCGCCGGTCGCCGCCCCCGAGATCATCCCGGACAATCAACCGGCGGAATCTGAGAATGAAGCGGGAAAGGCGGGCAGCGCGAAACAGAACACAGACCAGAAGCCGCTCGCACAAGAGAGCCCCTCGCTCGCCTCGCGCGTCGAATCTGAAGAACAGGCGCTCAGGGAACTGCCCGCAATCCCTATCTATTTCGCGTCATCTTACTCGCTCGTTAAGCCATACGTAGTCGGCTTCGATGCCAATCTGCTGGATGCTCCTTCCCTCAAGAATGTGCGTGTAGACACCTCCTGGCAACCCCCCAAATCCGCCGATGCCGTCTGGCTCAAATAAATATAGCGCGGGTGAATGTCCGCGCGTAAGATCGCAAGCAACTCTATGGACTGTTTCCGGCATCGTTTAAATTGTCATACTTAAACAGGATACAGCTTGAAATGTACGACTCGCGCGTGATACCTTCACGCACATCAAAAGCACCCGGTCAGTGACAGTTCTCCCCTCGTTTGTCTAGATACTTGAAGCAGTGAGCCATCCCCCGGCGCAAAATAATGGGCACTTCCCTAAAAGTGACTATGTGTTGTGTGCTAACGTCCCTCGCCCGAAAAATTGAGCGCGGTGGGCCGTAGCGCCCATTGGCTGGCATCAGCCGTATCAGAGGAGTGTTTCCATGTTGAATTTCCGTTCCAGCCAAATTCGTCTCAGCCTGACGCTCATGGTGCTGGCGCTGACAGCTCTTGCCTGCGCCGGGTCAAATCAGGATTCGCAATACTTCGGAAAAGTCACGCCGCCGCAGGGTCAGGTACTGCGTTATATAACGGGAGCCGAGCCGCAGACGCTCGACCCGCAGTATATGACCGGGCAGCCGGAATCACGCATCGCCGCCGCGATCTTCGACGGGCTCGTCGAATACGACGAAAAGACCGTCGCGCCGCGCCCGTCTCTGGCGACAAACTGGGACATAAAAGAGAACGGAACGCTCTGGATTTTTCACCTGCGCAAGGACGCGAAATGGACGGATGGTAAACCTCTCACCGCGCATGATTTCGTTTATTCATGGCGGCGGGCCGTCTCGCCCGAACTGGCTGCGCCCTACTCCAGCATGATGTATGAGTCAATCAAGATTGATAATGCCAAGGCTTACAGCTCACAGTTGGCGTTCGTGCGCGATCCGGCCACAGGCCGCTTCCTGACCGAAGGCGACCTTGAACGCGCGGGCGAGCAAGGGCCGTTGAATTTTACGGGCGAGGCTCCAGTCAATTATGACCAGCCTCCGGCAACAAATACTTCTGCAACGCCCGCCGCGACAAATACTTCTACAGCGCCAGCCACCACCCCAGCGGCAACGACCGAGACAACGAGCGGCGAGAGCGCCAGCTCGACTAAACTCGCGCTCAAAGACCCCTATTTCCTTTTGCCTGCTGATGCCGAAGAGCGCAATAAAACTCTTAACGGTGATCCTGTGAAGAAGACTCCACCCGATCAAAAGCTGGCGCGCTTTATGGAGGGCAAAGAATTCGTCGCGGCGACAAAAGAACACATGGGCGTGCGCGCTCTTGATGACTATACTTTCGAAGTCACGCTGGAAGCGCCCACGGCCTTCTTTCACAAGATTATTCTTCACCAGTTCTTCCGCCCCGTGCCTCGCCAGTCAATCGAAAAACACGGCGACGCGCTCTGGGTCAAGGCGGGCAATATCATCACCTCCGGCGCGTTTAAGGTGACCGAATGGTCGCCCTACGAGAAGATCGTCGTTGATAGAAATCCTCTCTTCTGGGACAACGCTAATACGAAACTGGATCGGATCATCTTCCCGGCAATCGAAGAGTTGACGACCGCCATGAATATGTATAAGGCGGGCGAGATTGACGCAACGCAATCCAATGAAGTCCCGCCGCCCTGGCGCAACCAGATCAAGGAGACGAAAAAGGATTACGTCTTCGGCCCGTACCTGCAAGCCGAATTCGTCGCCATCAACACAGGCATGAAGCCCTTGGATGACCTGCGCGTCCGTAAAGCTTTGAGCATGGCGATCAATCGTCAGATCATCGCCGACCAAGCACCGGGTCGCCAGCCGCTGCTGGCGTTTACGCCGCCGATGGATGGGTACGAGAACGGGCAGGGAGCAGGCTATAACCCGGACGAGGCGCGAAAACTGCTGGCCGAGGCGGGCTTCCCCGGCGGCAAAGGTTTTCCCGAAATCGAGATCGTTTACAATACCTCCGAGTCAACGAAACAGACGATGGAGTTCGTCCAGTCAATGCTCAAGCGCGAGCTTAACATCAAGGTCGAGATGACGAATCAGGAATGGCGCGTCTATCTGGAGAACACGCGTTCCGACAAGATGAACTTCAAGGGACTGTCGCGGCGCGGTTGGATAGGCGACTATGTTGACCCGAACACCTTCCTTGATCTGATGACCTCGGCCTCGACCAACAATGGAACGGGTTGGAAAGATAAAAAGTACGACGCGATGCTTTTGGCCGCCAATGCCGAGACCGATCCCGGCAAGCGTATGAAGATGCTGCACGACGCCGAAGCCTATATGCTCAGCCAGCAGCCGATCATTCCGCTCTTCGTTGGCCCGAGCTCATTTATGAGAAAGCCATACGTGAGAAATCTGGAAGCGAATCTTCTGGATCAACACGATTGGCGGCAGGTCTATATTGATCACAACTGGCGTAATGACACGGTCACGCCGACGGCTCTTGCGCCGCTGCTGGATGTCCACGCTTTCCCGGCAGTCGCACGATTCTTTAATCTGGGCGTTCGTTAGACTCTTCAACTTGTGCGAGGATCTATCCGATGATTAAGTTCATTATTCGCCGCCTGCTCATCATCATCCCGATGGTGCTTCTAGTCATCACAATCGCATGGGTGCTGATCCGCCTTGCGCCCGGCAACTTTTACCAGACAGAGAAGGGATTGCCGCCCGCCGTCGAACGAAACATACGTGCCAAGTACGGCCTGGATCGTCCGTGGTATGTGCAGTACGGCAAGACTATGTGGCAGATCTTCGGGCATCAGGACTTCGGATTCTCGCGCAAATATCAGGAGCAGACGGTCAACGAGATACTGTGGCGTAGTGTTCCCGTTTCGGCCACTTTGGGTCTGACTGCTTACTTGATAGCGCTCCTGCTTGGAACTGTTCTCGGCACGCTCGCTGCGCTCAAACAAAACTCCGCTCTCGATTACACGACGATGGCGGCGGCCATGCTGGGCATCAGCCTGCCCAATTTCGTGCTTGGGCCGCTGCTTGTCCTGATCTTTTCGCTGACGCTCTACTGGCTTCCGCCCGCCAGGTGGGAGTGGGCCGTGAAGATCGGAACGGGCGGCATCCCGAGTCCGCGTTATCTGCTTCTGCCTGCGATCACCCTCTCAGCGGTGTACATGGCATATATCGCGCGCCTCACTCGCTCAGGGATGCTTGAGGTTCTCCGCCGCGACTATATTCGCACAGCGCGCGCCAAGGGTCTGAGCGAGAAGGCAGTCGTTCTACGCCATGCATTGCGCGGCGGCATGCTGCCCGTCGTGAGCTTTACCGGCCCGGCTCTGGCTTTTCTCGTCGCCGGAACAGTGGTCGTCGAGCGCGTCTATGCGATTCCGGGGCTCGGCAACTATTTTATCAATGCCGCATTGAACCGCGACGAGCCGCTGCTGCTGGGGATCACGGCCTTTGTCTCCATCCTGATCCTCTTATTTAATCTTCTTGTGGACATTGCTTACGCCTACATTGATCCACGTATCAGGTATTAATTAGAGGAGAGAAAAACGTCATGCAGCGACCACCGGAAGTAGAAAAAATACCGACCGCCAATCCGAATGAGCCGATTGATAAGGCGACGCCGCTAGCTCCGCCGGGCATTGTCGCCGCGCAACAGAAAATCAATACGCCGGAGGCGATGGCTGCCGACCAACTCTACGGGACTGCGCCGCCCGATGACCACACATGGCAGGAGACGGGGGGCGGAATCGTAAAGGGAACAAGCCTCTGGAAAGATGCCTGGAAGCGTCTGCGTAAAAACAAACTGGCCGTGATGGGCGGCGTCGTCGTGATCTTTATTCTGGTCGCTACCCTCATTGGGCCAATGATTCTCAAGGCCTTCATGGGATATTCCTATGACACGATTCCTGCCCAACGCGAGTTGGTCAAAGCCATGCCGCCGAGTTGGAAGCATCTAATGGGCACAGACCCGCAGGGGCGCGATATTCTGGCGCGCGTGCTTATCGGAGGGCGCATCTCCCTGATGGTCGGGATCGTCTCGACCGCCGTGTCGTTGGTGATCGGCGTCACTTACGGAGCCTTTGCAGGTTATATCGGCGGCCGGGTTGATAATCTGATGATGCGCATCGTGGATATTCTGTTTGCCATTCCTTACATGATGCTCGTCATCGTGCTGCTCGCCCTGTTCGAGAAAAGTTTGTTTCTGCTATTCGCGGCGCTCGGCGCTGTCTCGTGGCTGACAATGGCGCGCATCGTACGCGGGCAGGTGTTGTCCTTAAAGAATCAGGAGTTCGTCGAAGCGGCGCGCTCTATCGGCGTCTCAACTTGGAAGATAATTTTTCGTCATCTCGTGCCGAACACGCTTGGGCCAGTCATTGTTTACGCGACGCTGACCATCCCATCGGTGATGTTGCAGGAAGCATTCCTGAGTTATCTGGGCCTTGGCGTTCAGGCTCCGCTTTCATCGTGGGGCACGCTCGCCGCCGAAGGCTCGCAGAACATGGCGATCTTCCCATGGATGATTATCTTTCCCGGCGTGACGATGGCACTGACGCTCTTTAGTCTCAATTTCGTGGGCGACGGACTGCGCGACGCGCTCGACCCGCAAATGCGAAAAGTCTAACCATTTATGAGTAGCCGAAACGGAAACATTTTAGAGGTCAAAGACCTGCGCACATATTTCGGAACGGAAGACGGGCTGGTCAAAGCCGTTGACGGGATTGATTTCGAACTGAAGCGCGGCGAGACCCTTGGGATTGTGGGCGAGTCCGGCTCAGGTAAATCCGTCACGAATCTTTCTATCATCCGCTTGATCCCGGACCCGCCGGGGAAAATCGTTTCGGGCGAAGTCATCTTCGATGGCGAAGATATTCTAGCCCTGCCGACTGAAGAGGTGCGACGGATTCGCGGCAAACGAATCGCGATGATCTTTCAAGACCCGATGACCTCGCTCAATCCGTTTATGCGTATCTCCAAGCAGTTGATGGAACTGACTCGACTGCATCTGGGCTACACGAAGGATCAGGCTTACGAGCACGCCATCAAGATGCTTGACATGGTCGGTATCCCGGACGCGCGCGCGCGTATTGACAGCTACCCGCACGAATTTTCCGGCGGTATGCGCCAGCGCGTGATGATCGCGATGGCTCTTTCGTGCGAGCCGGAATTGCTGATCGCCGATGAGCCGACGACCGCGCTCGACGTGACCATACAGGCGCAGATTCTTGAGCTGATAAAAAAACTGAAACGGGAGACGGGGACGAGCGTCATTCTGATCACGCATGATCTGGGCGTCGTCGCAGGCATGACCGATCACATCCTTGTGATGTATGCCGGAAAGGTCTTTGAACAGGCGCGGACGACGGAGCTTTTCAGTTGCCCCGGCAATCCATATACGAAGGGGCTGTTGCGCTCTGTGCCCGACCCGACAAGCGAGCAGGGCTCGCTCTATCAGATACCGGGTCTCCCGCCGGACGTGGCAAACCTGCCGCCCGGTTGTCCTTTCGCGCCGCGTTGCGAGCGAGCCGAGGAGATTTGCCGCAACGAGTTTCCACCCTTCGTCGCCTTAACGCCGGACCATCATTCGCTCTGTCACTTTGCCGAAGAGGTTTACGGCGCTTCATGCAAAGAGCGCGACGAGCGTACAGGACAGAAGAACACAGTCGCCCCCAGCACTGAACAGCAAGACGGAAACGCCTGATGAGCACACAACCGACCGCCACAACGATACAAGAGATGCCGCCGCCCATTGAGCGCGGCCACGAAGAGGGGCCTTTGATTGCGATCCGCGATCTGAAGGTGCATTTCAATCTCGGCGGCGGAACCGTCTGGGACAAAATGGTCGGCGGCAGCCCCGTCAAACAAGTCGTCAAAGCCGTTGACGGCGTGACCATTGACATCTATCCGGGCGAGACTCTGGGGCTGGTCGGGGAATCCGGCTGCGGTAAATCCACGCTGGGGCGCGCTCTCCTGCGCCTGACAGAGCCCACCAGCGGGCAGGTATTATTTCGCGGGAACGACCTCGCGCACCTTTCGCAGAGAGAGATGCGCGATCAGCGGCGGCATCTTCAGATGATCTTTCAAGACCCCTACGCTTCTTTGAATCCGCGCATGACGGTCGGGCAGATCATCAGCGAGCCCATTCAAACTTTCCGCCTCGCGCGCGGCAAAGAGATGGATCGTATGGTGCAGGAGTTGATGGAGACCGTCGGCCTCAACAAGCGTTTCATAAAACGCTATCCGCACGAGTTCTCCGGAGGGCAACGCCAGCGCATAGGCATTGCCCGCGCTCTGGCCGTAAATCCTGACTTCATCGTCGCCGACGAGCCGATCTCGGCACTGGATGTCTCCATTCAAGCGCAGATCATGAATCTGATGGAGCGTCTCCAGCGCCAGAAGAACCTGACATATCTCTTTATCTCTCATGACCTCAGGGCAATCCGCCACGTCTCGGATCGTGTCGCCGTCATGTATCTAGGCAAGCTGGTCGAAATCGCCGGTGCCAAGGTCATCTACGACGATCCCCTAATGCCTTACACACGCGCTCTCATCTCGGCCGTCCCCGTCCCAGACCCGGCGGTTGAAGCCACGCGCCAGCGCATCGTCCTAGAAGGCGATGTGCCCTCGCCAATTAATCCCCCGCAGGGCTGCCGTTTTCATACCCGTTGTCAATACGCAATTCAAGCATGTAAAGAAGTTGTGCCCCCGCTCGCGGAGATCAAGCCCAACCATTTCGCGGCCTGTATCCGTATCAGCCCCGAACAACCCGACATCGAGCAGGTTGCTGCGGGGGATGCGCCGGGCCTCAGGGATGCGCAAAGAGTGATTGCAACTTGAAACTTCCCGGCCATTAATCATTTACATTAGAGTCGCGAAGAAGCGGCACGCGCGCCCCTCTAGAGTGCCGTATGTGCCTGTGTTTTCATGAGAAAACGCTTGTTTGTTTGTTCGCTGACACTTATACTGCATAGAGGGTTGGTGGCCGCTACCACCACTGCCATCATGCTACGCGGGCGTGCGGGCTCGAAACTCCCACGCCTTTACCCGACCAGGCCTTCCAATCGTATTTTCGAGCGCAATAAAAGTGGCTTATCAAATGCTGGATAAACCGTCCGTGCCAGAGGGCGAAATGACGCAGGCGCAAAAGCCTTGCCCACCGGGTTGGGCCGAGACACAGGATGCGCTCGCCTCCGCCGCCGGATTATCCATCCTGCTCGTCGAAGGGCATCAGCCTCCGTCGCTCCATGTTTCAAATAACAATTCGATCTGCCGCGCCTTCCAGTCTTCGAGCACACACAAGCATTTGTGCGATCCCTATTGCGGCGTGGCGCATGAGCGCGCGATGAAAACGGAAGCGGCGACACATTATCGCTGCCACGCCGGTCTGCATTGCTTTACGATGCCCGTTGAGATAGGTAAATCAGGAAATTTGGCCGCCATCGGCGGGCGAGCGTTCCTGACCACAGCAGATTACCGCGCTCTGGCCGAGCGCCTGCGCACAGGCGATCTACAGGATTTACTATCAAGCGATCTCTTCAGGAATGTCATCTTCGCCGCGCGGCAGGACCTTGATGATCTGGCGAAACGTATCGCCGCTGCCGCCAACGAATATCAAACGGAAGCACAATCCTCATCGTCATCAAAAGCTGTGCGCGGTGCAACTGCGGAGAAGCAACAGCAGCAGGATGCGTCCGCGCATGTCGCCGCATCGCTTGTCGAAGAGACAAAAGAGCTTGTGGAAACTTACTCTGGTGCGGGCCTTTCCCTAAACGACAGTGTCTTCCGAGAGGCCTTTGGTAATGCTTTGCGAGGGTTCGTGGAAAAGCAGGGACTTGCTTCGATAGCGCTTCTTCTGCGTGAGCAGAATCGGCTCGTCACATTTTACGCCACCGGACACTTCCAGTCGGTTTCGATCAACGTCGAGCTTGGGCCAAAGGACGCGCGCCTTGCCTTGACGGCGCGGGCGGGCTCTTCAATCCTTCTCAGCGAGACCCCAACAGGATTCAAGCCCGTGCGCACCGCCGCTCAACATGAGAAACTGAATCCGAAGAAGACGGCGGAGCTTTTCCCGCTGGTCGTCGGCGATGATGTTAAAGGCGGGGTGCTTGTTCGCGATGCGTCCCTTAATGAAGAGAAACGACGTGCGATCAAAGATTTTTGTAGCGACATCGCCATGCCGCTCGAAGTCTTACGCCTGCGCAGCGAGCTTGACAGGCGCGCTCGCTCCGCCGATCAGTTGATACGCTTTACCGAACTCACCAATGTGACCAATCCGGCGGAAACCTATCTCTCGATTTTGCATCACTCCGTCGAATTACTTCACGCCGAGCGCGGCTCCCTGTTTCTCTTCGATGCTGACTCTAACGAGCTGGCAATGAAGGCGGCGATGGGTTTCGACGCTGGCGCTGTGCGCCTTCGTCTCGGTGATGGAATCTCCGGAGCCGTGCTACAGAACGGTCTTCCCCTGGTGGTGCGTGATCTGGTTCAGGCGGGGCATACGCCCGCGCCCGCCGAGCGTCGCTACAAAACGAAATCTTTTATCAGCTATCCGATATTGATCGGGGGGCGAAAAGTCGGTGTCCTCAACGTGACGGACAAGGCGGGCGGCGGCTCCTATGATGAGATTGATTTGAGCCTGCTGGAAACGATTGGGCCGCAGATGGCGCTCGCGCTTGATCGCGCCGAATGGCACGAGAAGGCCGAACAGTTTCAGTTGATGTCCATCACCGACCCGCTCACGGGGCTGCTCAATCG
>JBKKAL010000074.1:0-15236 GCA_046714695.1 Pyrinomonadaceae bacterium
CGTCCGCCCCGGTTGCGGCGCAGTTCTCTTGAAACGGTTGATTTATGGGCGCTAATCACAGTGGCAATTTCACTCTGGTTGCAGCCGGCTTTTTTCAAGGCGTAAATCTGGTATCTTTGCTCGCGGGAGAGCTGATGGTAGCGTTTCATTCGTGCTTCCTTTGACTTGGCGGTTAAAGCAGCACGGATGCTACCGCAGCTTACCCTCTAACCATCAAGTTCAAAGTTGCACTTACAAGTTGAATTCACGAGAATCCGAAAAAATAGATGACATCCGAAAAACAAAAGACGGCTGCTCAGAAATTGAGCAGCCGTCTTTGTTAGGAGCGATAACCTGTCCGCTTATTTCACGGGCGCTTTCGATCCGTTCTCCGCCGGAATGTTTAGCTTGTCTTTGAATAGATTGAGCAATAGCAGCGTGCCCAGATTGCCCGCGCCGTCGCCCGATCCGCCTGAAGCCATTACGTCAGGAGTAATGCGAACGCCTTTTTCGCCGATCACTTTGAGCGTCTCGACGAGCGCGACGCCCTGCGCGCCGAGCGCGTTGACCTGTTCGTGATAAGCGACGCCCTGAGCTTCACCCATCAGGCGCATCTTCTCGGCTTCGGCACGGCCAGTGGCGAGGATGTAGTGCGCTTCGCCATCTGCTTCGGCCTTGCGCTGCTCGCTGCGTTTGCCGGCGATCTCGACGCCGACGTGCGCGGCCATCAGGTCTTTCTGGTTGTTGGCCTGCGCCGTGATCCTCTCCAGTTGAATACGCTTCTCTTCGGCCTCGCGCTGCGCGTCGAACATATGCTGGCGCTGCTCTGCGAGAATCTTCTCGGTTTGCGTCTTCATCAATTCGGCTGGCAGGTGTATGTGGCAGATGAGCACGTTGACTACGTCCACGTGGTATTTCAAAAGATGCGCGCGAACCCTTGCTTCCGCCCGCTCCTGTTCCTCGTGACGATTTTGCAGGTAAGCCATCGCTGAGGACTCTGACGCCTGATTGCGGAAGATGGAGTCTATCAGCGGGTGCATTACGTTTTGAATCAGCTTATCAATCGAGCCGATCTTGGCGACCATGAAGGGCGCGTCCTCCGGCTTGACGCGAAAGACGACTCGCACTTCCAACTGCATCGTGAAACCGTCTTTGGAGATCACCTCGAACGGGTTGAACGACTGGTTCACTTCGCCTGCCGTCCATTCGACCGTCTGGTTCGTCGTCGGAATAACGATGGGAGTCAGGGCGAGCGTGTTGAGGTAGTAGCGACCGGGGCCGACGACCGTCTCCTGTATGCCTCGATAGCCTTCCGGTACGACATAGGCTTCGTGCGCGCCTTCATCAAGACGGCGATCCGCCGGGTCGCCCGACATCAAATCTTCCTGAATCTCGTTGACATTGCGTTTCTCGTCCGCCAGCTTATCCAGACGCGCGGCGGCCTGTTCGACATGCGCCTGCTCTTCGCGCTCCATTCTTTCGCGCACCTTCGTCGCCATCGAGCGTCGAACTTCTTCGCCCGGGTCTTTGCCGATGTTGGAAACGATCACCGCGACCTCGCCCGGCTTGACCTCCTTCGCCGTCTCGCGAATCACTTTGAAGACAAGCGGGTTGATGTAGTAAGTGCCGGGCAGCAGGATGTCTTTCTGCGGCCCGCGCTGGCCGCCGCCGGTGATGAACTCGTTGCAGTCCTGAAAATTATCGTGGCCTTCGACGGGCGTGGCGACGTAATCGCGCGGATCCAGGGGTGCTCCGTCCAGGGCTTCGACGAGCCCGATTGCGTTCTCGTCAATCGCGGTCGCATCGAAAAGACGGACGATAAAGAGGCCCAACTTGACGTTGTTATTATTTGCAATGTCAACGGAGTTCGTCAGGATACGGTAAGTGCCCGGCGTCAGGATTTCAACCTGTGGGCCTTTCTGCCCGCCGGAGTTAATGAACAGCTCGGCGTTCTGAAAGTTGATGTGGCCCTCGATGGCTTTGCCATGCAGGCGGCCCGCATCGAGCGGCGCGCCGTCTGCCGCCGTCACGACGCCGACTTTGCCAGGCGGAATGACTGTCGCCTTCGTCACTGAAACGCGGAAAAGATACGGGTGAATCGGCCACAGTCCCGGCGGCAGCGTACGCAACTGAATGCCTTTGACGCCTCCCTGCTTGATAAAAGCAATCGGGTCCTGAAAATTGTTGTGAGCGTTCTGCGCGCGATCAGGAGCGAAGATGTTTCCGGGCTGCATCGGCTCGCCGTCCACGGCTTCGATGATGCCCATCTCATCCGCGCCGACTTCGATCAAAGGCACTTTATGCACGACGCGCTCGAACGGATACTTGATGAGATGCAGTCCGGGCTTTAAGACATCGGCCTGAATGCCGACTTCACCTTCGGTGGCGACGACACGTCCCGGAGGCATCTTTCTACCAATATAGCGCCGCTCCTTAATCGCAATCTCTTTCGCGCCGACGTTGACGAGAATGCGCCGCAGGATAACGATCAGTACGATGAGCAGAATGAGGCCGATGATCAGCACCGGCCCTAGCGCCCACATATCAATGTTGTTCATGGTGTGAAATCCTCGAATCGTAAAAGAACGGTTATGGGGAAACGGCCGTCATCAAACTGATTTCGATGATGCCCTTGAAAGTTCTTGCCTGAGCTTTGCGAGCTTTCGCTTGAGGACGAAACCCTCGCCTGAGGCTCTGACGCTCTCTGACAGCAACCAGTATTCGCCGTCAAGGACGGCGCGCAACTCTTCGGCAGAGACGCCGGGCAGTTGACCATCAAGCCGTAACTGATGGGCCGTCTCAACAGCCCTTTGATAAAGGGGCGCATCATCTGCTCTTGCAGCGATGTGCAACATGACGGCGACCGAACGCCTGTCCGGAGAGGTCTTCCATGCCTCCAAAAATCTCTCGGCCAGCGGCGGGTTGATTCTCAATTGATCGCTGCGCGTGATGTGGGAGATGAGCGCGAAAAGTTGCTTGTAATTTTCCCCGGCGCGCAGGACGAGCGCATTCAGCACTTCGTCGTAAAGCGCCTTGTTGCCTGTTGCATGAGCTTCCGCGAGTACCGCTTTGTCTCCCTGCGCGGCGCGTTCGAGAAGGCGGGCGCGTTGCTCTGAAGCAAGCTTCTCCGCCTCTGCCTCTTTTAAGCGAGCCGCAAGCGCAGCATCTGAATGTTCATCGCTGAAGAGCCCGCGAAAGCGTGGTGGTGGCGGCGGCAAAGCGTGCCCCGCGTTTTCGTTGGACGAAGTGCGTTGCCAGCAATAGATAGCGTAAGAGATTGCAGCAATCAGGAGAAACGAGGTGATAAGAACGGTGACCATTTTGGCCCTGGACGCGCCCTGGCGTTTGGCTTTCCAAATGTGCCGCACTTGTTGCCGGGCGTCTGCTCCATTATACGACAACGCCGCCCCGAAAGTTTAGTTTTTTCGGTGGACGGGAAGCGCATTTGAGCCGCTTCGTCCTTCCCGGCAGATAAGTTTTATGAGCCATTCGTGTTTGATTGCCGGATGGCGTTGAAGAGCAGCGGGTAGGTCGCCAGCGACTGTGCCCTGTACTGCGGCCTGAAGCCGAAGAGATAAACGCGCCCGCGCCCCAAGCCCACCTCTAAGAGCGCCGCTTTGCCGCGAATGCGCTCGCCGCCAAGCAGCCAGCCGGAAAGCAGCGGGTCTGCGCCGGACGGGTAACGCGCGATGACACGCACACGCACCAGTGCCACGGGATCACTCTTGATCTCGAAGACGGGCGAATCTTCCGCCCATACAATTGATTCCTTCGGCATTCCGCGCGCGATGGGGTGCGTAGTATCCAACTCCGTGCGCAGGATAGAGCCGGGCACATAGAACTCCGTCTGCTTCAATCCTTCCGTGACATCGCGCACGGGCAGCCCTAACTGTTCGATAGCGAAACTAGATGCCTTGTTCAAGCAGATGAGCGTCCCTCCCTGCTCGACGAACTCGCGCAAACTGCGCACGCCCTCCTCGCCAAGTCCGCCTGTCAATTCGGGCGGCATCGAGCCGGACCTGTAGCCGTTGAGAATCACACGTGACGATTGATCGGGAATAATGATCGCGTTGTATTTGCTGCGTAGATTACCGGCACGAATTTCTTTGTCTTCAAGAGTCGAATACTGAAAGATTGATTGGCGTTCAAGAACCCATCTTGTCCAGCCTTCATCCATCGAAGGAACATGAGATTTATAGAGAGCCAGTTTGGGAATCGAGGTGGCTCCTGATGGGCCGCCGCTACCTGTGATAGTTGACCTCGAATATTTAAAAGGCGCAGCTACAGCCTTGACTTCAACTCCCATCAACAATGAAAGAGTATGAGCTGTCACATCATACGGAGGCAGTGGATTGCCGGATGAATCTCTTAGATTTGGATAGTGCTGAGATTCAAGTAAAGCTTTGGCAAAGCTTCCGTATGGCTGAGCCATTCGCACTACGGCAGTTCCTTTAGGATAAGCCTTCCCATCAAGCATAAATCTATTAGTCATCTCCCAATCCACACCACCGCGAGCGAGAATATCGAGCAGCGCTTGCTGATTATCGGAAGGGGGAATAAGGAAAGCAAACAGTTCACCGTTCTTACGCGGTCGCACGGCCTCTTTTCCGATCTCAAAAAATCTTTGCAGCCAGCGCCTGCGATTCTCGGAGGCGTGGCTTAGAAGCTCGAAGGCGGCGCTCGTCATGTGGTTGGTAATGTCGCGCAAGTGCCATTCGCCGCCGCGCCAGACAGGGCCGAAGTTGGCCGTCTCTTTTTGCGGGTCGAAGCCGTCGCCGCGAGAGCGAAGCTCTTCAAATTTGACGCTCATCGGCGTGGCGAGTTTGGCTGAAGCGGTCTCGGAGAGAATGCGCACGCCGCCGTGATAGTGCGAGTAGGCGCGCGCGGGCGTCCACGCGTCGTAGCTGGAGTTGGTCGTGATCCCTTTGAATCCGTCGGCGCGCAACTGCTTTGCCATCTCTAGCCCCAGCTCCGTATAGCCTTCGATTATCTCCTTCGGCACGTTCGGCTCGACGGGCTGCATGTAGGGCGGGAGGAAAAGCCGCGCGCCGTACTGTCCCTGCTGGTGTATGTCGTGGACGATCTGCGGATGCCAGACGTTGTGAATCTTATCAACGGTGATCTGCGTTTCGACCTGTGTGAAGGCGTACCAGTCGCGATTGTCGTCGTGGCCTACGTACTTGTGATAAAGCACGGGCGGGTCTGTGCCTTCGAAGGGTGTGCCGAGCGTCTTGTCGTACCAGTTCTTAATAATATCAACGCCGTCAGGGTTCAAAGACGGGACGAGCAGCACAATCGTGTTCTGCAAAATCTCGCGCACTGCGGGCTCATCCGAAGATGCTAAGCGATGCGCGATCAACATGCTTGAGAGATAAGAGCCGACCTCGTTGGAATGTATGCCGCAGGTGATGAGAACGATTGTCTTGCCGCGCGCGATAAGCTCCGCGGCTTTGCGTTCAGGATTTAGCCCAAGCTTGCGCGGGTCGGCCAACTGGTCTTGAATCCTCTTGTACTCGTTGAGCCGCGCGAGGTTCTCAGGCGCGCTGATGGTCGCCATCACAAACGGCGCATTCATGGTCGTGCGCCCCAGTTCCTCAAACTTGACGCGGTCGCTCGCCTCGTCCAAGCGTCGAAAGTATTCAATAACTTTCGACCAGCTTGCCAGTTTTCGGTCATCGCCGGGACGAAAGCCAAGGACATCTTCGGGCGCGGGCACGCGCGCGGCGGCGGCGGCAGCGACGTTCAACTCAAAGGCAGTGCGTCGTCCGCCTCCCGGCTGCGCTTTGAAGATAGTGTAAAAGGAGAGAATGACGAGAAACGAAACTATCAGGGCACGTCTGTTTATTCGCATCGAAGCTCCGGCCGTTAAGGTAAATGGAAAAATGTCAGGGGAAGAATGCGCGCCGGAAGTGTAATCGAAATCGGGGTGTAAGGAAAAGCGTGGGCCGCTAACAAAAGCGAGCGTCCGATTGATCCGGCCTTTTTCCGAGGCGCAAGCTTTCACCGGAGGACGATTTACCCTTGAATACGCTCCGTGTCCGGCTTGCGCAGTCTCTGCCGTGCAGAGTAAAGTATGCCTCTGTAAACCCCACTCGCTCCCCAATCTGAAAAAACTGTCGGAGGTCAAAGGTCTGATGGCAACTGAAACCGTTGATACTGCGAAGCAGGACATCGCTTCGACTAACGAATTTCCGGACATCGTCGGGGCCAAACCGGAGAATCCACTGGCCGCTTCGTTTCGCCCTTACATACCGGCGAATGTGGTTTTACCAGAGCTGACTCCGCTGCCCCTGATCGTCGGCACGCTGCTCGGCATGATCTTCGGCGCGTCGTCGCTCTATCTGGTGTTGAAGACGGGCCTGACCGTCAGCGCTTCGATTCCCGTCGCGGTCATCTCGATCACACTCTTCCGGCTATTCTCAAAAATGGGGCGCAGGAATGCGACCATTCTCGAAAATAATATTGTACAGACGGCCGGATCGGCGGGCGAGAGTATCGCCTTCGGCGTCGGCGTGACGATGCCCGCGATTATGATTCTGGGGTTCGATCTGGAGTTTACACGCGTGATGCTCGTCGGCTTGCTCGGCGGGCTGCTCGGCATCCTGATGATGATTCCTCTCAGGCGCGCTCTGATCGTTCAGCAGCACGGCATCCTGAAATATCCTGAGGGCACGGCGTGCGCAGAGGTCTTGAAGGCAGGAGCGTCTGAAGAATCGAAGGAGGCGGCCCGCTCCGGAGCGCGAAAGGGAGAAAAGGTCGTTGACGATACGGCGAACATGGGGGCGAAGACGATCTTCGCAGGCTTTGGGCTGGGCTTTCTCTATCAGGTATTGATGGGCGGTTTGAAGAGTTGGAAGGACACGCCTGAAAAGGTCTTCGGCGCTCCGTTCAAGGGAGGCTCGATCGCGGCGGAAGTCTCTCCGGCGCTTCTGGGCGTGGGCTATATCATCGGGCCGCGCATCGCTTCGATCATGGCGGCGGGCGGCGTGCTCGCTTATCTCGTGCTGATCCCGATGATCAAGTTCTTCGGCGAGACTATGACACTGGCGGTTGCGCCCGGGACTGTTCCGATCAACGAGATGAGCCCGAACGATATTCGCGGCGCATACGTGCTCTATATCGGCGCGGGCGCGGTGGCGGCGGGCGGCATCATCAGTCTCTTCCGCTCACTGCCGACTATCTGGAGCGGCCTCAAAGGCGGTTTGCGCGACCTGCGCGCAGGCCAGGGCGCTGAGGGTTCGGTGGCGCGCACGGATCAAGACCTCTCGATGAAACTGGTGCTCGGCGGCATCATCGCGCTGATCGCGATGATTATGGCTTTCCCACAGTTGGGCTTGCAGCAAAACATCGCGAGCGCTTTCCTTGGCGCGATAATGATCATCGCCTTCGGATTCCTCTTTGTCACCGTCTCATCAAGGTTGACGGGCGAGATCGGCTCGTCGTCGAATCCCATCTCCGGCATGACGGTCGCGACGCTGCTTTTGACCTGTCTGGTATTTCTTTTACTTGGCTGGACGGGGCCGAACTACTACGTGACGGCGCTCTCTATCGGCGCGATTGTCTGTATTGCGGCCTCCAACGGCGGCACGACCTCGCAGGACTTAAAGACCGGATTCCTCGTCGGCGCGACTCCGAAGTACCAGCAGATAGCCATCCTCGTCGGCGCGCTCGCTTCGGCCCTCGTGCTTGGGCCAATCCTGCTCAGCCTTAATGATTCGTCAACAGTTTACGCGACGCGGACGATGTTTGTGCCCGTCAAGGAAAGCATAGGCCAGCTAGAGATGAGCGTCGCATCTTCGCTGCAAGCCTTTAACGAGCCGGACAAACCCTTGCAGGCAGGCAACTACCGCATACTGAAGAACGAGGCGGGAGCAGGGGCGACCGTCAAGGGCCTCGATGCAGGCGAGTATTTGATCAACGACGCGGGCAATGTCGCCTACAAGGTCGAGCGCACGTTCCCGGCAGAGTTGCGCTTCGATCCGTCGCAGTTCACGAAGAAGGAGACACTGACGGGGCCGCAAGCCAATGCTGACCAGAACACCTACAACGTCGTTCATGTCACGGACACACAGAACGGCCCGGCGGGCAAGTACCTCGTCAACGATCAGGGTGTGCCGGTCTATTTCGTTGATCCGGGCATCAACGGCACACAAAAAGTCAGGCCCGATGGGACAACCGTCGAGACCAAGTATGATGCGCCGAAGGCGACGCTGATGTCTTACATCATCAAGGGCATCCTGAACAGGCAGCTTCCGTGGGGGCTCGTGCTCTTAGGCGTCATGATCGCCGTCGTGCTTGAGATGTCGGGGATTCCGTCGCTCGCCTTTGCGGTCGGCGTCTATCTGCCGCTTTCATCATCGAGCCCGATCTTTATCGGCGGCGCGATTCGCTGGCTGGTTGACAGGAACATGCGCAGGCGTCTGGCGCATCGCAAAATGTCGGAAGAGGAACTCGTCGCCGAAGGCGATAAGAGTCCGGGTGTGTTGATGGCCTCAGGCTACATTGCTGGCGGCGCGCTGGCGGCAATCGTCATCGCTATTCTGGCGGGCGTGCCCGCTCAGGCGCTTATCAACTTCAACAAGAGGATTGATACGTGGGCCCTGGGTAATCCGCTGCGCAGCGGAGGGGCCGCCGATCTGCTGTCGCTGATTCCGTTTATTATCCTGGCGGTTCTGCTCTATTTGGTTGGACGCGAGGTGTTGCTTGCCGCGCGCAACGCTGATGGCCGGAAGTACAGGTAACAGTTGTTGCTAACGTTGCGCTGCTGCTGCTGCTGTCGCTTCTTCCGCTGACTTTAGGGAAGAAGCGACGGCAACGTTTCCGGCTCTTCCACCTTCTATATATATTCGGCGGCGCGGCGGCCTCGCTTTTTGCAGTCGCGCCGCCCATGCACGTTCACCCATATTGAAGGAAGAAATCGTTGATGAATACTCGCAATTCCCGTCGCCTGGCCTTCGGCCAACTTTCAACTTTTATCTGCGCATTGACGCTCCTGCTTCTCTCCTACGGTGTCGTAGGCGCTACTACGACGGCTCGCGTCCCAGCACAAAAATCAACGGCTCGTACTCCGTCCGAGACGGTGCGCGAGTTCTACAAGGCGCTTAATGAAAAACGTTTTCGAGATGCCTTCGCGATATCAACCCTCAAGGGGGCGATTGAGGGACTGAGTAACGAGGAGTTCGAGGACTTGCGGCCTGACTTTGAAAGGATGGCGGTTGCCGCCGGCAATGTCTCGGTCAGCGGCGAGCAGGTGAGCGGCGAGACGGCGACGGTCTTCGTCAGAATGAAGGATGCCAATCCGACGGATCCTCCCGATCAGGTTTCGCTGATGCGCGTCGGGGGCATCTGGATGCTTGGTGATAAAGCCAGTCAGGATGTCGTCAACAAGGAAGGCAAGAAGTATTTCTTCAAGGCACGGATAGACACGCATCATAGCGAAGCGCAGAACATGTTGCAGCGCATCAGCGTCGGCCAGCTTGTCTATAGCCAGCAGCACAACGGTCAGTACGGCGATATGCGGGCGCTCATTGCTGCCGGACTGATTCCAAAGGATGTGGAAACAACCGAATCCACAGGCTATCGTTTTCACATCACGCTTAGCACCGACCGGAAAAGTTTTACGGCGGGAGCCGAGCCCGCCAGCTATGGGCGCACGGGCCGCCTCTCTTTTTTCATGGATAAAACGGGGATCAAAAGCGCGGACACGGGGGGCAAACCTTTTTCATCAACTGGTAAACAATAAATATTAAATTCACACGCGGCTGTACTTGTGGGGCTGCGCATCAAGAAAGATTTATGAATACCTCGCTAACGTCAAAATCCTCTTCTCACACCAGAGCCTTTTTATACCGGGCTTCTGGCTTTATCTTACTATCTCTAGCCCTCAGCGCACTGTTGGCAACATTTGCAAGCGCGCAATCGGGAAGATCACCGCAGGGACGACCCGGCGGTGGGGGCGGCGGTGGCAGCACGCCTCAAAGCGCAATGCGCGGTCAATCAACCGTGAGCGGGCGCGTAGTGTATGAAGAGACTGGAGAGCCCGTGCGCGGGGCGCGCGTTCGTATCTCAGCGCGCAACGGTAGCGGCCCTGCCGGTGCAACCGTCACCAATGATCGCGGCGAGTTTCGTTTCGACAATCTGGCGGCGGGAGAATACTACGTCATCGCCACTCCGAGGGATGCTGCGATGGTAGGCGCGGCAACGTTCGGCGTGCCGCTGCCCACGGGCGATCCGCAAGCGGATGATGCGGCCTTTGAAGCGGCCCGCAGGGAGAACAACAACGGCAGCAGTGCTGCAACGGTCTCTGTTGATGGAACCAGCGATGCGACGGTCGAAGTTTCGGTGGGGAGCAAACAGCAAAAGGGTGGCCGTATTTCAGGGCGCATCTTGTATGAGGATGGAAAACCGGCGGTCAATGCGCAGGTCACTTTTCTGAACAGGAAAGAGATCGGGGGGCGCATGATAGGGCCAACCAGGCTCTCCGTCCAGACGAACAAGCGCGGTTTTTATCAGATCAGCGGCGTGCCGCCGGGCGATTATATCGTGAGCGCCAGATTGCAAGAGCCGAACATTATAGACAAGCAGGGCAAAATAATAACCCACGGTCTGGTAATCCTTACCTATTACCCTTCGGCCACAAACGCGCGCACTGCTACACCCATCAGCGTCGTCGTTGACCAGCAGACGAGCGACGTTGACATTACACTCGTCAAACGCAGCAATCACACGATCAGCGGTTCTCTCGTCTCGCGCGCGGGCAGCCGGCCGCTCGCAAACATTCACGTGCGTCTGAGAAACAAAGACGATCTCGACCTGCCCTTCTCCACGGGCTCGGATGATCGCTTTATCTGGACGGATGCGCAGGGTCGCTTCACCTTTAAAAACGTGATGGACGGCGATTACCTGATTAGCTTCGGGGGAACGACATCGCCCGGGCCTCCACGTGGAATCTCTATGGCTCAGGGGCCTCAACGTATGGGGCTTCCGCCGCGCATGCGCGACATGCCGCAGATAGAGGAGCGATTTCCACGTGCAGCGCCGCAGGGCTTGATAGAGAAGCATCAGGAGGTGACGATCAGTGGAGCGGATGTCACGAATCTGGCGATTGAAGTATCCGAGGGCGGTCGCGTCTCCGGTCATATCATCGTGGAAGGAGACGGCCAGCTTCCGCCAAGGATCATGATCGCCTCGGAGATGAGGCCGGAAGAGAGACGCCCCAACGCACTCGCCCGCGTCAATCCCGATAAAACATTCACGATGAGCGGTATTCCCGAAGGCCCGCTCTCGCTGGACGTGCTGATCTCTCCGCCCGGTCGTTTTTACATCAAGGCAATCACGGCTAATGGTGTGGACTTGATGCGCGAGCCTCTGATGATCGGCGATGGAGCGGAGATCACAGACGTACGCATCGTGCTATCATCTGATGTCGCCATGCTCGCGGGGCGCGTGGTTTCAATGGATGGCAAACCGCTCGGCGGCGCGACCGTGTTGCTCACTCCGGCGGATCAGAACAGGCAGCGCCTGAGCCGTGGGCGCCTTATCGCGGTCACGAATGGGGAAGGCCACTTTAGGATCGGCGCAGCGCCGGGAGAATACCGCGCCGTTATCTGGACGGGCCGTCCGCCGTCGGACGAAGAGGCTTTAAGGCGACTGGCGGAGCGCGCGCTGAGCGTCACATTGCGCGCGGGCGAGCGCCAGAATGTAGAGCTTCTCGCGCCAAGCGAAAGATAGTTGTCCCTCGCGCGTCAAACGATCACGATATTTTTTTTACTCTCTCGCTTGCCCCCTTTATTCCTCTCTTGAGTTGAAGTGGTTTTCCCTCCAGGATTGAGGTGAAATGCCGGAACTGCTGCGCTCTATTATTACGCGCCTCAGAGGCGCTATGGGCGACCGTCGCCACGCCAGGCGTTATCAAGCGCGACTTAGGGTCAGCGTCTCGCTGCTCGATGTAAAAATGGCTGCGGAGAGCGCCATCCCCCGACGACTACCGCAGGTCGAAGGCTATACGCTTGACCTTAGCGAGACGGGAATGGCGCTCATCGTGCCCACCATACGCGCCGGAGAATACTATTTGACGGGTGAAGGCCGCCGCCTGCTTGTCACGCTCGCGCACCCGACGGGGCCGCTATCCCTACATGTCATTCCTGTTCGCTACGAAAAGCTCGACGATGACAAAGCTGAGACGGGTTATCTCATCGGCGTGCGCATTACGGAAGTAAACGAAGCCGACCGCGCTCGATTTAACGCCTACCTGGAAGAGCAGGGGATAAGGGCCGCAGGGTGAAGGGATAAAGTGTATAAATCTCAAATTCGGGCGTAAATATAGTTGATACGCGTGCAGATTCCCTCATTCGTTCGGCACGTTTTGATTTTGAGGGGGGCCTTGCATCCGACCGTTGTTGTTCTCGAACTTTTCTTCTATCTGATTGTCAGCGTCCACGGTGAATACGCAATAAGTAATATCGTTTGGTTTGTTGTGCAGTTCCGTCTGCGTCCGGAAGCTGGCGATTTTAGAGCTTCCAGTAAATGGAGCGACTGTTTGCCTCACCTCTTCAAGCTGTGTAGTGCCACGGTAGACCCACAAACGCGCGACGAAAGAGCGGGGAATCGGGCTGCCGCTGCGCGTTATCATCATTGAGGCGGTGTGGTTGTAGCACTGCATATTGTTCCACTTGATGCCTAAATCCGGGAGCGCCATTCTGCGAGGGTTTTTCGCCACTGGGCGATCCGAATTTTTACGGACTTTCGTGGAGCCGGCTTTCTGCACGCCCGACTGTGATGGGGCGACGGATGAAATACAGAACAGCAGCAGCGCACAGACGGGATAAATGAGTTGACGCTTCACAGCCTTTTCATCCTTTCTATAACCGGCTTCATTGGTAGGTGTAAGAGTTGTTCGCTTCGTTTGATTCGCGCACGCGGTTAGGGGAGTCCACGCGCAAAATAACTTTCGAGGCGGCGGAGACGGGCGCGCCTATGTCCATGAGCACCCACAGGGTTTCGCCCGCCGGGATAGGCGAGACTGCTATACTGCGCACCATCACTTTCCCGCTGCGGTGGTAAAAGATCTTCATGTTGCAGGCTTTGGCGTTCGCGTTGCCTTTGTTGATAATCTGGATGCGCATCTTACGATTATCGTTTGTATCAGGGTGAGCGCTCTCGATAGTCAAGTCCGGCTGTACGACCATGTATGTCTTTTTCTTCGTTACCTTGCTGTTGTTATTATTTGCCGCCTCAATATTCCCGTTCTGCGCGTAAGCTCGTTTATGCAGAGAGTCCGCCAGTATAAAACTCAAACTCAGTAGAGCGGCGAAGATCAATCCTCCCTGCAAAATGTTTCTCATCTTCATCATTTCTTCTCCTGTCAATCTTTGGGTTTACTCCGACAAAGAACTCTTGAACGCGTCCCTTATGGTCTTGCGCAGAGAAAAGTTTTCAAACCAGACGGGCGAGTTGACGAAAACTGCGACCTCCGCGCTCGTGCGGGAACCGCTCGATCTCAAGGGCGAGCGCGTCAGGGATGGCCTCGATGTCGCCGCGCATGAAAGCGGCCGGAACGGCCTGCATCTCGCTCAGCTTCGCCGCCCGCCCGTCAACGGGCCTGCCAAATGGTGCCGTCATCATAGAGGATGCGGGCGACGATAACCTGCTCGGCGAGTCCGTCGCGTTCCTTTGTGCCGAGCGTGTAGATGCTGATTTTCCGAGTCGGGGGTGAAGAGACCAGGACGGAGAGTTCTTTGCGCTTGCCGGGGCCTATCTTTTCGACGCTTGTGAATTGGCGTCGGCCCAGTTCCTCTCCTGTCGCGGCGTCCTTAAAGATGTAGTCCCAGTCAATCTCCTTGATCGCCTTCGGCCCGGAGTTTTGGACGGAGAGTTTATAATTGAAGACGTAGCGAGGTGGTTTGGTCGGGCGCTCCTTGGCGGCCTTATCGTCGCGGTCCAACCGTTCCCCTAAGGCAGTCGGTGTACGCCTCTCTGTGTTGACGCGTCTACGCATGTCAATCATATCCTCGCCTGTGGTACTGAGGGGATCTTTCTCCCAGCCGATTCGCTGCTTGGACCAACTGTACTTGACGATCTGGAAGTCTGGCGGCCCTTCGGGCGCGGTGGGCGTCTGCGCGTGGCCGCTGGCCGCCGCGAACAGGACTGAAATCAATACGAAAACGGCTCTCATAGTTTGTGCCCTCCTTCTGGCTTCAAAGATAGGGAATCGGCCACGGACTTGGGAGGCATGGCTGAGTGTACTGTTCTGCCTGGCCGGCTTTATCGCATAGGCGCGGCGATCTTAATCTATACGTAGCGCATCGCCACCTGAATGTCCGGGTGGACATCTTCGACTTCGTAAGAGTCCATGTCGTTACTTACAAACAGCGCCCTTTTATGCGAAGCGGCCCAACGCCGGAATTAACTGGCGAGCGAATGCTATTCAACCAGCTAATAATATGATGATGAAACGAAGCATTCAATCGAATCCGATCGATTGACTTGTTGGGCAGCGCGTTAGGAAGCCCTAATCCAATTAACATTAAGCAAACTATAAAACAGCTTGACCAATTCCAGCGATTAGCATAATCGAGATTAGTAATGCAATTACTATAGTCATTAATGATTGATTACGTGTGCCAAATAAAACCTGCCAAAACCCCGCCGTCATAAACGTCAAGCCAACTGCTAAGAGAAAACCGAAAACACTCCAGACAAATAGCTTTACTCCCATTCCGCCTACTAATTTGGGCGCAGCAAAAATTAGCAATAAGGCTCCGGTAATCGCAATTAAACCTCCGATAAACACGAGTGCCAATCCAAGCAGTCTGTAGGTCTGAGTAGTTAGGAGAGGCCGCCTGCATTTCGGGCAACGAGAAAGAGATTCGTTGGTTGTGTAATTGCACCAATAATTATGACAGGTGAGTATTTCGTTATGGGCCAACTGAACATTAGACTCAGCGACGAACGAAACTTCGCGATTATTTGCTTTGGTTTGATTATCCATACCCTCTAACTAAACTCTAGAGATAGCTGCCGAACGCTAATTAGACTGCACCATTCCATCTAACACCCACTACAGGCGACTTTTACTGCTATTCACATCAGAACTCAATGATTATTTTGTGACGTAGTGAAATTCCACCACAAAGATTGAATGAAGCGGCTGAGAGCTACCTTCGCCGGTGGCATACTACTCCGAAACTACTGCGGCACTGACCGCGATGAAAAGGAGCATCAGCTATGGACTTCATCGGTTTCGATCTTGGCAAAGT
>JBKKAL010000075.1:0-21978 GCA_046714695.1 Pyrinomonadaceae bacterium
GTCTTTCATCTTTGCAGCCTTCATCCTTGTTTTAGCCACTGGCCGCTATAGACAACGTCGGCGCGTCCTGTCAGCACGACTTCGCCGTCCTCTCGCCACTCAATATTAATACGCCCGCCCGGCGTCCCTACACGAACGCGCCGCTCTGTCAGACCATTTATAATTGACGCCACAACGGCAGCGCACGAGCATGTTCCTGATGAGAATGTCTCGCCGACACCACGCTCCCAAATACGCAGCTCTATTGCAGCGCGATCAAGCACACGGATAAACGTGACGTTAGTTTTTTCTGGAAACTGGCGGTGCGTCTCGATGGCTCGTCCAATACTCCGCCAGTCCAACGCGTCGAAATCATCAACGAAGATACAGCAGTGCGGATTGCCCATACTGAGCGCCGTTATCCGCCACGTCTCAGCGTCAACGTCGAGCGGGTAAGCGATGACGCGCTCCAAAGTCTCGCCTCCCAGAAAAGGGATCGCTGCGCTTGAGAAACGCGGTTGGCCCAGTTCTGATTCGAACCAGTAATGACCGTGACTTAGAGTTTCGCGCAAACGGTAAAGCTTGACGCCCGCGAGCGTCGAGAGGCGCAGTTCCGTTTCAGACCAGAGGCCACTGTAATGCAGATATGCGGCGGCGCAACGAGTGCCGTTGCCTGATAGAGCAGCCTCGCTGCCATCCACGTTGAAAATACGCGCGATGAAATCGGCGCTCTCCCGTTCGGCCCGGCTGAGGACAACGATGCCGTCGGCCCCCGCACCGTAATGGCGGTCGCAGACTGCGCGCGCAAGCTCGTTCAAGTCTGAGACTCCGGCCAGATGATCCGCCTCGAAGACGATATAGTCGTTGCCGAAGCCCTGAAACTTTATAAATTGCATCGCTACATGAGTGACGAGTGACGAATAAGCTTTTATCTTATAGCTTGGCACTCGTCAGGTTCTTCCGCACTTTTGATGTTTGAGAAATGAAATACCTGGCAGTACAACCACGTGGCGACTACACGTAAGGCATTAGCATAATGGTCTGGATGCATAAAGAGTTTACCGCTTCAAGTCCGCCGTCCAGTTCAGCACCAGGTGGATCGGCGGCGCTAGCGCTTTCTCCGTCACTACGCCGGTCAGGAAGCGCTGGCCGTCCCTGCCCGGCGAGTAGTGGATTCCATCTATCTCGAAGAGAGGCTGCGGCGGGCCGCCTTGGAATTCAGCCCCGACACTAACGCCGCCGATGCTAACCGCCATTAGTTTATTGCCTGAGACGAAGAATAACTCCTTGCCGTCGCCGCGCCAGTGGGGATTCACGCCGCTGCTCGTCGAAATCCGCCACGACTGCGCGGGTTGCGGGAACTGCGTCACGTAGATTTCATTGGACCCAGACTCATCGGACTGATAAGCGAGCCAGTTCCCGTCAGGCGATACTCTGCCAAACCGTTCATTGGATTTCGTCTGGAATAAGGGCTGCGGTTTGCGCTCCCCGGACAGGGGCAACAGCCAGATGTCACTTCGTGTTAGTGGAGAGAACATCGAGTAGATCAAAAATTTCCCATCAGGCGACCACGATGCCGGAGAACTTTGGAAACGCGATTCCAGCAGTTGCTCCTCCTGTACATTCCCGGCCAGCGGCTTCAGGAAAAGCCTTGGCGGTGAGTTGCGCGCAGAGGCAAAAGCCAGTTGTTTGCCATCCGGTGACCAGACAGGCTCAAGGTTTTGACCGTCGGTAATAAAGCGTGTCGTTGCACCCTGCAATAGATCGAGCAGCCAGAGCGAATTTTGTCTGCTCGGCTCATCCCGGCTGAGCGCCGCCAATCGTTCATCCGGCGACAAACTGAAGCTCGTCCAGGGAGCAGCAGGGCCAATCACGCCTAGCTGCTTGCCATTGCGGTCACGCCAGGTCAGTTGAATGGTATCTGCGGCTCCGCCCTGAATGAAGGCGAGGACGCCATTCGCGGAGGCTGTAAATCTGGCGTTACCCGCCTCGCTGACAATCACATTTTCGGCGACGCGGAAGGGCTCGCCTTGCAGTTCCAGCCGGTCGGGATCAAAGGGGCGCGCCAGCAGCGTTCTGCGGTTGAGCGCGTACAGAATATACCCCTGTGGCGACCAGACAGCGCGGGTGGCATTAGCGCCGTCCTTAGTCAGAGGAATCAGCAGCTTGCGGTCTCTGGCGTCAAGTGAGCCGACATATATGCCCGGATTATCTCCTCCTCTGATATGAAACAGGTAATGCTTACCGTCGGGCAGGAAAGAGGGGAAGTTGTGGTTTGTTTCTTCGTGTGCCGCATCCAACTCGGTGACGGATTCCG
The DNA here is from genome assembly GCA_046714695.1 of Pyrinomonadaceae bacterium. Taxonomy (GTDB): domain Bacteria; phylum Acidobacteriota; class Blastocatellia; order Pyrinomonadales; family Pyrinomonadaceae; genus DASQYE01. The sequence goes on from JBKKAL010000075.1 coordinate 2,297, forward strand.
GCTTGCCTCCCGCCGCATTAACCCGCGAAAGCCCCGTCCCCGTTCCCTGGCTAAAGAGAAGGACGCTATCCCCGTTCCAGTCGCCGCCTTGTCCCGGCCCTGCCTCGCAGATGGTTTCGATCACTCCGGATCCGATGTCCAGTTTTTTCAGCTTGTTGTCGGCAAAGAAGGCGATGTGCCTGCCGTCCGGTGACCAGAAGGGATGAGCAGCGCCGTCCGTGCCTGACAGCGGCTGGGTCGAGAAGGAGTCGAGCGGACGCAGCCAGAGCTGGCTCTTTCCTGCGGCATCTGATGCGCTGAAGACAAGGCGGCGGCCATCAGGCGATAAAGCCAGCACGGGAGCAGAGTTTGTAACTACGTTTGTACCTAAACCCAGCACGGGAGCAGAATTTGTAAATGTGTTTATCCCTGTGGGCAGGTTGACCGAGAGACGCACGGCCTGTGACACTGGCGACGGTTGGCGCACGTACAGTACTGTCGCAACCAATGCTGCCATTGCCAGCAGCAGGCTTGCCGCCATCCATATCAATCGTTCGCGTTTGAAAAGAGACGCTCCGGCTTTTTCCGCGACTACCGGCAATGCTTCCAATGTCTGTATCTGATTAGTGCCGGAAGGAGCCGACAGGGTTTCGAGTGCGAAAGCGAGATCGTGCGCCGAGTGAAAGCGTCGCTCCGGCTTCTTCTCCATGCACCGCCGCACGATCTTTTCCAGCGCGGGGCTGACCTTCGCGTTCGTCTCGCTCAACTCCAGCGGCTCCTCCTTGAGGATCGCCGTCATCGTCTCGGCCATCGTCTCGCGCTGGAACGCACGCCGCCCCGAGAGCATCTCGTAGAGAATCACGCCGAACGAGAAGATGTCGGAACAGTGGTCTGCCTCCTGCCCGCGTACCTGTTCGGGCGACATGTAACCGACAGTGCCCATGACGGTGCCCGGATCGGTCAGCGGCTTCTGTGTCGGTGCCTCGCTATCCACTCCCAGGCCGAGCTTCGCTGGCTTTAGCTTCGCCAGCCCGAAATCGAGAATCTTCACTCGCCCGTCCGTGGTGACGAACAGGTTCTCCGGCTTCAAATCACGATGCACGACGCCTTTCCCGTGCGCGGCGGCTAACCCTTGCGCTATTTGTTGCGCGTAATCAGAGCAACGGCGAACGGGCAGCGGGCCATCGCTCAACTGTGCGCGCAACTCCTCGCCTTCGAGCAACTCTTCGACGATGTAGGGCACTCCATCCTGTGTGCCGATGTCATAGACGATCAGAATGTTCGGGTGATTTAGAGCGGAGGTGGCGCGCGCCTCCTGCTCGAAGCGGCGAAGGCGGTCAGGGTTGCTGGCGAACGAAGCCGGTAAGACTTTGATGGCTACCTCGCGCCCAAGTCGCGTGTCTTTGGCGCGGTAGACTTCACCCATCCCCCCTGCCCCGAGGGGCGCGAGGATTTCGTAGGGGCCGAGGCGAGAGTTAGCAGTAGAAGTCATATCCCAAGCGAGCCATAGTGCGACAGCAAATTACGCAAGACTCTATTACAGAGCAGCCAAAAGTTAAAGAGGTTTGCCACTTGAGGACTGACTAAATCCGAGCAGGTGGAGAGGTACGGCTTTTGACCATCAAGATTGCGGGAGAATTAGTTGTCCTTGCCTTTATATGACGCGATCAGCACCGCGATACTGTCTACGTGATTGCGGCTCATAATGGAGCTTTCGGGATAGTTATTGAGCATGATGGAAAAGACCAGCCGCTCGCCCGCCGCGCTCGTCACATAACCGGAGAGCGAGGAGACGGAGGTGAGCGTGCCCGTCTTGGCGCGCATGTTGCCCGCCGCCAGTGTTCCCTTCATACGATTCTTGAGCGTCCCATCAACGCCCGCGACCGGAAGAGCTTCGCGAAAGGCCGCACTGTAGCGATGACGGCTCATAAAGGTAAGCAGTTGAAGAGTGGCATTGGCCGTTACCAGATCGCGCCGCGAAAGTCCTGAGCCATCCGTGAAGACCGCATCGCCCCCATTGATCCCCGCCTTTTTAAGAAAAGCTTTGATGGTTTCGATACCTGCCTCTTCGCTTGTCCGCTTCGCGTCGGTCGAGGTCGCACGGCCTAACGCGCGCAGGATCAATTCGGTGTAAAGGTTCTGGCTGGGCTTAAGCGCATGCCCGGCGATCAGGCCGAGCGGCTGCGACTCTACGTTCGCGATCTCCACCATGGAAGAAATTGCGGGCATCGTGCCGGTGCGGGCACTACGAGCATCCACAGCTCTTGAGCGGCCCGTGATATTGACACCCCGCTCGGCGAGCGACGCGCGCAGCATGTAGGTGAATAGAAGCGCCGGATTAGAGACGGCCACTGCTGCCGACCAGCCCGGATCGTCAAGCGGCAGGCTTCCGCTCACCTCGATTACGTTCTGGCCGAGGCTTCGATAGACGATTAACTCTCTTCGCGTGCCGCGCGCGGTCGTCGTCGTGCGATTGGTGATTGTAATAAGAGGCGTCGGCGGGCCGGTCGTGATCGTGCAGGCTGCGCCGATGCCAGCGCCCGGTTTGACGATGAGATCAAGCGCGTTGTCGTTAACAGTCAGGGCGCTCACCTCCGCGCCATGATGCCAGGTCAGATCATCCCATTCCCAGCCGAATCCATAGGGCGCGCCGGTGAAATAACTTTCGTCACCGACGAGATCGCCCTCGACGCGCTTGAGCCCTGTGGCGGCGATGCGCTCGGCCAGCGTGTCAATCGCTTTTGTGTAATCGCCGCCATTGAGGCTCGCGGCAAAGGTCGGGTCGCCGCGCCCGTAGATGACCAGATCGCCGCGCACAGTGCCCGCAGTATCGGGCGGACGGGCGGCATAGACAGAGGTCTTGAAACGAAAATCGGGCGAGAGACGGTCGAGCGCGGCGGCCACCGTGTAAAGCTTCATGTTCGAGGCGGGCAGGAGCAGCTTGCCCGCGTTCTCTTCAAACAGAGTGCGTCCCGTATCGAGCGAAGTCACCTTGACGGCCAACTGCGCGGGCGCAAGCTCCGGTCTTCGCAGCACCTCGCGTAACGACGCGCGCAACTCTTCGAGAACCTTAGGCGCTCCCGCGTTCGCTGCACCGGTTTCGGGAACAGTTTGACTATTTGTTGTGGTGGGGGCGGGCTGGGCTGGGCTAACTCTTCGCTCGCGCTGTTGCTGTGCCGGTGTTGGGACAACCCCGCCGCCGAGCGAAACCAACAGCAGAAAAATTATCAAACGCGAAGCACAACCCTTATTCGTAAGCATATTCATAGAATACCAGAGCGAAATCCTTGACGCGTATAATAAATTCTCCTGCCGGGTAGTGGGTCGGATTGAGTGTGTGGAGAGCGGTAGTTCACCAAAGGGACACAGAGAGCAAAGAGGTTACACAGAGAGTTGAATAGCATTCAAGCCTCCGTGCTTTCTCCGTGTCCTTTGTGTCTCTGTGGTGAGTTCTCAATCTTCTTTAAACTCAATTCCAAATTGATCCATTACTTCCTGCCGGGCTCGCTCCTTTGTGTCTCAAATCATTCGTGCGTACCAGTTCCAGATAAGCTCTGTCCACTGCTCGAACCCTTCGAGCGTTGGATGCTTGCCGTCGGTTTGGCGCGGCAACTGTAGATTGCTGGAACTGAAAAAATGGCCGGGCTGAAAATTCTCTGCGATGACGCCGAGCAGACCTCTGTCCTGTTTCCAGCTCGGTGGGCCAATCCAGAAGGCTGGCCGCGCGCCGATCTCCGAGAGCATCTGTTTGATAAGCGGCACGCGCCCCTCCGGCCGCCGCGCCTCCAACTCGTTCGAGCCGAGCGAGATAAAAACGATATCCGGTTGATAACGCTCGATCATCTGCCGGAGCCTGCCCGTGCCCTCCCATCCGATGATCGTAGAGCTTTGCCAGGGCTCTCCAAAAAAGCGCCCGCCCGCCGCTTCGACCTTTTTTTGCAGTGAAGGCACTAGCCCCTCTGCCATCGAATCGCCGACGAGCAGCACCGTCTTACCGGCAAGCGACACAGGATATGCGCCCGCGCCGTCCGATCAGACCGTAAACGATGCCTCCCCTTTACCCTCAAGTCGCACCGCACCGCTTACGACCGGCCCACGCGCACTACTGAGTTCAACCGTCCCGCCATTAAAAGCAAACTCCCACGGGAGTGGCCGCTCCGGCGCTTTTACCGCAATCCTCACATCGCTACAGCCCGTGCCGTCGAAGCTCAAATAAAAATTGAGATTTCCGTGACCGTCCAGGCTCACGTCAAACACCTGCGGTTGACAGACGCTCCGGCTCACGTTGATCTGGGGCAAGCGAGCGGGTTGCAGATCACTCAGGACATTAACTGTGGTCGAAGCCGTCTGATCTTCCCGGATGCCGCTGATCGTTACACGACCGGGCTTGAGAGCCGAGAGCGTTCCATCCTCGCCGACCGAGACGACCGATGGATCGGAGACGCTCCAACGCACTGCTATTGCCTCACGCTGAATATTACGCACGGGCTCGGCGCTCGCCGCAACGCTCTCGCCTGCGCGCAGACGGTATTCCTGAAAGGCTTTGAGCTGCGCCGTTTGACCGACCGCGATATGCGTTAAGTTGCGCGCGATTTTGATCCCAAGGACTTCTCGTCTAATTTCTGTGCGGCACGAAGCCGACAGCAGAGAGACGACGAGAAGAACATGCGCGAGGGCGAGTTGGGGGTTAACTCGTCTTCATCATCAAAAGAGTCTCACAAAGAAGATTGGGCCAATCGTCTTACTGGCCCTGCTGGATTGCCTCCGCCAGTTCAGAGGCTGAGGCTGTGGACGTGCCGACTTTACCGACGACGATACCGGCGGCGTGATTTGCCAGGATGGCCGCTTCGAGCATTGTCGCTCCCGCCGCGAGCGATGCGGCAAGGGTCGCAATTACAGTATCGCCCGCGCCCGTCACATCATAAACCTCGCGCGCGGCGGTAGCGACATAAACAGGCGCACGCTCGCCTTCAAGAAGCATCATGCCGCGCTCGCCGCGCGTGATCAGAACGCAGTCGCAACCCGTGCGCCCGCGTATCAACTCGGCGGCGCGCTTTAAGCCTTGATCCGTATCCTCTTCCATGCCGGTCAAGCGTAAAGCTTCGACGTGGTTCGGTGTGATCAGCGTCGCCGGTCTGTAGGCGTCGAAGTTGCGAATCTTCGGATCAATCAGCACGGGAATACCGCGCCCGTAGGCGAGCGGCAGGATTTCATTCAGAATGCGCGGTGTCACCGCTCCCTTATCATAATCCGAGACGACGAAAGCGCTCGCTTCTTTGATCTCGCGCTGCAAGACGCCGATGATGCGATCTTCCGTTTGAGCGTCAACGGGCTTGCGTCCCTCACGATCAGCACGGACGACGGTTTGATTGTGCGCGATAATACGCGTCTTGACCGTAGAGGGGCGACTTTGATCTATAACAATCATCTCATCCGTCTGCACGGGGCTGGCCTCATGCAGCGCCGAGCGCAGGCGCTGGCCTGCCCCGTCATCTCCGACCACCCCGACGATGCGCGCGCGCGCGCCGAGCGCGACGATATTTGCCAGCACATTCGCTGCCCCGCCCAGATGCACAGACTCGCGGCGAACATCCACCACAGGAACGGGCGCTTCGGGCGAGATGCGTGTTACTTCACCCCATATAAACTCGTCCAGCATCAGATCGCCGAGCACCACGACGGAACAAGCGCGCATCCCCTCGATGATCTCACCGGCACGGTCTTGACTCAGTTGATTCATGTAAACAAGTTTTCAGTAATCAGCAATCAGTAGTCAGTGACTGCCAGCAGAGTTGCGCATCCAGATTTATAAGGCCGACTGGTCAGCAGGAAAAGGTTGAATACTGATTACTGATTGCTGATTACTTTTTTCGAGTATTCGTTCAATGGCTGCGATCACACGTTCGACCGCGACGCGGCGGATGCATTCGGGTTGGTCGAACTCGCCGCAGGTATAGCCGGGGCATGGCTGGCATGGCAACTCTTCGCGCACAACTTCGGCGGGCGCAGAGGTAGTGTTAGCCCAGGGTCGCCAGTGATTGATATTGGAAGACCCGAAGATGACGACCGACGGAGCATGGACGGCTGCCGCGATGTGCGCGATGCCGCTATCATTGCCGACGAAGAGCCTTGCGCGCGCGGCGAGCGCCGTCACCTCCGGTAACGAGAGATCAAGGAGCGCAGATACGGGAGCGGTTGATTCTCGCAAGAGGTCTCTGACCAATTCCGCCTCCGGCGGCGCAGCGACGGCCACACAGTTGATATGGCGCTCGCGAAGATATTCGGCCACACGCGCGAAGTTGCGCACGTCCCAACGCTTTGTCTCGAAGGCGGCAGCCGGATGAATGAGCGCGAAGGGCATAGCTTCGTCAACGCCTGCGGCGCGAAGTTTGGCTTCGATACTGGCGGCGGCCTTTTGTGTGACAGCGAGACGCGTCCGTGGTTTATCGCTGACGGGAACGCCCACCCAGCCTGGAAGCGCCAACTGCTGTTCGACAGAATGCACGCTCGCTCTTCCCCACAACTCTATGGGCGAGGGCGCGGCGTGATTATGCAGGCGGCCATACTGGTAATCCATATAGCCGACGCGATGCTTCGCCCCCGTCGCTCTGGTCAGAAGCGTCGCCGTCGTCCCGCCATGAAGATTGAACACCACGTCGTAGCGCGTGGCTCTCAACTCGCGCGCCGTGCGTGCGCGAGCGACTGCGCTGCCGCGCTCAATAGTGATGATGTTGTCGGTATCCGTAAAGCCGTCGAGCACGGGAGCGACCCAATCTTCAAGCAGGATGTCTATGCGGGCGTGCGGCAGAAATCGGCGTAATGCGTAAAGCGAAGGCGTCGCCAGTACCGTATCGCCAATCGAGCGCAGCCGCACGACGAGCACACGATTTACAGCCTTCCAGTCCCAGCGCGCAGGCCCTAGCGGCAGCGGCTCGAATTCTTCTGCTCGCGGCTCCTCCTTCGATAAAGAGATGAGAGGGCGCGCTCCGGGCTCAAGATTTTCGCGCAGGCTCTTCATCCTCAATCGTCGCTTCGTCAATCAGCATCACCGGAATATCATCGCGTATCGGATAGACGCGATGACACTCCACACACCTCAGGCCGCTCTCATCCCCCTTCAATTCAACCTTCGCCTTGCATGCCGGGCACGCCAGAATTTCCAGTAAGTCTTGACTGATCGCCATGTTATTAACCTTTCATTGATGAAGCCGAGAGCGCGCCCGGACGCGCCGCTTATAGGCGTTCCCCGTGCGCTATAAAAAGAGTTTAAGATTAACAGCATGTCGAGCGGGCGAGCAAGCAGGCCGTCCTAACCGGCAACGACTTGCGCGTGAGGATAGCTTTTCTGCTCATCGGTTATCTCTGCCTGTTTGCTTCTTTTCTCCAGTGTCATCAGCATGCCGTGTTTGGGACGCAGGGTGATGGCGGGTTGAAGCGCCACCGGGTGATCCGGGACGTGGCGCAGACGCCACGCTCGCGCCAACGTGGCGATCAGTAGGATGCCTTCCATCCAGGCGAAGCCCTCGCCAATGCAACGGCGCGCACCACCGCCGAATGGGAAATAAGAGAACTGCGGCCTCGCTTCACGCGCCTCCGTCGTCCAGCGCTCAGGATCGAAGCGCTCAGGGTCCGGGAAGTAACGCGCGTCGTGTTGGATGACATATGGGCTGACGAGAACAAGCGAGCGCGGGGGCATGGTGTAACCGGCGATCTCGTGCTCGTTGATCGAGAGACGGCCAATGGCCCACGCCGGAGGATACAGGCGCATGGATTCTGCGAGCACCATTTCCGTGTAAGGCAACTGCGCCACGTCCTCGAATGTGGGAGGCCGCTCCGCAGCGAGCACCGTGTCGATCTCGGCGTGAAGCCGTGCTTCCACATCCGGGTTCTCGGAGAGCAGATACCACGTCCACGTCATCGCATTCGCGGTCGTCTCGTGGCCTGCGAGAAAGATCGTCAGCGCCTCGTCTCGTATCTGCTTATCGGTCATACCCGCGCCGTCGCCCTCCTCGTCACGCGCATGCAGCAGCATCGAAAGCAGGTCGCCCTGATTCTCTCCGTTTCGCCGTCTCTCCTCTATCATCCGGTAGATGGTCGCATCGAGTCTTTCTTTCGCGCGCACAAAGCGGCGATTCTGCGGGAGCGGGAGTTTTTCGAGAAGCTCTGAGAAAGGCATCATCATCGTGTTGAAGAGCTTGACGATTGAAGTCAGTGCTTCTCCGATCTCGTCCGCCTCGGCTTCGACATCCGTATCGAAAAGCGTCTCGCCGACGATTCCCAAAGTCAGCCGCATCATTTCGCGCGAGATGTCTAAGGTTTCTCCGTCGCGCCAATTGTCACTCATGCGCGTCGCATACTCTGTCATCACCGCGCCGTAAGAGGCTATGCGCTGACGATGAAAGGCAGGTTGGGCGAGGCGGCGCTGGCGGCGATGAAACTCGCCCTCGCTGGTCAGCAATCCTTCGCCCAGCAAGCGCTTTGATCTTTGCAGCGCCCGCCCTTTAGTAAAATTCTGCTGGTGTGTAACCAGTACATCCCTGATATAGTCGGGATGATTGAGAAAGTAAACATCCTGTGGGCCCATCCTGAAATATGAGATGTCGCCATGCTCGCGCGCCATGTTCTGTATAAAGGCAATGGGGTCGCGACGAAAGGCTATGTAACCTGTTCCCAGAAATCTGCGTTTTGGGCCGGGGGGATATTCGGGGGTCATAACGTAAAAGCTCCTCTTTGCCGGAGAATACTGAATGCGCGCTTCAAGACCAGCCTATTTTTTCACCGACGGCGCACAGGGTCAATCATAATCGCGAGGTAACGACACAAGTTATGATGCCGAGCGGCGGCTCGTTTGTTGTACGCATTTGAGCGACGGCTTGCCCTGTCTCATGTTCGTGTGTTAGTGATTTAAAGAGAAAGATTCTGCACCCGCGAGGGGTTTAAATCGGGAGTTAAGGGAAGTCAATTGTCTTTAGAATTTGCCGTTGAATATCCATGTACCTTGCGCGCGCGCTACACAGAGGAGCACCTACGCGCGTGGGGACGCCTGAGCAATATACACACGCGCCTGACGACCGGAGACAGCGTCGCGCCGACGCCCGACAAGGTGCGCTTTATCGAAGACGCCCGCTCGGAGATAGAGCAGTTGCAGATAGAGACGACCATCTGCCATAGCTGTCCGGCGCGCCTGCCGAGCGAGGGAGCGAGCGAAGGCGAAGCTGTCGGTTGCCTGGGCCGCATCAGTTACCCTATCGAAGCACAGTTCGAGAAATTTATGGCCGACCGCGTGCAACTCGCGCTCGACACGCTTGACACAGAAGACCAACCGCGTCTCCTGCGCATCCTCGTGGATGCAGAGTCGCCCTTCGATGGCGAAGGGACAAAGGAGTTGCGGCGCGTTACGACAGCGCAGGGGCTCAGGTTTTTCGAGTTGCGCCTGCCCATTCAGTTCACGCGTGAAGCCGCGCATCTGACGACAGACCATCTATTCGATATGCTCGCAGGTTTCAAATCGGAGACAGCCGCCGAGACCACCTATACCTGCGAGTTTCCTTTTACTGCGACCGCCGATTACTACGATTTCCTGGATTTTATGCTGCGCAACGACATCTCGACGCGAGAGCGCGAGCGAATAGGCGCGCGCAGCCATAACTACGCGCAATACCTGCGCCTTCTCGCCGCATTCGAGCGCGCCGAAGCTTTGCACGCGCGCGTCCTTGTCGATTAAAAGTGAAGCTCTGGTGGAGAAGTCGGCGGGAGTAAGAAGCGATTTGAAAAAGTAATTGAAAGCCCCTGAAAGGGGCTACCACAGAAGATACTGATCTTTTCTTTTTCGCCCTCTCTATTTGTTCTCTTCGTCTATTTCCCGCAATGAATCCAGCATCAGGTTGGTATTGCTGGTCGTATTGATAGTAACGGGAAATTGCTGTGCGGATTTTTCAAACTCGAAGCCGCCGCTCGCCACCTCGACGATGCGCCGAAAGGCTTCCGTGCCCTCAGACTTGCCGGTGTCTGCGCCGACGATGCGTCCCTCGTTAAAGAGCACACGTCCCACATAAACATCCCATGTAATAGAAAGCGCGCCCGTCAGGCGTGAATTTTCTATGACCTGCACAATGTCGAAGATACTGATGGCGGAAAGGTCTCCGGCAAGCGTTACGCCGGGGTGTGCGGGCGCTGGCGCTTCGACCGCCTGGAGACCGGGACGACGCGCGCGCCGGATTGCTTCCAAACCGGCGGCGATGGAGATGCGCGGGTCCAGATGTTTGGCTTCAAGCAGACGATCCTGCGCCAGATTGAAATCTTCACGTTCGATATAAAGGCTCGCCAGCGCCAGACACTGGCGTGCGGCTTCTTCAGGATGCTTGACCGCCGCGATCTCGCGCAGCCCCTCGCGCAGTTTCAGCGAGCGCGGCCTTACCTCCAGGGCGCTCCGCAGCCTGGCGATGGCTCGTTCCGGCGCTTTGTATTTGATGAACAGCTCAGCATCAAGCAGCGCCGTTTCAATCTCGCTGTCTTGTTCCTGATTTCTATAAGCGTCGTTCATGAATCCGATCCGGAGGTTGTTTCAAGTAGCCTTAAGGGGCCTTAGGCCAAACGAGAGTTTAGCATAAACAAGCGTGTCGCTCGCTTGCGCGCACGTGTGCGGTTTGCGCGGCGCGCAAATACCATATCGTATAAATCATAAACTTGCATCAGTCACAAAGTTTTTTTGCATCAGAGATGCGGCAAATCTGCACTCTGAGCTAAGCTTAAAGCCATTCCTTAACTTCTCTTCACAAACTTTGATTTAATTGCCCTTGTAAATCTTACGATAATTGGCGATTCCTGGACTTCAAAATTTTCCCGTATCTGCGCTGCCCGTTTGTCCCGCGCGTGAGATATGGCACACGAGATGCCAAGGGACAACGTGTGCGCTTCACAAAGGTTGTTTTTATCTCGCCTGCGTGAGGATTTCTCGGCCAGAGCAGTGCCCCGACAACAATGGTTTTTCGACTGGTTTTCGACCGGAGGAGTCTAAAGCATGTACAACCAAATAACTTTGGAGGCGACAGGTGCGGCAACCGTCCGGCTGGTCAACGGAAGCTGGGCCAGCTACCTGCAACGCGCTCTCGTCAATTTAAAAACGCTAGGCCGTCTCTGCGGAGCAGATGGAACGGAAGCGTTAATCAAGCGTTTCAAGCGGGCTCGTCCCGATACCTTTTACCACAGCGTGCGCGTTTCGAGACTTTCCCGCACGGTCGGCGGCGCGTTCGGTTTCGATGAAACGCGTTTAAAAAAGCTGTGCTACACGGCAGTATTGCATGATGTCGGTAAAATACTCGTACCTGAAGTTGTGCTCAATCGCCCGCGCAAACCGACGCGCACAGAATTTTTCATACTGCATCTGCATCCGAGCTTTGGCGCACTGCTCGCTTCATATTTCAATCTTCCGGCGGAGTTGCGCATACGCACACAGCATCATCATGAGCGCTGGGATGGCAAGGGCTATCCGCACAAGCTCGGCGGCGAGGACATTCCGTTGATGGCGCGTATCGTGCAGGTCGCAGACACCTATGACGCGATGGTCGCGCGTCGCCCGTATCGTGCGCCGCTCTCACACACGGAAGCGGCGGCGGAGCTTCTCAAGCATAGCCGGAAACAGTTTGACCCGCGTGTCGTTGAAGCTTTTCTGGATACCTTTCCGGCGCACACCGAAAGAGGACATTGAGATCGCATGATTAACTGGATGCAAAGACGTATCAGACGCTTGCGCGCCAGGTGTCATCAAACATCGCCGGTGCATAGGCAGAATGCCCGGCGCGTTGAACCGGCAAAGGTCGCCGGAGAGCCTAAGCAGTCAAAAGCAAAGGTGCGCTCCCGCCTGCAACACGCCCGCACTAAGTAAAAAAGTAAGTGTAAGTGAGAAAGCGAGCGGAAGTTAATCTTCCGCTCGCTTTCTTTTACCTTCAAAGATATTGCCCTTAAAAATCGAAGCGCACGCCGATGCGTATAGTGCGCGGGCGCAGCGTTCTGGTCGGGACGAGAAAGTTATTAATAAAATCCTGGCGCGCGGCCGGCGACGCGGTCGGGCTCAAGGCGTCGAAGTTGATAAACTCCGAGCCGAAGCTAAAAACGGTCGTGTTGAGCAGGTTATCTATCTCGACGACGGGGCGCAGTCGCATTCCTTCACCGATCCGAAACTCGCGCGTGATGCTGAGGTCGAGCTTAAACAGTCCGGGTCCCTGCCCGGCGTTGCGCGGCAGATTGCCCGTGCGCCCGACCAAAGGCGCCTGGAAGGCGGTCAGGAGTGCCGGATTCAGAGGCTCGCCAGGACTTCTAAAACGAAGCAGTGAGAGGTCGCCGTTGAAGAGAGGCCGGTCGGTGCCAACGTCATCCAGGTTGCGGTCACTGCCTCCGAGCGAGATATTGAAGGGCGAGCCCGACGCCAAACGCAGGATCGGCGAGAGACGCAACTTCCCTATCCACCACGGCGTGTCGAATGTTCCGGAAAAAACGAAGCGATGCCGGCGGTCAAGAAGGCTGCGCGCGCGCTCGCCGCGAAAGTCTCCGACACGCAGCGCGCTCGAAGTATTGACGATGCCATCATCAATCAGACGCGAGAGCGTGTAAGCGCCGCGCAACGAAAAGCCCAGGCCCCCCTTGCTCCGGCGAAAACGTTTGCGCAATTCAAGAGTCAAGCCGTGATAAAAACTGTTGCCGACAGAGATGAGCTGTTCAATCTGACGGCTGCGCGGGTCCGGCCGTAGATCGCTCAAAGCGTCGAGCGAGGCGTTGAGTACCGTCGTCGAATTAACACTATTGAGATTGAAGAGGGTGATGGGAATGCCGAACTCCGTCACGCTCGTGATGTTGTTATTAGGATCGGGCGGCAGAGAGACGAAGCGCACCAGATCGCCCGCGCCTCCGGCATCGTAGATCGGGCGCGTGCCGCCGGGGCCGCTGAGGAAGTTCGCGAAATCCTGCGAAAGAAGATACTGCGTCAGGCTGCTGAAGCCTCTCGGTAATACGGGAGCGTTGGCGTTGAATTCACGCCACAGATGTATGCCGCGATTAAACGTGTAGTTGGCCTCGAAGACCAGGGAGCCTCCCAACTGGCGCTCGAAACCGGCGTTGATCTGGTAACTTTCCGGGATGCGGATCGCGGGGTCCAGGCGGCGCGAGAACGATGTGTTGAGCGTGCCGCGTTGGGTAATGAGCGCCGAGTCGGCTGCGAACACCTGCGGAAAGCGGATATTATTAGCGATAAAGCTCCGACGCTCGGCAGTAGTCAACGCTCTACCCGTCGTCTGGTTGACCAGATCGTTGGTGTCGAAGAAACGCTGCTGTTGGCCCAACGTGAAATCGTCTATGGTTCTCAGCAGAGGGCGATTATAGAAGATGCCCCCGCCGATGCGTATGACTGTCTTGCCGGAGCTGAAGGGATCGTAGGCAATCGCCACTCTTGGGCCAAAGTTGTTAGTGTCGCGGATGATCGTCTCCCGCTCATAACGCACCCCGTAACTCAGCGTCAGGTTTGAACGCAGGCGCCATTCATCCTGTATGAAGACGCCCATGTATGTGTTGCGCTGAAAGGATTCGGTCTGAAAGTTTTGACGAAAGCGAGATGGTTTGTTCGCCAGAAAATCGCCCGCACTGTCGAAGGTGAAGGTTCCCGACACGTCCGAGAGATCAATAAAAGTAGAGTTGATGCGCTGCACATCGCCGCCGATTTTCAGTGAATGCGCGCCTGCAATTAATGAAAGGGTATCCTGAAACTGATAACGAGTTTCGCGGCGGTCGGTGGCCCCTATCGTTGAGGAGCCTGCGACGAGTGTACGGCTATCCGATAGCGTGCCCGCGATGGGCACGTCAATATCAATGATGACGACGGGCTTGGCGCCGCCGCGCGCTTCCACCGCAGGCGTCAGGCGCGAGTATTGAAAGCGAGCCTGGTTTACCACTCGCGGTGAGAAAACGTAGTTGTCCGAATAAGAGATGGCGTCTGTGTTGCGTGTCCTGGCCTGCAAAGATTCGGCGAGACGGTCTCCGCCGCTAAACTGGTTTAGGTTCGAGAGGCGTCCGAGCTGCAAGAGCGCCGAGCCATTGTGTAGATCATTAAATGCGTGATCAATACGGAGGGTAAAAATATTATTTCTGGACGGCGTGTTCAAGCCCGAATTGAAGGGCGCGACCGTCTCGGCCAGAGTGGGCGCGGTGGCGGTCTCTGTCTGAACCGCTCCTGGCATGGTCGGCGCTGGCAGCGGGAACAACGGGTTCTGCTTCACGGGCACGAAAGTATCTATGGTCGCGCTATCGAGCAGCGTGGTGTATTCGTATGCCGCGAAGAAGAAGGTGCGACTGCGCCCGTTGTAAGCGAACGGGCCGAAGATTTTTCGCGGGAGATCAATGGGCCCACTAAAGGTAATGCCCGGATTATGCTCTTCGAGCGGCAGCTTCTTGAAACCGAGCGCATTGTTACGGAAAGTATTGGCGTTAAAGATGTCGTTGCGGAAAAAGTAGAAGGCGCGCCCGCGATATTTATTTGAGCCGCCGCGCGTGCGTATGTTGATGCGCCCGCCGGATGCGCGCCCGTATTCTGCGGAGAACTGGTTGGTGATGACTTGAACTTCGGCGACCGCTTCCAGGGACGGCTGAAAACGCTCGCGCGCCGCACGGTCGTCGTTGTTATCGAGACCGTCTATCGTAATGTTATTCGAATAGGCAGGGCCGCCGGAGAGCGCGAACGATCCGGCCTCTTCTGGTGTCGAGGCAGAAGAGCCAGCCGCCGGGTTATCTTCAGCCAAATCGCGCGTCGAAAGAGGCTCTTCCGTCACGCCGCCAAGGGTAAAGATCAGATCGAGCGGCGAGCGCGACTCCACCGGCAGCGATTCGATCTCTTCGGTGGTCACTGTTCCGCCGACGACCGTGCGAGTCGTATCCACTGGAGGAGCATCGGCTTCGCTGATAACAGTCTGTTCAGCGATCACCTCGCCTGGACTTAGAGCGAAATTCAGCTCGACATTTTGTCCGGCGACCGTCGCCAGATCGGTCTTCTCTTGCGGTGCGAAGTTCGTAAACGAGGCGCGCACGGTATAAACGCCGGGCTCAAGCTCTATGATGCGATAGCGGCCTTCCGAGTCTGCCGTCACCGTACGCTCGACTCCCGTTTCAACCAGCACGGACGTGACGGTCGCGCCCGGCACAATCGCTCCGTTCTGGTCTGTGACGCGCCCTCTGATCGTCACCTGATCCAAATCCTGCGCCTGTATGGCGCGCGGCCATATCAAACCGCATGCGTAAGCGCATAGGGCAGCGAAGAGAAGAACGAAGGCGCGGCTTTTCATAACCTGAAAAATCTCTCCTGTCGTGCGCGCGATGCTATCCGCCCGACTACTACTGCTCCCAATTATGGCATGAGTAAAGAGAGCGAGCGAGTCCCTCAAGCGAAGTTCGGCCCGGCACTAATTGTTCCGGGGGAGTGAAACACTAAGGCCTGAACGAGTTGGGTTAAAGAATCAAAGCGTGTTGAAACGAAGCGTACGGAAACGTACCCGAAGAGCGCACCTTAACATCGCGCGGCGAAAGAGTACAAGCGTCTTGAGAGAGGAGCTAAATCAACTGCGCGAGGCGGAGCGGCGGCGCAAAGCGATGCCCCGCGCGACGGGCACGAGCGCGCCCGCTTCCGGTGGCGGAGCATCCGTGAAACTGGAAAACTCTTCGACATGGGTTTGCAGATAAGTGAAGAAGCGCTCGAACTCGCGCTGCATTGCGTCCATCTTTTCGCGCATGTTGAGGATTATCTCGACCCCCGCCAGATTCACGCCCAAATCGCGCGTCAAAGAAAGAATCACCTCAAGGCGTTCAAGATCAGTGTCAGTGTAAACCCGCGTATTGCCTTCCGAGCGTGATGGCTTCAAAAGCCCCTCGCGCTCGTAAAGACGCAAAGTCTGCGGGTGAATCTCGTACTGATCCGCCACCGCGCTGATCGTGTATGTACGTCCCTTTTTCTTCATTTTAGATTTTAGATTTTGGATTTTAGATTGGTGTGGTTTCGGATGGCGAGTGGTCTATCTCTTCAATCCAAAATCTAAAATCCAAAATCGGTTACTCCAGTCCCATCTCAACGCGCGGATTCTCCGAGTTGAGTTGCGAGAAGCGGCGCAGCAATTCTTTCGTCTCTTCTGAAATCACCTTTGGCAATGTGATCTGCACTTCGATGAACTGATCGCCGCGTGCCTGCGCGTTGCGAAGGGAGGGCGCGCCGCGCTCGCGCAGACGAAACTTCTGTCCTGATTGCGTGCCCGGAGGAATACGTAACTGCGCTTTGCCCTCGACGGTCGGCACTTCGATGCGTGCGCCGAGCGCGGCCTCCGGCACTGTCACAGGCACCGTGACGTAGATATTATCGCCCTTGCGCGTAAAATACTTGTGACGCCCGACGTTCGTGATGATAAAGAGATCGCCGGGGGGCGCACCCATTCTTCCGCCTTCGCCTTTGCCGGGAATACGCACGCGCGAGCCCGTATCAACTCCGGCGGGAATGCGCACCTTGACGGTCTCCATCTTCGGCATCACGCCCGCACCTTTGCAAAGCGAGCAGGGCTGACGACGTTTGCCGGTGCCGCCGCAGTCAGGGCATTCCTGCGCGAAGCGCAAACGCCCGCCCGCGCGCTGTACCTGCCCGGAGCCTTTGCAGGTCGTGCAGACCACAACTGGCCCACCCGTATCGCCCGCGCCGTTGCAGCGCGAACACTGCTCTGAGCGGTTGACCGTGATGTTGGTGGTCATGCCCGTGATGGCTTCTTCAAACGAGAGCGCGAGCGGCATCTCTATGTCCGCGCCGCGAATGGGCTGCGGTCGCGGCGCGTCACGCTGCTCCTGCTTCCCGCTCCCGCCAAAGAGGTCTGCGAAGATGTCGCGAAAGCTTGAGCCGCCGCCGCCCGTACTTGAAGCAGCGCCCCAGTCGAAGCCTTCAAAGTCGAAGCCCGCCGTGCCCCGACCCGCTGCGCCGCCTGCTCCGGCACCGCCGGTCGCGCCGCGCGCCGCAGCATCCGCCAGACTCTCCGAGTACTGCCCGAAGCGATCATAGACCGAGCGCTTCTTCGGGTCGGAGAGCACATCGTTGGCCTCCGTCATCAGCTTAAAGCGTTCCTCGGCGCTCTTATCTCCCGGGTTTACATCAGGGTGATATTTGCGTGCTAGCCTGCGATAAGCCTTCTTGATCTCTTCCGGCTTCGCGTCGCGCTTGACGCCCAACACTTGATAATAATCTTGCTTTGTTGCCATTGAAAGACAGTGACAAGCGACGAGTGGCAAGCGATAAGATGAAGAGCCTGGCTTTGACGCTCCTCAATCGTCACTTGCCACTCGTCACTACCTTATTTGTTCTCGTCCACGTCAACATATTCGGCGTCAATGACGTTGTCTTCACCGCCGCTGCCCGTGCCCGTCCCGCCGGACGCGCCTGCGGCTGAAGCCTGACCGCCCGCTGCGCCTTCGCCGCCGCCGCCCGATGCGCCCGTTTGTGAATAGAGCGCTTCGGCCAGTTTGTGCGAAGAGGTTTGCAGCCGGTTGAAGGCATCGTTCATGCGCTCGACGCCGCCCTCTTCGGTCGCCTTCTTGGCATCCGCGAGGGCCGCTTCGATGTCTGAAGCCGCCGCTGTGTCAACCTTCTCCTTATT
The DNA here is from genome assembly GCA_046714695.1 of Pyrinomonadaceae bacterium. Lineage (GTDB taxonomy): Bacteria > Acidobacteriota > Blastocatellia > Pyrinomonadales > Pyrinomonadaceae > DASQYE01. The sequence goes on from JBKKAL010000075.1 coordinate 19,936, forward strand.
CTCGTTGAAGGTTTTCTCCACCTGATAATGCAGGCCATCCAGACGATTGCGCGCCTCGATCTCCTCGCGCTTCTTAACGTCATCGGCAGAATGCGATTCGGCATCACGCATCATCTTGTCAATCTCCTCTTTGGAGAGCCCTGAGGATGCCGTGATGGTGATCTTCTGCTCGCGTCCCGTGCCCATGTCCTTGGCAGAGACGTTGACTATTCCGTTGGCGTCTATATCAAACGTCACTTCGACCTGCGGCATGCCGCGCGGTGCGGGCGGAATTCCGACCAGGTGGAACTTGCCGAGCGTGCGATTGTCCGAGGCCATCGGGCGCTCGCCCTGAAGCACGTGAACCTCTACGGAGGTCTGATTGTCCGAAGCGGTCGAGAAGACCTCACTCTTTCTGGTCGGGATCGTCGTGTTGCGCTCGATGAGCTTTGTAAAGACGCCGCCCAGAGTCTCAATACCGAGGCTCAGCGGCGTCACGTCGAGAAGCAGAATGTCAGTCTTCTCGCCGGAGAGTACGCCGGCCTGCACGGCTGCGCCGACCGCCACGACTTCGTCTGGATTGACAGACTTATTCGGCTCTTTACCGAAGATAGTCTTGACGATCTCCTGCACCTTGGGGATGCGTGTGGAGCCGCCGACCAAGACCACTTCGTCAACCTTGTTGGCATCCATGCCCGCATCCTTGATCGCCTGCTCGACGGGAGTTTTGAGACGCTGAAGAATCTGGTCTATCAACTGCTCGAAGCGAGCGCGCGTCAGTTTCATGACGAGGTGCTTCGGCCCTGATTGATCGGCGGTGATAAACGGCAGGTTGATCTCCGTCTCCATCGCGGTCGAAAGCTCTATCTTGGCCTTCTCGGCAGCCTCTTTGAGGCGCTGCAATGCCATCTTGTCATTCGACAGGTCTATGCCCTGATCTTTTTTGAACTCTTCTGTAATCCATTCCATCAGGCGCTCGTCTATGTCGTCGCCGCCCAGGTGCGTGTCGCCGTTGGTTGATTTGACTTCGACGACGCCCTCGCCCACTTCCAAGATCGAGATGTCGAAAGTTCCGCCGCCAAAATCGAAGACAGCGATGGTCTCGTCCTTCTTCTTGTCGAGGCCGTAGGCCAAAGCGGCGGCCGTCGGCTCGTTGACGATACGCATCACTTCAAGACCGGCGATCCTTCCGGCATCTTTGGTCGCCTGGCGCTGCGCATCGTTAAAGTAGGCCGGAACGGTGATGACGGCCTTGTCTACCTTCTGGCCTAAGTAGTCTTCCGCAGACTGCTTCATCTTTTGCAGAATCATCGCCGAAATCTCCGGCGGACTCCACTCTTTACCCCCGGCGACGATTCTGACATCGCCACCCGCTCCGCTGCCCTGAACTTTATAAGGTACTTGTTTGATCTCTTCCGACACTTCGTTATAGCGACGGCCCATAAAACGTTTGATCGAATAGATCGTGTTTTCAGGATTGGTGACGGCCTGGCGCTTAGCGACCTGCCCGACCAGCCGGTTGCCATCCTTGGCAAAAGCGACCACAGAGGGCGTCGTGCGACCGCCTTCCGAGTTGGTGATAACGGTTGGCTCGCCGCCTTCCATCACGGCCACCACAGAGTTTGTCGTACCCAAGTCAATTCCGATAATCTTGCTCATTGCTCTCTTACTCTCCAGATAGTTGTTTGACCGCCCCTCGGAAACTCCTCGGAACAGTGGAAAACGCGCCCGCCGCTTCCTCCGGGCCAACCAGAAGGGATCGGGCTGAACTCCCGGATGCCCTATGGCCGGTTGATGTTACGGGTTGAACGCCTCCTTAATATAATACCTGAGTCTATCTTTGTCAACTTGTATTTCAAGCTGCGGCGCAACTTCACACCCACCCCTAAACGTTGAGATATTAGGGTTTAGCGGAATAGCCCGGTACTCATCCGAGCCTTATTCATGACGGCGTTCTTCATTGAGCAGCCGCGAGGTAAAAAAGACATAATGTAAGCCGGAGATGATGGCCAGTACAAAGACGGTCACGTAAACCGTCGGTAGATAGTACCCGCTCAGGCTTGA
>JBKKAL010000076.1:0-33403 GCA_046714695.1 Pyrinomonadaceae bacterium
GAGACTTGCCAGTGAATTTTAAAACGAGCCGGTGTGAAATCTGCTAACGGAGAATCGGTTTATGAGTTTTGTAATTTTTATCGCCTTGGAAACATCATTTACCGCCGAGACGCTGATGCCGGCGCTCTACGTCTTTGCGCTGGCGGCGTTTCTCGGTTATCAGGTGATCTCGCGCGTGCCGCCGCTTCTGCACACGCCCCTGATGTCTGCGACGAATGCGATTTCAGGCATCTCTCTGGTGGGCTCGATTGTCACCGCCGGAGCGCAGTACAACCGCATTAGCACAATCCTCGGATTCACAGCCGTCACCTGCGCGACCATCAACGTCGTCGGCGGATTCATGATCACAGATCGAATGCTCAGGATGTTCAAGCGAAAGGTTGCTCCCGTAAAAGAGCTGGCGGCAAAGGATGGTGACAAAGAGAAGCGATGACCAATTACCTCATCGAATTCACCTACCTGCTCGCCTCAATCCTGTTCATCCTGGGATTGAAGGGCTTGAGCCACCCGGAATCTGCCAAGCGTGGGATGCACATGGCGGAGCTGGGCATGCTGATGGCAATCGTCGGCACGCTGCTGCACAGAGACATTATCAGCTACGAGTGGATCGTCGCCGGGCTTGTGATCGGCGGCGGCATCGGCGCGGCGATGGCCTACTGGGTTCCGATGACGGCGATGCCGCAGCGGACTGCGCTCTCGCACGCCTTCGGCGCATTCGCCGCCGCGCTTGTCGGTATCTCGGAGTATTACCGTCATGGCGCTGATCTGGGCCAATTCAAGATGACGGCCATCGGGTTTGAGGTCATGCTCGGCGCGCTGACGACCACGGGCTCTCTCATCGCGTTCGCCAAGTTGCAGGGGCTCGTGCGCGGAACTCCCGTCACTTACAAGGGCCAGAATATCTTTAACATGGCATGGATGGCCGCGACCCTCGGCCTCTTTATTTATCTGATTTTCGTGCCCACGGCGAGCGTCGCATTTTATGTCATGACCGGATTGGCGTTCGTCTTCGGCGTTCTGCTCGTAATGCCGATTGGAGCGGCCGATATGCCTGTGGTGATGTCGCTCCTGAACTCTTACGCGGGACTGGCTGCGGCGGCGACAGGGTTTGCGCTCTCGAATAACGTGCTCATCATCGCGGGCACGCTCGACGGATTCTCCGGCTTTATTTTATCGGTGCTGATGTGCCGCGCGATGAACCGCTCGATGACCAACGTGCTATTTGGCGCGTTCGGTAGTCAACAGGCCGATGCGGTGGGCGATGGCGAACAGGGGACGATGCGCGAGATCGGCCTTGAAGATGTCGCAGTGCAACTCGCTTATGCCAAGCAGGTCGTCTTTGTCCCCGGCTACGGGATGGCGACGGCGCAGGCGCAGCACGCAGTCCGTGAGCTGGCGAACGTCCTTGAAGCGAAGGGCGTGTCGGTCAAGTATGCGATTCATCCCGTGGCGGGTCGGATGCCGGGCCACATGAACGTGCTGCTGGCGGAAGCCAACGTGCCCTATTCATCACTGTACGAGTTGGAGCAGATCAATCCTGAATTCCCTTCGACGGATGTCGCGGTCGTCATTGGCGCGAATGATGTCGTCAACCCGGACGCGCGCGACAATCCGCAGAGCCCGATTGCCGGGATGCCGATTCTCGAAGTTGACCGCGCGCACTCTGTGGTCGTCCTCAAGCGAGGCAAAGGCAAAGGCTTTTCCGGCCTGGAGAATCCGCTCTTTTTTAAGCCCGCGACGGGCATGCTTTACGGCGATGCCAAGGATTCACTCAACAAACTCTTGCAGGCAGTTCAGCATGTCTAGCAACTGATAGAGAATCCCTCGATCCCAGAATTCGTCCCCGCGGCTTGGCGAACGAGTTCAAATAAGTCATCATCGAAGTCATACTATTAACGAGATGGAGCTTTCAGGCATGGGCATTATGGGAGAACGCATGCGGAAATTTATGATTAGCTGGCTGCTGGTGGTCGCGCTGACGGCATGGCTTCCGGCCTCTTACGCGCAGAGTGTTGCGACGACGAGCGTCTCGGCGAGCGCAACCGTTCCCGCTTCGGCGCGGCAGAGCGCGGAAGGGATCACGTCGGCGCAGTTGCGCGACTATCTATACTTCGTCGCCTCCGATGAGATGGAGGGACGCGACACGCCCTCTCGCGGATTGAACATTGTGGCGAAGTTCATCGCGATGAACCTTTCGCGCTGGGGACTCAAGCCGGGGGGCGACAACGGGACATATTTCCAGAAGATTACTTTGCGTCGCAGCAAGCTTGATGGGCCCAAAACCGAGGCTGAGCTTGACGGCAGAAAATTTACCTTCGGCGAAGATTTTTATGCTGCGTTGAACGCCGGGAAAGCCAGCGGTCAACTCGTCTATGTCGGTCATGGCTGGGTTATCAAGAATAAGAACATTGACGCTTATCGCGGAGTTAATATCAAGGACAAGATCGTCGTCTTCTACGGCGGCGGACTGCCGAAGGGCGCGAGCCTGACTGATCTCGGCGGGAGCCAGGGAACGGATTGGGACACTCCATCCGAATATGCCTTTAAGCACGGCGCAAAGGGCGCGATCATTATTCCGGATTCCAGAGTGCTGACTACCCTGACCGCCCGCCGGCAGGTGGTGCTTGAGCAACGCGGAACATTCACCCCACAGAATTCCAAGCCGGAGACGGAGCCGTCGCAGATACCCATGATCACCGCATCGCCTGCGATGATCCAAGCCCTGTTTCAGGGAGAGAAGGTCGCCGCCACGGAAATCTTCAGTCGCCGTGAAGCCGGGGAGCCCGGCGAGTCTTTTGAACTGAGCCCACAAAAGCGCATGACCTTCAGCGTCGCCAATACCTTTGAGGAAACACAGACGCAGAATGTCGTCGGCATTCTGGAAGGCAGCGACCCCGTCCTCAAAAATGAGTACGTCGCCGTCGGCGCACATTATGATCATGTGGGAATGCGCGCCACATCAGCCGTCCCGAACGGCGATAAGATATTCAACGGCGCGGATGATGATGGATCGGGCACTGTCTCGGTGCTCGCGATGGCAGAGGCGCTGTCGCATTTGCCGCAACGCCCCAAACGCTCCGTTCTCTTTATCTGGCATACTGGTGAAGAGAAGGGCCTCTGGGGATCGCAGTATTTCACGGATAACCCGACCGTCCCGTTGGAGAAAATCATCACCCAGCTCAACATAGATATGATCGGGAGAAGCAAACGCGCGGGCGACACGACGCCCGCGAACCGCTCTCTGAGCGGCCCCAACGAGATTTACGTCATCGGCTCGAAGATGATGAGCGCCGATCTGGGCCGGTTGAGCGAAGCGGTCAACAAATCGTATCTCAACCTGGAGTTCAATTATCTTTACGACAATCCGGCCGACCCGAATCGCTTCTTCTTCCGCTCAGATCACTACAACTACGCGCGCAAAGGAATACCGATCATCTTCTACTTCGACGGCGAGCACGAGGATTATCACAAGACGAGCGATTCGCCAGACAAGATTGATTACCAGAAGATGGAAAAAATCACGCGCACCATCTACGTGACCTTACTTGAGCTTGCCAACGCGAAGACGCGCCCGCGTGTGGACAAACCCCTCTCGCCACAGGTGATTAATGACAGCGGATTTTAAAAGGTCGTCCGGGCACACGGGGCTCTGAGCACACCTTTGACCCACGGGCGCTAGTCCAACTCAACGTGCTCGATAAACACCAGCCGCCGATCCTTCTCAGACGGGGTTTGATCGTAGGGCTCTGTGTCATCTACCAGATATTCCTCGTACTCCGCGATTGCGAGCCGGTAGCGATAGCTGATGTTGTCAGCGGTCGTTAGCGGCAGCGTCACCGTGCCCTCCCACAGTGGCGGGATGATGAATAGTTTGTCGAGGAGTTTCTCTTTGACCAACATCTCAAAGTCGCGGCGGCGAAATAACTTCTCGGCTCGGACGCGCTGTCTGCTGGTAGTTGCTTTGTTGCGAATCACCAGCCGGTTACTGATTGATCTCGTATTGCGCTGCACGACAGCGCCGGATTCACGCTTCCAACCGAAGTCCTCTCCGAGCGCGGGGTAGAAGCGCTCAACCCAGACTTCGACCACGCTTGAGGGCGACACCTGCGCCGGTTCCAAATTGCGGGTCGTGCCGTCCAGCAATTTCACACTCATCGAAATCGAACTCTCCGCCTCGGTATGCCCGCTCGAATCGGTATAGGTTGGGCCGAACACGCTGACTCGCCGCGTTCTGCTCGTGCCCGCTTGCGTCACGTTCAACCAGCGGTCGGGCACCAACGCCATGAAGTCTGCGAGCACTATGTTCGAAAGGTGCGCGCCCGGAACCGAGACCGGCTGATAACGCGCGAGCGCGAGCCGCATGAACGGGTAGTAGGCCGAGCCCCAATTTACTTCAATGTCGCAGTACCAGAGTTGGCGCTCCTCGTCGTAGAAAATGTCGTGGGGAGCAATCTCAACGCGCACTTGCTGCGCAATGTTGGGGAGTATTTCCGGGTGCGCCAATCCCGCGACCGCGAACGGGCCGGGAGGCTGGTCGGCCTCCTCTACGGGTGCGAAACTCGGCAGCCATTTTCCAGCCGGGTCAGCGGCCGTGCGCGCCAGCGGAAAGTTCGAGCGCTTTGGTGCTGCGCCGGGGACGAAGGGGCTCAGCCAGATGGGATCGTTGCCCCACTGCGTGACAAAGTTCTTCAGCGGCTGGGCGGCAGGCGCGATGTTAGGGTCTTGCTTGAATGATGCCGGAGGAAGAACGACCGCCAGCATCTCGCCGTAGCCCGATACGTTCCAAGGGCGATTGAGATAGACACGCAAGCCGCCGCCCCGCCGCCAACTGCTTTTGTTGTTCGTGTCGTGCGAGCGCACCCAGCCGAAGGTCGGCACAACGTAGAGCACTTCGGGCGCTGGCGGCGGCGCTGAACTCGGTATCCACGTGCGAAGGGGCTGCCCCGTTACTTTGATGTGCTCGTCCGTCGTCTTTGTTTTGCCGTCCTCCTCAGTGGTGAGCAGCGCCGGGGTCATGAATTCGCGGAACGCCGTCGTCGCCTCGAACCGGTACTCAATGCGCCGGTAACGCGTGTCGTTGAATTCGTGAATCTTCTCCTCGATGCGGTTATGGAAGCGGCCGCCCGCGCGGACGAGGTCTGGCCCTTCGAGCAAGTATTCGGGATTGCCGGCGTAATACTTCGGCTCGGTGATTTTTACCTTAAAGGCGTGGTCATCACGCGCGCGATTCTTACCGGATGGGCCTTTACCGTCCTCGTCCGGCTCGTTCCAGAGCGCGAGCAAATCCATGTGATCGGTGCTTTTGATGCTGCACGTAGTAACGAAGTTCGGCAGCGCGAAGGTCGAGGCTAACCCGCGGTCTATGGTGTGCTTCTGAATGTCTGGCGTGATCAGCGGCTTTTGCACGGCGTGAACCAGTTCTATGTTACGCCATGGAGTCAGCATCCAGTGTTGGCCCGTGAGGACTAGCCTTTCGAGCTTATCTTTTTGCGCCTGCGTGAGCCAGTTCCAGACGCCAAGGAGTTCCAGCGCCGCCTTGGTCGGTTTCACGCTCAAACGCAGCGTCGACCGCAGCGCTTTGGGGAGCGGAATACGTAGCGTGCGCACGTCTTCGTCGAAGTGCGGCTTGTCGCCGGGATTCTCATACAGCTCGATCTTGAATGGAGCGGCTTCGGGCCAGACAGTGCCCGCCGCGTAGACCGGGATGCGGATGACCTTGTCGGGAGCGATATTCGGGTGATCGAAGATTCGCGCGGCGAACTCGACGGCGAGTGGCTCTGGAAGGTACGGCAGCGCTTCACCCTCCTGCATCACCGCATAGCGCGTCTCAACCGTGGCGACCTCAATCTCTTCATCTTCCTCTACCTGGGCAAGCGGGCCTGCCGATAGAATCTTCTCTTCCGCGAGCGAATTGTCCTGGCTTGCGAGGATGGCGAAGAACGCTGAATCAACGATGCCGTTGCGGTCGAGCTTGCCGTGATATTCCGCTTCCCTGTGCGACGTGCGCGAAGGGACGGCAAAGCGGCGTGCGGTCTGCGCGCTGGGAACGATATTGTCTGCGGGCACTTCGTTAAAAGTACGCACAGCCATGCGATCCATTGACTCGCCTTCGGCTGGCGCTTCGATTGTGGTCGGCGTCGGCTTGACGAGCGCGAGCGCGGGGGCGGAGACGGGTTCGTAGCGGAAATAGGCGCTCGCGTTTTGGCTGGGGTTTTCGGGGCCGAAATCCTTCTCGGTGACCGGCAGCGAATTGCCCGCCAGGTCAACGACGCGCGCTCGCAGCCAGTACTTGCGACCATAACGCAGGCGCGGCAGCGAACCCGGCACAGCTCTAAACGTGCTCTGCAAATGCAGACCGGGCGGCACCTCTGCCTCCGGCTCGCCCACAGGGTCTGTATGATCCAGCTCAGGGTGCAGGGGGTCTTTCTCCCTGTGATGGTGAATCGTCTTGCCGGGCGGGGGCGCACAAAGGCTCCAGCCAGTCCAGGAAACAAGCGCCTCGTGTAGCCAGATGAGATTCGCGTTGTTCGACGGGTCCGGGGACTTGGTCGCGGCGAGCCGCACAGAGCCCTCTTCCTCAGGCACGTTGATGACGACTTCGCCCTTGTTAAAGTCATAATCAGCCGTCCGGCGGCAGAGCGAGTGCCAGACCTTTGTTTTGTTGTCCCAGATATCAATGCGCCAGCCACGCACCAAATCTTCGGCGAACAGTATTGGCGACGGCGGGGGCAACTGTGGCCCGCTTTGAATCTTTTCAGCAGCCGTGTTGTACTTTTTCTGGCGCTCGAAGCTGTTCTTCAGCATCGCCCCGCGCTCGCTATGCACCAGCATCAAGCCCGCGTTGCGTAGCGCCGGAGCGCCTATTTCGCGCTCGTGCTTAGTGGTCGGGTCAATCCGTTTGACCGGCGCTTGTTGGAGGGGCGCGAGGGTGCGCGCGAAGTTCGTGACCTTGAGCCCACCGCCGTCAACATCCGCCTGCACCACTGAGAATGTCGGCGGATTGAGATCGAGCAACCCGTCCACCGTATTGTAATCTCCGGTCTGCGGGTGAGTTCTTGGAAGCGCCTGAAAGCGTTCGGTGTCGAGCATCGCGCGCGTGCGCGGCGAAGAGTCGGGCGTGCGCGTCACCTCAGGCGAGCCGGAAGGCAATCGTACTTCGGCGCGCAGCAAACCGCTCGGCGTGGGATTGAAGGCATCTCTCGCGATAAGGACATCAACGACCAGTCCCAGCAACCGCAACAGGGTTGGGTATTGGTTCATCGCCGTGATGATCTGATGAAAGTCTATCTCGCTTTGGAAATCGGCGGGCTTGGGCAGTTTTGTCTGCTCGTAGCCGAGCCAGCGCGCATGCGATTTGGGGTCATCGGAGGGCACGTCGTATCGCTCTATCCTTGGCGTCGAGGGCGGCGTGTGGAAAAGCTGGAAGAGGGCTATCTCTCTGATGGGGTCGGGCAGGCTTTTGAATTCGTCCAGCATGAAGGCGGCGAACTGTCGTCGCGGGTCGCGCATGCCCAGCCTGTAATCCATAAAGCGGTCGTCATGGTCGTAGCGGTCAACGGCGCTCACAAAATCGTTCCAGGCCGGGATAGCTAGTATCTTTGTAGCCGTCGGCAACTGGTCTTCGGCTGTGGCCGCCAGCCGTTTGTAAAGATCGCGCACCAACTCATCCATCTTCACAGCCGAGAAGGAGAGCACCTTATTGTCCGAGAGGTCTCTGAATTTGTAGCCTTCGACAAAGACCTCATCGGGGTCCGGGAAGAGCGCCTTCCACACACTCGAATGCGGCGTGCCGAGACGAGTGTCAATACGGTTGCTGCTCGTCGTGTCGTGCGCCGCGATGCTGACCGTCGTTGCGCCGAAGTGGATTTCAAACTTTGCGTCTGAGAGCATCGCGGGCCAGTCCACGAAATCCGGGAACGTGCTGAGTCGCTGCGGGTCTGCCTCGGCGGCCAGGCGCGGCGAGAGTAAGAGCGACAGGCGCAGCCGTTTTCGGTCTTCGGTGTAACCGTTGGGCAGTGCAGTCCAGAGCAGGGATTGTTTGGCCATCAGGGAGCCTCCGTCGCGAATGCTTCGCAGTAGTCCGTCCAGGTAGATTGATCGGGGATGAGCGCGATGAACTTCGGGTCGGAATCCGACCCGCCAAACTCGCGACGGCATTTGACCGACACGCTGAAGCTCAAAAACAGAATCTCAATTTCGACCTCCAGAGACGCCTCGCCCCAGACGACCTGTCGTTTGTTCTCTTTGAGGTAACCCAGTTGCAAATTAAAGGTGAGCGACGCGGAGATAAGACCGAGCACCGACAATTCGCCGTGCAGTCGCACGTAGCCGGCCAACTCCACAGATTTCTGCATCCAGTGGAAATAGATGCCCGCCTTGATTTCGACGCTCCCGCTCGCGACGCCCAGATTTATAGAGAGCGCCGCGCCGAATTCGAGCGCCGCCTCGATCTCCCTGACTCCTTCTGTGCCGACGCCGATGGCAAAGAACCCGCCGCCGCCCAAGAGCGAAACGGTGAGACTAAATGGTCGCTGTCGTTCGGCGAAGTTAAAGCGCACTTCCGCCGGTTTCGCGTCGAAGGGCAAAGTAAATCCCGCGCCAAGCGAGACGTGTTCGAGCGCGAAGATGCCCACCGCCACAGAGGGGATGTTGAGCGAATAGCTGGCGCTGATGCCGCTCGGCGTGACAGTCAGGCTGGGCGGGTCGCTGAAGCCGTTCGACGGAATAATGCTCCGCAATTCGTTGACGAATTCGAGCGGCCCGCCGAACGCGACGGCGTCCATGCCCGGATGCAGATCAACGGCGACATCAGGCTTCGATCCGCTCTTGGAGATAAAGCTGAGACGGTCGAACCAGACGGTGATAAAGCCGAATAGGTTGACCCGGAAATTAACTATGGTCGCTTTGGCTTCAAAGGTTGTCGCCGTCGGCTGCCCGATGGGCGAGCTGACAACGCCCTGCATTTCGAGCGTGGTCTGTTTGCCTTCGGGGTTCGGCATGAACAACCCGAGCGGGTCGGAGTTGTTGATGTCCGTCTTCCAATCGAAGCGCGCCTCGATCTTGTCGGACGACTGTTTGCTCAGAAGTTTCGGCACGTCTGGCCCGGCGAGAGAATGAGCGGTCTTGAGAATCTTAGCGAGATCAACACCGCCAAGAATTTTCGCGCCCTGGAAAAAATCAGTCGGATCGAACTTGTTGTCGAAGACATTTTGGAGCGCGTTCTCGACGGTTTGCGGGCCGACGGGCGGCTTGGCTGCCACCGGCCCCATGATGCGCGACAACCCCTGGATCGCCATGCTCGGCGTCGCCAACCCGCCAAGCGCCTCGCTCTTCACCTTATCGCCGAATGTAAGCGGGAAGGGCGTGATCAACTTTAGAAACACCTCGCCCTTATTTGCGCCGCCAAAGCCGCTGGCCTTGTACTTGTCCGGGTAAGCGACCTCGACAGTTGCGTTCGGTTGATTCAGTAATCGCTGGATGGCAGCTATGCCGAGGTTCGCTGTCGCGATCACGGGATAGTAGCGCGGCTTGAGTGGCGTTTTATAAGTGACCTTCTCGCAGGCGAAGTTAATCCGGGTGGTCGGCAGGCGCGGGTCGCCCAATGCACCGTCCATTACCGGCGCATAGCACACGGACGCGCTGCTGAACAAAGCCGTCCGGCGGGGAGGCAACGGTTTTAGCGGCTCCAGCAACTCCGCATTGTATTGCTCGATGATTTGAGCGACAGCGCCGTCCTCGCGGTTCGCCTCGATGCCGACGAAAAGTAGCGGCATCTCGAACGTCTTGCGCTCGCCGCTCAGATCAGTCGCCGCCATCTGGAACACGAAGTTCCTGTTTTCGTCTATCATCGGCCAGAAGCAAGCGCGGGGCGGCGCGACGCCATAGATAAGGTTTCCCGGATCATTCAGCTTGCACTTAATCGGCTCGACGAGGTTCGGCGTGACGCGCGTAAGAATCTCGACCGATTTGAAGGGGAAGTTGCGTCCCTCGAAATCATGCCCCTCTCCGTTATACTGCCTGACACGTTCACGCACGACGATAAAAAAGCGTTGGCGCAACACGGCGACGCGATTCTTCTCCCCTTCTTTGTCTAGATACTCAAACTTTCGCTCGGTCACCTTGATAAGCGAAGCGGCGTGGCCGGAAGGGCACAGGTAACCCTTGTAAACTACGCGCACATAATGATCGCGTCCGAGGGTCGCGAGATGCCGCCACTGCTCTATGCCCGCCGTCTTGGGTAGCGTGTCCCAGTTGCCTTCGACATCGGCGAGCGCGCCGAGCGCCGAGAGCGCGAGTCGTTGCGAACGTGCGGCGCGCGGGATGTAAGCGCGATTGTTATCATCTTTTGTTCCGAAGTCCGACATGAGCGTGACCAGCATCTGCCGGTCGAGCGGGTCCAGGCTCATACGGAACGGGATGCGGAATTTCGCGGGTGGAACGGCGTTCATCAGAGCAATGATCTGCGCCTGCGGCATCTCGTAATCAGGCGACCACAACGCGCGTATCTTGGTGGGCCGATCAGCGCCGATGCCATCGTCCGTATTGGTCAGCCGGGTGTGCCACAACTCCGTGCGGCCGTTATGAACGACGGGCATCGTCCCATGCCACCAGTTTGCTTTCGGGATCGGCGACACGATCACGCGGTAGGGTAATTCCAACGCCGTGACGGTGGACGCAGGCTCGTGCGGGGAGAGGAGCGCCAGCACGAATGGTAATTTTTCAAAATGTTGAGCGCTGAACTCGCCCCGCTCGCTTGACGCGACGGCCTGTGTCGCCATCAACGACAGCGCCGTCATTCCCACCTCGCGCTGCTGCCCCTCGCTCAACAGGGGAAACTTCCTCGCCAGCGTGTCCATCTCGGCGTTCATCGCGCGATTGATCTCTTTATCGAGACCCTTCTTCCCGACAATCTTGAGCCCTTCCATGGCCCGGCCGGCGATTCGTTTCGCGGCCGAGGCAAGCCGGCGTTCCAACTCTCCCTCGCCGTCCATCGCGCTAATCAAGGTCTGCGTGATCCTGGCCCAGTCAGCCGAAGCGCTCACTTTATTGAGCCAGACTTTATCGAAGATTTTGGCGTTCTTTAGTGGATCATCCAGAAATACCGGCTCGGGCACGGCGTTGATATCCAGACGCATCGGCCATTTGCGGCACGCGTCAAGGATTGCCTCTATGGTGAACGCGAATTCTGTTACGTCGGCGGGCATACTGAAAGCGAGGCGGCTGCGCCCGGCCATGCGAATCTTAGCGAAGGGCAGCGGGCCGAGCTTTTCCTCATTTGAAGGCACGTTCTTCTTCGGCACGCCCGAAGTGACTTCCTTAAACTCCTGGCCGGGCGGAACAGACGCTTCCGGCCCGGTGGCATCAAGGAACGCCTGCTCGCCGAAGCTTTGCGGCGGCAGTTCGACGATGAGCGTCGCGGCGCGCGATGGGTTTTTGCGAACAACTTTATCGCCATCGAGCTTCATGTTGTCGAAGATCAAGTCGCAGACCAGCAGGTCGTCGGGACGCGCAAACGAGACGCGCAACTTAATCTCGAATGCTCTTCCAAGATCCTCGAAAACCCTGCCGAGATCAATCCTCGGCTTGATGCGCTCCGCGCTCACCAAAGCAGCGCGTTTGGTCGCGGATTTCTTCGCCGGTGCCTTGCGCGCCTTTGTGGCCGCAGTCTTCGTGGTGCGGGCGGCCTTCTTCTTTGGCTCTTTCTTCACCGTTCGCTTTTGTGTCTGCGATTTTGCGGAGGACTTCTTACGGCGCGAGGTGCGCTTTTTGGGATTCTTCTCGGGCATATCGCCTCCCTTGTTTGTAGGTGATCAGTTGCGCCAGAGCCATTCCAAAATTACTTGCTAGTCTGCCAGAGGACAAAGTTCCATGCACTGGGATTGCTTATCAAGCAGAGCCCACCATTCCCGAAGGGTAAACAAACTTATCTTTTCTACGTTCCTTGCTTGAAGTGCTTCAAACTGCCGCAACTTCCCTTGGTACGATCACGGGCAGCGAGGGGGCGCGACGGAAATCACCGTCGTTTGTTGTGAACTATTGCGCGGGGATAAATAGCTTTAATAAATGTATCAACCGTGAGATTAGCTGACCGATACGGGTTCTTCAAAATTTACCACAGTTTCCTGTCTGGTCTTTCCCTGACTTACGCAACCAGGAATCGAGCGACATTCGGCCATCCAAATTCCATCATCATCTCTGTCAATGGTCACGTAAAATTTCTTGATGCGCCTGCAAGTCCAAATAATGTCACGCCCCACAAAATCAGGCAAGCGCCTTAAATGGAAATAGAGGTCAAAAATGAAGCTTTATTTTACGTCAAGCTGACGCCTAATCACCATCACTCTTGCCAAATGACTCGGACTATTTCATCAGTTTAAGAGGTTGTTGAATGGGTCATATAACTTTCGCACTTATTCAGCGTGGCCTCATCTTATCCATGCGGTCATCTCCACTGCCCGAACCGCTCGCGCGCCGTTTCGCGTTGCGTGTTGAGGCGGCTGCGCAGGAGCAACAATTGTTCGCGGCGATACTCGAACATCCAGCCGACGAACGCGAAGAGCGCGCCCACCGTCACCAGGTAAATCTTTAAAGGAACTTGCAGCCAGTCAACGCTCGTCAGAGCGAGCGCCGCGAGTTCGATCAAGAGCGTTACGGCTCCGACGAAGACCGGCCCACGCAATCTTCCCAGCACGCCGAAGATAATCAGCAAGAGGGCTGCGCAGAGCGTCGCCAGATCGCGCGTGGGCGCGGGCTCATCGAGCAGCAAGCGAAATTGAAGCGCGCGCAGCAGCAGAGGCCCCGCCAGAAGAATACTGCCCGTCCAGAAGAGCAGGCTCGTATCGCGCTCGTAATCATTCCATGCGCGACGCCACGAGATATATGCCACCGCCAGCAGCAGGATGGCGACGGGCGAAGTATAGACCTCTATATCAACTAAGGGCTCGAAACCGGAGCGCAGGCAAAGAAACGCATAAGTGATGACGATCAGGTACAGGCCAGCGCGAAATAAGCGCACGCGCATCTGCCCGGCCGATAAGAGGCTCGTGACGAATGAAAGAAGCGCGAGCGCGCCCATCGTAACGGCTGGCGCAAGCAGTGCGGGATCGCCAGCTTGAAGATGCGGCATCGCTTGAAGAATGCCCGCGACGAACGCGAGCGCCATCGCTACAACCGCCGCATTGCTTACAGGCACGGCCAGCCATGCAGCCCGGCGAGCGCGCGCGAAAGCCGAGACCGCAAAGAAAACGGGAGCCAGCACAAGCGCAAAGAACGCGGCGAACCACTGCCCGTCTGTGCCGAGCGCGATAAGCATAGCGAGAAAGAACGCGCCCGCATGCAGCAAAGCAAGATGTAGCGCCCATCCGGCGCGCTTCTCTGCAACACGCTCGCTCCAGTAAAGGAGCGCCAGCAGCAGTACACAGGCTGCGCTCCAGTTGCCTCGATCAAAGAGGACGAACGCTTTGGTTAACCACAGCAGCGCGCACGTAATAACGGCTGCGTCCAACACCCGGCGAATCATTCCGTCAATTGAGCTTGCGCCGTCCGCCGCCTGCCGTGCGCTCTCCGAACCGAGCCACCACCTCGCGCTCGCTTTGTGTAGAGCAAAGGCCGCGCAGATCACGCCCGCCGCGATGGGCCAACCCGTAGGCCACACGCCTGCGTCCTCCAGCGCATCCAGCGTTGATGCGACCATGTTGATCGCAGCTAAAGAAAACAGGGTCGCTCCAAAAAGCGAACGCGCGCGGGCGGCGCGCCAGAGGCCGTAAAGAAGCGGGGCAAAAAGCGCACAAAACATCGCCGCGCGCGGCACTTCTGAAGTGAGTGATCCTTCCGACAGAAACAGAGCAAGCGCGACGACGCTCGCCCACAAAAGCAACATGACGAACTCGACGTTAGCGGTATTAACGAAGGGCGCGGCGAGTTGAGTCTCGCGTTGCTGACGCAGCGTGAGGCTTGAGAGCGCGTACAGGACGAACGGCCATGCCGCGCACGCTGCTGTTGTTAATGTCGCTGATCGCAGCGAAAGGCTTGCGAGCGCGACCAGAAACGACGTTGAGGCGAGAACGGCGGCCAGGTAAGCGAAAATTTTCTGCGCTGCTCGCTCTGATGAGAGTCGCGGTGCGCTCAAAATCGCGAACACACAGGCCAGTAAGGCAAAGCCAGCGCTAGCGGTGAAAGTGAAAGCATCTGCGCCCAGCAGCACACTGAAGGCAACGGGAGCGAGCATGACGCAGACGAAAACGCCGGCGATGTAGAGCGCCCTCGTTTGTTCAGTAGAGGACGCGCGCCGCGCCGCTAAAGAGATCATAAGCGCGGTCGCCGCAAGCCACAGGATTTTCGTACTGCCGGAAAGGTGAAGACCATCCAGTATCAGGAACTCTGTCCAGAGGAGCGCGAGCGCGCTGAGCGCGTAGAAAAGGATGCGCCGCTTCGCATCAATAAAACGTCCCGTGAACCACGCCACATAAGCGACGCCCGTAAAGAGCAGGATCGCCGTGCTCGAATCATAATTCCTCGCACGAAGTCTGAAGATACCGTCGTAAAGAGACGGCGATGTGCCTAGACGAAGCGGCATGTATAGAAGCGCACACAGTGCCGCGCACACTAGCGCCGCCTGCACCAGCGGCGCGCTCCATAGCTCTCTGCTCCAACGCCCCGTATGGCGCGCTCCCTCATTCTTTCCTGACCGCGCCGCATGCTCAGGCTCGCTCTCCATTGATGGGCTCACATCATCAGGAGTCGCGGGAAACATACACGAGAGATGAAGAAAGACGAGTGATGAAATCATCAGGACGAGCGCGTAGAGGCCCGGCGCATCGCGCTCTGCTTGATAGACAATCGCCCACCCTGCGCCCACGCTCGCCGCGCACGCAAGATAAATGTATAGCCGCTCGCGCAGTAGCGCCGCCGTGTGCGCGTAGAGAAGAGTGCAGAAGGCGCATACCACCCACGCGCGCCCGTGATTCTCGATCAGGCCGGAGCGGACGAGAAACCAGAAGTTGACGGGAACCAGCAGGGAACCCGATAGCGTTAGCGCCCGTCCCGTAAATCTCTGCCTTGTGCGCAGGATCGTGTACCACCCGGCAGCAGTTAAAGCGATTGTTCCCGTGATCAGCAGCGCGGCCTGCACAAGCGGCTCTTGCAGCTTGAGATAGAGCACGTCGCGTAGCCAGATGACGACGCCGACGACAAACATCGCCGCGCCCGTGTATAGCAGCAGGCGCAGAGTGTAGGGCTCAGAAAGATTCTCGGTTATCGTGCGGGTCGGTCGTGATTTTGGCTGAGGCGATGGTCGCGTAGGAAGAGGAAATCTGATTGACGGTTGGGCAGCGGCAGCAGTTTGCTCTTCTTTGGCGGAAGACGCGTTTATCGGTTGCGAAATCTCAGGGTGAGATACATACGGCTCTTCTCTTTGAGCCTCACTCCTACGCTCCTCCTTAATCTTCTGCGCGGATGAGAAAGGTTTAGCCTTTTCCGCATCGGGATCGAGTCGTGCGCGTAAATCATCACGTCGTCGCTCGTAGGTTAGACGCAACGACGCGGCCTCAAGCGGGTTGATCGCGCCCTGCGCCTGCCAGCCTTCTAACTCGGAGAGCAGGTACAGGACAGCGCGCAACTCTTCAACCAGTCCCTCTTTCTGCTCTGTACCGCATCCGGAGCAGAAGGCCGAGTTTATCTCTAAGGGCGCGCGGCAAATCCGACACTCGGAGCCATTAAGAGGAGGATCAGGCAGTTGCATATGAATTCGCTGGATCAGTCGGGCGGATTCTAGTTCCGCCCGTGCGCCTTGGATGCGGTGAGACGGCGATAAGCTTCCGAACGGCTGAGGCCCAGCTCGCGCGCCGTTCTCTTGAGCGCATCGCGCGCGCTCAAGCCCTCTTCTTCGAGCGCCGCCACGCGCGCCGCCACATCTTCTTCGCTCGAATTCTTCTCAGACAAATCTTCGCCTGTAGTGTTGCGGTCTATCAAGAGCACCATCTCGCCGCGCGCCGAGGCGGGCGCGTCGAAATGCGCTGCCAGCTCGCTCAAACAGCCGCGCCGAATCTCCTCATGAATCTTTGTTATCTCCCGCACCACGACCGCTTCACGCTCGCCCAGAATCTCGCGGGCATCCGAGAGTGCCGAGCTGATACGATGCGGCGCTTCATAAAAGACGAGCGTCGCGGGAAGCGTGCGCAGAGCCATCAGTCGCGCGCGCCGCTGTGTGGAACGCGCGGGCAAAAAGCCGCCGAAGAAGAACTGGTCTGTCGGCAGACCGGATGCGACTAAGGCCGCGACGAAGGCCGTTGGCCCGGGGATGGGAACGACGCGCGCACCACCGGCGGCCGCTTCAAGCACGAGGCGAAAGCCAGGGTCACTGATGCCGGGCGTGCCCGCGTCAGAGACGAGCGCGACATCGCTTCCCTGAAGAAGCAACTCAGCAAGTTCGCTCGCTCGTTCGCGTTCGTTATGCTCGTGATAGCTCAAGAGCCTGGCCTTGATCTGGTAATGATCCAGCAGCACGCGCGTGCGCCGCGTATCTTCGCAGGCCACCACATCAACCGAGGCCAGCACCCGGAGCGCACGCTGCGTTATGTCTTCGAGATTACCGATGGGCGTCGCCACCACGTAGAGCGTGCCTGCCATACGCTTATTTTCCCATCAAGAGGCGTAAAAAGCGAAAGCTCCACCGGCGCTCTCTTTTAAGAGAGCGCCGGTGGAGCTTCGACAGCAAACAGGCCCGAACCCTTTGCGTGCCGCTTTTAGTTGGGGAAGTTTCTGAAAATATCGCCGATGCGGCTTCTGTTCTGACGGCGGCGCTGCTCTTCCTCGCGGCGCCGCTGTTCCTCGCGACGGCGATAGTCGTCATTGCCGTAGTAGCCATCGTTGCGACCGTAGCCATCGTTGTTACCGTAGTAGCCCCTGTTGTTGTAGGCGTTGGCGATAACGCGTAACTCCTGACGAATCTGCGACCAGTCGGAGGCAATGCGACTGTCCTCGCGCGAGTGGCGATTGAGTTCGGGGCTCAAGTGCTGGGCAATCTCCAACACCCTGCGCGCTTCGTTGGCGCTCCGGTTGAGATTACGTCCATCATCGAATTTATCTCTCAGATTATTTGCGGCGCGACGAAACTCCTGAACCTCAGCGTTGGCGTGATCTTCATGGCGCGTTCCATCCTCATGGCTGCGATCGAGAAAGCGATCCATGTTGCGTTCGAGATTTCTGCTCAGATTGTCCAGGCGACGAATGCTGGCGCGTAAGCCCTGACGACCAGAGCGTCCATTGTTGTAATCGTCGTTACCATACCAATGGTCATCGTTGTTTCTGTCGCGGCGGTAATCGCGATCACGACCCCAGTTATCATTGTTACCTTGGGCGGAAGCCATCACGGGAAGAAACAGGGCGACGAGAGCTACTGCGATAATGGTTGGAAAAATCTTGCGTCGGTTGGTCATCGTTTTCATCTCCTCACTAAATTCTTTGGAGGTAACCGAGCTTATTTTTCCCGCTGGCGAGGTCGGACGAGCCCGGTCGGCCCTCTTCTTTCTGCGAACGGCAATGGCAAGAGGTATGCCGCTGACGCCTGAGCAAAGAAAAAAAGCCTCAAGAGTGGCATGAAATCAGGGGATGGCGAGTTTTTCGGCGCGGTGTGTTCGATTTATACACGACCGTGGCGGCCTTGAGCGCCGTCCCAAAACGTGCAGGCCATATCGCATATCGTGAGCGACTCCGGCCACAGACGTTCGCTTTATTACCTGCCGAGAAATAGAGCGATGTGATGACGCACGCGAGCTTCGGAGAGCGAGGTGCGCTCTTCCGTTTTTTCGAGGATGAACCAGACGGGCGCGCCGTCCTTGGCGCGAACGAGCAGAAGTTCCTCATCGGCGGCTCGCTGTCCGAAGTGGCGTATGCGTGCGCTCGCCAGACCCCCTCCGCGCATGAATCCGTCGCGCGGCTGGCGCGGCCAACCGGCCTCGATAAGGAGCTTGCGCACGCCCAGATGCAAAGTCAGAAGATTGCCGACCATCGTCGCACTGCCCGTCGCGAAACGGTGCGCGTCCACTTGTGTGATCTGAATACTTGCGCCTGCGCGATTAGCTTCACCGGCCAGCGTCTGGAAGCTCCCAAGTAACCATTCGATGCCGGTCGAGCGCGCCAGATCATTAGCGTTGCGCAGGGACAAATACTCCGCCACATCATTGCGACCCGAATCGCGTGCCCGGCGCTCGGCTTCAGCCATCGCTATCGCCCACTTTTCGTCCAACTCGCTCACGCGTCGCGCGCCTCCAGGGAAAAGCATTAAAGTCAAAAGAGTAAAGATAAAGTAAGAGCAGCGGAGATAGAGGGCCGAACACTCGCGAGGCGGGTGCTCCTTTCCACATCTTTTCCTCTTATCTTTCCGATGATGTTATCATGCCCGCTCAAATTGTTCCCATAGACAAACATACAGAAAAGGCGGCCCATGAATCCTACTAAAAAAAGAGCTGGATTGAAAAAAGTTTGTCTCAACCTCATTCTCCTGATCTTCGTCTCGACGGTCGCGCCCATGCGCCAGATGGGCCAACAGTCCGGAGCGGCGCAGCCTGCCCAGGGGGCGGACAGCGAGTATCTGACGGGCGCGACTCTCTGGACGCAGTCGTCGGGCGAATGGCGAGCCCTTGCCTACCAGGCTTACAACTTCGCTCGTATTCTTCTCGACCAGGATTTGAGGAGAAATCGAAGAAGAATGATGAGGCGCGCAGTCATCGTGGACATTGACGAGACTGTTTTGGATAACAGCAGGTATCAGGCCTCGCTCGTCAGGGAACATAAAAGCTACCCGCAGGATTGGACGGCCTGGGTCAACCGCTCGGAAGCGGCGGCAGTGCCCGGCGCCATCGAATTTCTCAACTACGCTAACCAAAGAGGCGTGCGCGTCTTTTATGTCACCAATCGTAAGGCGATAGAGAAAGAGGGAACGAGGGTCAATCTGAAAAAGCTGGGATTTCCCGACGTAACCGATGAGACTTTGATCGTCAGAGCGGACGCGGATGTTTCAAGCAAAGAGCCGCGCCGCCGCAGGATCGCACAGAGATATAGAATCGTTCTTCTGATCGGAGACAATCTGAACGACTTCGCCGAGGTTTTCGAGAAGACGACCGTTTCCGGACGGATCAGTGCGACCGATCAATCGAAGGCGCTCTTCGGGACGCGCTTTATCATGTTGCCCAACCCGATGTACGGAGACTGGGAGAACTCCGTCTATGAATACAATTTCAAGCTCACCGATGCGCAGAAGGCCGAACGAAGGAGAAGTCTACTGAAGACTGTCGGGGGAAACCCTTAAATCTGGTGGCGCTCGCCGGAGACCGAAGCGCTTGCATTTGTGAAACCCGCGCTTGATGCTGTGGAGCCCTTTCTATAAATGGGAAAATAGAGATGACCTGCTTGCGCCGTCTCTGCAAAGCGCCGCGTTGCCCTCGCCCGCTGTGTCTTGCTCATCCTTGTGCTCCGGAGCGTGCAGAGAGCCTTGCAACTGCGCTAATATCTCAAATGTCTCGCTTAATAAAAGACAGAAAATCAATTCACTTAAGATGAAAAAAAGCATCACCAACACGACGACGCTCTGCCTGATCTTGATCTTTATTGGTTGCTCTCTTCAGACGGCTTCGGCGCAGCGTCGCCGTTCCGACGAAGGGAACAACAACATCACCGCTTCGAGCAATGGGACGGAGAAGGCGGAATTGGAAGCAGCCTTAGCGCTTCCGCCCGTCGAGCGGATCGAGAAACTGAAAGCCTTCGTGGCCTCTCACCCGCGCTCTGCATTGAAGACGCGCGCGACCGAGTTGATCACGAGCGCACGCGCGGCCCTCGGCGACCAGCGCCTTCAGGCCGGAGATGCGCCGGGAGGCATCGAGCAATTTCGCATGGCGATAACAGAGAGCCCCGCGAATATGTCCGACAAACTGTTTGCGGAGGTCGTCTCGCAAATACCCGTCAACCTGTTCGTGCGCGGCCAACGCGAGGCGGCTTTTGAAGCGGCACGCCTTGTTGAGGCCAAAGTCTCGACGGATGCGAAGCGCCTGCTCGCGCTGGCCGCCTTTTATCTGCGGATCGAAGAGCCGGATGAAGCCGCGCGCATCGCTGAAGCGGTCATCAAGCTTGCGCCGGAGATGAGCGAAGCGCATCAGGCGCTTGGCGCGGCGCGTCATATCGCGCTTCGTCTCGACGATGCGATCAAGGAATATCGTCGTGCCCTCGAACTCAATCCTAAAAGCACAGGGACGCGCCGCAGCCTCGCCGATCTCTTTCGCGCAGAAGGAAAGGCGGAAGAGGCGCTCGCACTTTATCGTGAGCAATTGGCGGATAACCCGAATGACAAAGCGCCGCGCGCCGGGATTGCTCTTTCGCTCTTTGATCTGGGAAAGCGCGAAGAGGCTGAGCGCGAGCTTGAGGCCGCGCTTAAGGATGATCCGCGCAATCTGGCATTGCTTGTTGGGGCGGCCTACTGGTATGCGGCGCACAAGGAGAATGCGCGCGCTTTGGATCTTGGCCGTCGCGCGCTCGAAATCGAGCCGCGCTATACCTGGGCGCAGATCGCTGTGGCGCGCGCACTCGTCGCGGGTCGCCAGCCGCTTGAGGCCGAGCGCTCCCTGCGTTTCGCTCGCCAGTACGGACGCTTCCCCACGCTCGATTATGAGTTCGCAAGCGCCCTTGCGGCAGCCGGTCTCTACGATGATGCAGCGGAGCAACTATCGCGCTCGTTCACAATCAAAGATGGCCGGATCGAAACACAGCTTGCCGGGCGCATCCGCACACATGCCGCGAGCTTTATCGAACTGCTCGCGCCGGAGAGACGCGCCAGTATCTTTCAGCACTCCGCGGCAGATGACGAGGCCAATGCACGAATGCTCAAGGGATTGCTGGGTTTCATGGCTGAGACCAGGGGCGCTGGAGAAGGCGCACCGATCAAAGAGGAGGAGGCGCTGGCTGCCGCGCGCGAGTTTACGGCGGGTGAAGACCCTATGCGTGCATATCGCCAGCTCTTCGTAGCAAGTCGTCTGCTTCGTGGCGGAGTGAGCTTGCCAACGGTTCTGGAAATGACTGACGCGGCTACGCGCGGTGTCGAGGCGGCGCTTGATTTGCCCATCGCAGCGGTCGCGATTCAGGCCGACGAGTTGCGACCCCTTTACGCTCGCGCCGTTTCGTCCGGAAACTCTCTTGCCACCACCACCACGCCGCGCAACGTCCTCTCGAACATCATGCGCGGGCGGATTGAAGACCTTACCGGATGGGCGCTCTTTAATCAGGATAAGGCTGCGGAAGCGGTCGTGCATCTGCGCCGCGCCACGAGCGTCATGCCCGAAAATACTCCATGGTGGCGCACGGCACAGTGGCATCTAGGCGCTGCGCTCGAAGCGAGCGGCAATCGCGATGATGCGCTCGCCGCTTACATCAAGAGCTATAAGAGCGGCCAGCCGGAAGCAGCGCGCCGCGTCGTCATCGAAGCGCTTTATCGAAAGATTAACGGCTCGCTTAACGGGCTTGACGAGAGAATCGGGCCATCAACCACGGTGACGACGATTGCCAGCAACGACAACGCCGCCATCGCACCACCGCCGACAATCATCGCTCCTCCCGCCAGCATTCCTCCGGCGGAGGCGAAAAACGTGGAGCCCGTGAACGCGACCGCAGTTGAAACCGTCGTGCCCGCGCCGACCACTTCGACCACGCCCGCAAGCGTCGAAACAGCAGCAACAACAACGTCGCCGACTCCCGAATCTACACCCGTGCCATCGCCTACTATCGAGCCTACACCCACGCCGACGCCTGAGTCATCGCCTTCTTCCGTATCCACGACTGAGCCAGCGCCCACAGCAATGGCTGAGCCGAGTCCGACACCGAGTCTAACAGCGATAACAACTCCAGAACCGACGCCAACACCTGAGCCGACCCCTACTCCAACGCCCGCTCCGGTAGTTGATTCGATGCCCGAACCAACACCGGAGCCGACCCCGGAGCAAACGGCTTCTGCAGGAGCGGTATCGGCGACTGAGCCAACAACTCAGCCCACGACGGAGCCCGTACCTGCGACGGCGACGCCTGAGGCCACCCCGACACCAACGCCTACGCCAGAATCGTCGCCAACGCCCGCTACGTCTGCGCCGCGAGGGGCTGAAGCAGAGTCGGGGCGAGGCGGCTGTACCATCTTGTTAAGCGAGAGCGCGCTAACGGTTCGCCCTAACGGTTCGGCCATCGTGAGCGTCACTCTGGATGGTCTGACCGGCGCTGCCGACATTCAACCCGTCTCGTCCGATTGGGCGAACATGGCGGTCTTTCCGGAGCCCGCAGAGGGCGGCTCATTCAAATACACCATTACTTCGCTCAGTAAGCTGACGGGCACTTATGACATCCTCTTCAAATCGCGTTGCGGCTCGAAGAATCTCACGGTAAGGGTGAAATAAATCGCCGGGGCAGGGCAAAGTGGGTGGTACAGGCAGCCAACCGCCGGGCTATGACAAACATCAAAAACCCGACCGTCAAGGACGCCGCAACTTTTCATTTCTCCCCCGGTATCGCTATGCCTCAAACGGCGGCAATACAGAGGACAGAGAGGCCGGGCCTCGTGAGTGGCCTCCTGGCTTCTGGACAGCACGCGATAAGTCGGCAGTTTGTGCGCGCGGCTGGACGGCGACATCGGATAGCAACTTTCCACGGACAGGTTTATGAACAAACTCAGACTTCGCTTCTTCACTAAGCCCGGGCTCGTCGTCGCGGCGCTGCTCTCTTTATTTATCTCTTCCGCAGGTGCGCAAACGTCACCGTCTCAGGCGGCAGGCTCACGGTACGATGTCACTTCATATCGCATCGAAGCGCAGTTGCTTCCCGCCGAACATCTCCTGCGCGCCGCCGCCGACGTGACCTTTACGCCTACTGAAGCCACGCGCTCCGTGATCTTCGAATTAAACGGCTCACTCAAGGTCGAGGGCATCGAGCGAAACAAGAAACCACTGACCAACTTTGTGCAGGACGCTGTCGGCGTGGGCGCGCTTGGCCCAAGCGTACGTGTTGATCTGGGCGAAGTCGTCCCGGCAGGCCAATCCGTGATGCTTCGCTTTCGTTGGAGCGGCGCGCTCGTCTCACCGGAAGGCGGGCCGCTCGCCACCAAGCGACTGGCCTACATCGGCGAAGACGGCTCTTACCTGATGTACGCGGCGCGCTGGTTTCCTTTTCACGATTACGCGGCTGATCGCGCCACCGCCGACATCACGGTCATCGTGCCGACGGGCGTGCAGGTCGCCGGATCAAGCGATGAGCCGGTCGTACAACAGCCGGGCACGAACGGCACGACGCGCTATCGCTTCGTCAATAACAAGCCTGCGCTCATCGGCAACATCGCCGCCGGGCCATACATCGTCAAAGCGCTGCGCTTCGGCAACTACGAGATAAGATTTTTCGCCAAGCCTGGCAGCGAAAGCCGTGCGGATCGTTATGCGGAGACAGTGGGCAAGGCGCTGGAGTTTTACACGCGGCAATACGGCGCGCCCGGCTTCGGCTCGAATCTTGTCATCGCGCAAACCGACGACGAAGCCCTCGATGCATATGCCGCTCCCGGCATGATCTTTCTCGCGACGAAGCTCTTTGATCCGTCGCGCCCCGTACCGGAAGAGCGCCTTCAGCGTGAAGTTGCTTATCAATGGTGGGGTCAAACCGTCGGCCTCAAATCTTTCGACGATGCCTGGATTTCACAGGGCCTGGCGGAGTGGAGCGCGTTTACATTGCGCGAGTCAACCTTGACGGGCGGCGCGCTCGATGCGGCGGAGCGCGACGAGCAGGAGCGCGCTTTAACCTTTGAGCAAACGGCTTCGATCGCGCGCGCGCCTGCGGCGCTCGACGATCAATCCGCAGCCTATCAATCCATCATTTTCTATAAAGGCGCGATGGTCTTTCGCATGCTGCGAGAGACCATCGGTCGCGAGCAATTTGATAAAGTGCTGCGCAATTTCCTGGAAAAATACCGCGGCCAGAGCGCCTCGATTGATGATTTCGAGCGCGTCACAATGCAGGTCACAGGCACAAACATGCGCTATTTCTTCGCGCAGTGGGTTGAAGGAACGGGCGTGCCGGAGTTTAAGTCCGAATACCAGATAATCCGTACGCGCTCCGGAAAGTTTCGCACGCGCGGCACTGTCTCGCAGAATTTCGAGAACCTGCGCATGCCCGTCGAGCTGATGCTTAGAAGCGAAGGCGGCGACAATCCGACGCAGACAGTGCGCTTTGAAGGCAAGAGCGAGGATTTCGATTTTGAATCCAACGGCCAGCCCATTGAAGTGGTCGTTGATCCTAATAATAAAATTTTGCGGATGTCGGACGAGTTGCGCGTCTCTGTGGTCGCACGTCGCGGCATAGAGCAGTTTCGCGAAGGCCAATACGCCGAGGCACAGCAGCAACTGGAAGCCGCGCTCAAGCTTGACCGCTCGAACTCCTGGATCTATTACAACCTCGGCCTGCTGTTTCTGGAACAGCGCAACTACCAGTTGGCGCTGGATAATTTTCAGGCTGCGCTCGACGGCAATCTGAAGCCTTCATGGATTGAAGCCTGGGCTCATATCAAACGCGGCAATGCGATGGATGCGCGCGGTGATCGCGCCCGCGCCGTCAACGAATACAACAAGGCCATCCAGACCGGCATTAACTATGACAACTCGGCAGCAGCCGCCAAGAAGTTTTTAGCCACGCCTTACGATCCGAAAAACGCGCAAACGCAATTGGCAGGCAGCGCGCAATAGTAGTAGTAGTTGCACGGAAAAGGATTTTAAGCAGAAGGCGCGTGTGGATTGTGCTCACGCGCCTTCTGCTTTGACATAAAGATGGCTGCTGCTTTTCACTTCGCCGAAATCAAACGGGCGGAACGGCGACCACTGAAATTCTCTTCTCATCCGCAAGCTTCAACATCTGCTCTTGATCGAACAGTAGAGTCTTGCCCGCCGTGATGCACAAACAGGTCGCGCCCGCCTCGACCATGCTTTCGATTGTCGGGAGACCTACGACCGGGACATCAAAGCGCATATCCTGATCGGGCTTGGCAAGTTTGACGACCGTCAGACGACCACGCGCCAATTGACCTGCGCGAGAGATGGTGGCGTCCGTGCCCTCCATCGCTTCGATGGCAACACAGGCACGGGCTCGCACCACGATAGTTTGTCCCAGATCGAGGCGCGCGATCTCGCGTGCGACTTCGAGGCCGTAAGTGATGTCGCCCTGTTCGCGCCTGTCCGGCGCGCGGCGCGACAGATTGCCGACTTGTGCGAGATGATCCTGTAGAAAAAAGGTGGAATCTATCAACTCGATGCCTTCGCTGGCCAGTTCATCCGCGACCGCGCCTATAAGAGCGTCTGTGTTGCGGCGCGGCAGGCGAAGGAGCACCCGCAGCATACGCACGTCTGGAATCGCGCCGCTAAAAATCTGTACGTGCTTGACCTGTCCGGCCATGACGACGCGCTCGACGCCTTCGCGCTTAAAGAAGCGAATCATCTTCCCCAACTGGCCGATGCCGATCCAGAGGACGCGCTCCGCCTCTCGCTCAATTGCGGGGTCCGTCTCCTCGCGGATTGCCGCCACGGACAAAGGGACGCCCGCGCGCCGCGCGCCTTCGAGCACGAGGAAAGGAAAACGCCCATTGCCTGCAATCAGACCGTAACGCATAAAGAAGGGATGAGAGATGAGGGCGGAGGGATGAAAAGCGAAAAGTGAAGATTCAAGTGAGTTGTTAGCTCAATCAGTTCATCCCTCATCCCTCATCCCTCACTTGATGACTCCACGTTTGGATGTTTCGATAAAGCGCACGAGTTCATCTACCTCCGCCGAGTCGTTGATCTCTTCGCGAATGGCAGATAGCGCCTGCGAGGTGTTGAGACGCGATGAGAGGAGTAGATGAAAAGCATGATGAAGGACGTTGATCGCCGCGCGTTGGTAGCCGCGCCGTTTCATGCCCGTGATATTCAAGCCGTAGCAGCGAGCGTGATTGCCGACCGAGAGCGCAAAGGGAAGCGCATCTTTGACGACGACGGAATAGCCTCCGACATAAGCCTCACGCCCGACACGGCAGAACTGGTGAACGCCGGAATAAGCGCCGATGTTCGCGCCCTCCTCGACCATCACATGACCCGCAAGCGTCGCTCCATTTGCCATGATGACATGATCGCCCAGGAGGCAGTCATGTGCGATATGCGCCTGCGCCATAATCAGGCAGTCGTCGCCCGTCTTCGTGAGCATCCCGCCCAGCTTTGTGCCGCGATGAACAGTGACGAATTCGCGTATCCGGTTGCGCCGACCGATGCGCGTCTCGGCGGGCTCGCCCCTGTACTTCAAGTCCTGTGAAGCGAGACCTATGGAGACGAAAGGGAAGACGTGTGTCTCATCACCAATGTATGTTCGCCCGTCAACGACGCAGTGAGATTCAAGTCGCACGCCCGCGCCCAACACGGCTTCGTCGCCGATGGTGGAATACGGGCCGATATAGCAGTCGTCGCCGATCTCTGCGCGCGGGCTGACAATCGCCGTAGGGTGGATGGTGTGCGTCAAATAAATAAAAAAGAAAGGCCAAAGTTGATACCCCCTTCGGGTCGCCTTTGCCTTTCATCCTTTCTCGCTCGCCTTCGATCAGGTTTTGTCGCGCTCGGCGATGATGCTCATGATCTCGGCATCGGCGGCGAGCTGGCCTTCAACCTTAGCTTCGCCGCGCATGCGCTGGACGCGAGACCCTATGCGTATCGCCGTCACCTCTAAATATAGAGTGTCGCCGGGGACGACGGGACGACGAAAGCGCGCCTCCTTGATGCCAGTGAAGAGAACCAGTTTTTTGTCGCGATCCTCTATCTCGCGCAGCGCCAGGACTGCGCCGACCTGCGCCAGCGCCTCGACCACAAGGACGCCCGGCATGACGGGCGCTCCGGGAAAGTGGCCCTGAAAAAAAGGCTCGCCCATCGTCACCTGCTTGATGCCGACGATGCGTACTTTGGGCACAAGCTCAATGATCCGATCTACGAGCAGGAAGGGATAACGATGCGGTAAAAGTTCCTGAATGGCGCGTGCGTCGAGAACCGTCTCCATAGCAGTAATTCGGCTTCCGGGGAATTAGAGAAGGGCGAGGCCGGCAAAATATCGTGCGGCGAAATGCAGAATGCGGAGCGCGGCTACTCTGTTACGAAATGGCCGCGCCTCCGCACCTGAAAAATTACCGGTTCCGTTAGCGTCCCGGCCCGGCTGCCGAGGCGGTCGCCGGATTCTTGCTGTTGTATTCGGCGATAAAAGCGCGTGTCACGTCCATCGTATCGGTCGCCGACAGAATGGCAGGGCCGATCTTGGCTGCGTCGAGCAGCAGGGTGATGCCGCGCGCTCTGGCAAACGCGTCGAGATTTTTACCGATGTCCTCGTAGAGCGGGCCGACGGATTCCTGAAGGCGTTTGTTATAGGCAGCCTGCGCGTCTTCGCCCTTGCGCTGGTACTCTCGCTTCATACCTTCGAGCTGCTCTTGCTTTTGCTGAAGAGTTTGTGGAGTGGCGACGTTGGCCGTAGCCTGAATGTCAGCCGTCAGCTTGTCCATGTTAGCCTTGAGCGTCTGCAACTCGTTTCGACGCGGCGTAAATTCCGCGTCCACCTTCTTAACGGCGTTGACGAGTCGGCCAATGCCCTGCTTCTCATCAGCAAAAAAGTCTGTGTTGATAAGAGCGATCTTGCTGTCAGGGATGGCGGCATTAGAGGCCGCTGCGGGTGTGGCTGTTGCTGCTGCCGGCCTCTGCGCGAACGCGGGAAGAGCTGTAATGGCCGCCAGAAAGGCTGCAACGGCGATCAAACGGTATATTCTCATGACTTTCTTGTAATGCTCCTTAAGTAGTTGAAAGGCGGTGTTGGTACAAACTTCGTGTAGATTACGCCGACTTAGACGCCTCGTACCGCCGGAATGGTTTGCCGACAAACCAGTTAAAAAGTGCGACCCACGCTGAAACGAAAGACGCTCTTCTTTTCAGAGAAGAAGACGCCGGGCAGTTCCTCAATAAAACCCCGCCGCGCATTCGGGTTGTAAGCATAAATAATACGGAACGGCACGTTGACCACAGGAACCTGGAACCTGAGTTCAGCACCGATGCTCGCACGATAATCGCTAAACTTGGAAAAGACGCTTTCACTGAGGCGCACGACCGTGTTGGTTTGAATCTCGCCTCGCAGGAACGCCTGTTGAAAGCCGAACGGAAGTCCCGTTAAAGGATCAATCGGTCTGACGCCAAGGGCCTGGATAAACTCGTCTCGGGTCACGAGGCGGTTGTCGCGAAGAACCAGCCCGCCGAGAGGCGAAAGCTGAAGCTGCGGGTTAGCCTGAATCGCAAACAGACTCAGATTGTTCGGCGACAGAAACGGCTGATCCTGAAGGAAGTTGCTCGAAAACGTCTGGTCGTCGCCTGAACGCAGGTTGAAGGCTGATCCGATGTCCATAAAGGCCGCAACACTGACAGGGCCGAATATCGGAACACGATACTCGAAATTTCCCAGCAACTGCGTATCCCCGCCGACGGGAGTGAACTGACGTGAGAGCAGCAGGCGATTGTTGCCGGTCGCGCCCGTAAAAAGGCCGACGTTGGCGACATCAGTAGGGAGTCCCGGAATCGGTTCGGGCGTGCCCCCAGGATTAGTCGCGAGCACGACATTGCGCGTGGTGACAAACTGATCGAGCGGGACAACGGGGCTGATCGAGCGGACGTTATAGCCGCGAATCGTAAACTCGTCGCCGAGGAAGAAACGCTCGTAGATCGGTATGCCGTTAATGAAGGCGAGCGAGTTAGCGTTTCTGACCGCGTTCGAGATGGAGAAGCTGCCGACATGGCCCGCCAGAAGGCGGAAGCCGAAGACATCCGGATTCTGATCGCGCCCCTTGTTACGAACAGGGAAGAATCTGATGTAAGAGGCGGTCGGGGCGTACATACGCACGTCGCCAATCGGCCCTGAAATCGCCAGCGAGCCCGAAAGCTGTGCGCCGTTGACGGGGTCGGTCGTGTTCTTGGAATAATCGCGCGTGTCGTAAACAAACGTCGGCGTCAATCGGCTCGTCAGGATGTTCGGCTGGCTGTAGATGACCGGAATAAAATTAGCGGAGCCAGCGCCCTCCTGATTGACCGGCGGGTCTTCAACGGATGTCAGCGAGAGCTGGTAGGAAAGACCAACGCGCGTTGATTGTGTAAAACGGCGCTTGCGGTAGAACTCCGAGAGCGGCGCGCTGGCGAAAATGGAGCCGCCATACGAATTACGCGTGAAGAGGTTCTCATCGCTGACGTTTAAAAAATCGAGCTGCGAGCCGAAGACACCCTGCTGCGCCGCGGCGTTCTGTGAAAGGGCCGTCCCCTCGCCGAAAAACTTTTGTGTAAAGGCGAAGAGGGAAAATCCGACCGTGATCGGGCGATCACGGAAATATGGCTCGGTGAAAGAGAACTGGAATGATCGCTGACGATTACCAGCCGCGATGTTGATCGAGAGGGTTTCGCCGCGCCCTAAAAGATTGTTGGTCGAATACTCCAGCCCGAAGAACGAGCCGCCGATGCCGGAGAGACCGCCGTTGAATGAGATTTGCTGTTTGCCGCGCTCCTGAACTTTCAGGTTGACATCCACCAGTCCCTCTTCCTCGTTGGTGCGAAAATCAACGTCCTTCTCTTTATCAATCGGATCGAAGTAGCCGAGCTGGTTCAAGCGCAGCACGGAATACTCGAATGCCGATTGGCTGTAGATGTCGCCCTCGTTAATGATGACTTCGCGGCGCAGCACGTTATCGCGTGTGAACGTATTGCCAAGAAATTCGAGTCGGCGGAGCGAGAACTGCTTGCCCTCGTCAATCGAGATCGTAAAATCAACGATGCCCTCGTTCGGGTTCGTCGGACTGTCTTTGAAGGTCGGCTCGGGCTCGGCCGTGTACTGGATAAAGCCCTGCGAGCCGTACAGCTTCTTGAGGTCTTCAAAAAGCGATTTGCCGATCCGTTCACCGTTGGCGATGTCGCCTTTATTGAGGCCGATGACGTTGCGGATTACCTGTTCGGAGAAGATCGAGTTGCCCTCGACCTTCAACTCTCCGATGCGATAGACCCTGCCTTCCGTCACGGGGATAGTCACGCGTAGCGCCTCGTCCGTGGACGAAAGAAAAGGCAGCGGGATAAAGAATCCGGTCGTGCGACGGCCCAGTCCCTCGATTCTAGGCTCGCCCGTGCGCGCTTGCAGGTAGCCCTTCGAGCGCATGTAGAAGGCGACGCGCCTGAGGTCTTCGTCGAGCTTACGGCGATCAAGAATATCCGTGCCCTTAAAGCGCGAGATCAATCCGGACTCTCTCACATACTTCATCTGCGAGCGCAGCTTGCCGTCGCTGAAAGTCTGATTGCCCTCGAACTGTATTTCGACGACGCGCACGCGGTCGCCTTCGTTGATAACGAAAGTGATGGCGGTGGAGGTGAGAGAGACCTCGTCTTCACGAATCTCGATGGTCGCGTTCGGGTGGCCCTTCTCGGCGAGCAGTTCCTTGAGGACGCGCACGGCGTTTCTGGCTTTGACCGGATCGTAAATCGCTTCCTTGGACACGCCGATGCGCTGCTCGCGGAAAGCCTTCAAGACATCGGATTCGGGCACGCTCTTGAGCCCGTCAAATTGTATATCGCGAATGATCGGAAGCTCTTTGACGGTGAAGATCACCTCGACGCCGCCGCGCGGCCCATCCTGAATGGAGACGCGTGAATCAGCTTTACTGAAGAAGCCGAGGGCGAGAATGGCCTGAAAGTCGCGCTCGACCTGCTGCGGGTTGTAGGCATCCCCCTGGCGCGTCTGCACATAATAGAGAATATCCTCGTCGCGCAGCCGACGATTGCCCTCGATGTCAACGTTTTCAACGAGACGTTGCGGCGGTTGTTGAGCTTGAGCGGTCGGCCGAGCCACGGGAAGGGCCGCGACTCCGACAATGACGCTCAGAAAAACAAGCAAAGGGGCACGAAGAATGTGCATAAGTGCTATATCCCCAGAAGGTACTTTGACAGAACCTCAGGAAGCGTATCGAAAAATTATAAGTAAAGTGGCAAAAGAAAAAGACGCGCCGCCTGGGGCTACGGCCTCTGGAATCTCCTGCTCAGCACTTGGATTCGGGACGACACGTCGCCCGTTGCCAGTTACCTGTCCAGCAAAGCTGCGCATTATACAGGCAAAACAAGTCTAAAGTCCAAAGTCAAATGTCCAAAGGAGAGCGTCGTTCTTCGACTTTGGACATCCCGGAGCTTTTAACTTTGAACTTCCCGCCTTCAGTGAATCAGGAGCGCATCGCCCGGCTCTTCGACTCCCGCCGAGCGGTAATTCAGTTCATTCACATCAAGAAAAACTTCGAGCAACGTCGCCTCGCTTAAAAGGCCCTGAATAAGTGCCTCGGAGAGCGGGTCTTCGACATGCTTTTGCAGGGCGCGCCGCAAGGGGCGTGCTCCATAAGAGCGGTCGGCGCAGGTTTTCGCCACGATCCAGCGCTTCGCTTCATCCGTAAGGCGCACCTCAAGGCCGCGCGTCGAGAGCGTCTTATTGATCTGCTCGACCTGTAGTTGCACGACTTCCAGCAATTCGTCGTCGAGCAGTTGATCGAAAATAATAATCTCGTCCAGGCGATTGATAAATTCGGGGTTAAAGGTCTGGCGCACGCTGGACATGACCATCTCTTCCAACTTCTCGCGCGAAGCATCGCCGGCAGCCTGAAAGCCCATTGTGGCTTTCTTCTGAATAAAGCGCGCGCCGATGTTGGAGGTCATAATGATAATGGCATTCTTGAAATCAACGGTGTTGCCCAGCGCGTCCGTCAGAATCCCGTCCTCAAAGACCTGCAACAGAACGTTGAAAATGTCAGGGTGTGCTTTCTCTATCTCGTCAAAGAGCAGGACGGAGTAGGGCGAACGCTTGATGCGCTCCGTCAACTGTCCGCCCTCTTCGTGGCCGACGTAGCCCGGGGGCGAGCCGATCAGCTTCGAGACGGAATGCTTCTCCATAAACTCGGACATGTCGAAGCGAATCATCGAACGCTCTGAGCCGAAGAGAAATTCCGCGAGCGAGCGCGCCACTTCCGTTTTACCAACACCCGTTGGGCCAAGAAAGAGGAAAGAGCCGACGGGGCGCTGCGGGCTTTTGAGCCCGGCGCGCGAGCGACGAATGGCGCGAGCCAGCGCAGAGATGGCCGGGCGCTGCGAAACGACGCGGCGATGCAGCTCCGTCTCTATACGCAGGAGTTTTTGCGTCTCTTCTTCCTTGAGCGAAGTGATGGGAATGCCAGTCCAGCGCGCGATCACATCCTCTATGTCGTCACGCGTTACTTCGGCCGTCACAAGGGCATCTTCATCAGCCTCGCGCAGGCGCATTCCGCTCAAGGGCTCGGTTCCGGCATAAGAGGTGCGCGGCCATTCGGAAGGCGGTTGGGCGCTCCAGTCCTCCAGGTTTCCCTGTTCGCGCCTGACCCTGAGCTTGACGCGCGCGCCCGCTTCGTCAATTACATCAATGGCTTTATCGGGCAGGAAGCGGTCGGGAATATAACGATTCGATTGATAAACGGCGGCTTCCAGCGCGTCGTTCGTATAGCGCACCTGATGAAAAGTTTCGTAGCGCTCGCGCACGCCTTCGAGAATCTGCACGGCCTCGATCTCGTTGGGCGGCGGGACTTTGACGGCCTGAAAACGCCTTTCGAGCGAGCGATCTTTCTCAATGGATTTGCGAAACTCGGCGGGCGTGGTCGCGCCGATACACTGGACTTCGCCGCGCGAGAGCGCGGGCTTCAGGATATTTGCGGCATCGAGCGAGCCCTCGGCACTTCCTGCGCCGACCAGCGTGTGCAGCTCATCTATAAAGACGATGTAGTGCGGATTCTCGATCAGCTCGCGCATGATCTGCTTCAAGCGTTCCTCGAACTGCCCGCGATATTTCGTGCCCGCGACGATCAGGGAGAGATCAAGCGATAGAATGCGCTTGTTCTCAAGGAACGAGGGAACTTCGCCGCGCACGATCCTCTGCGCCAAGCCCTCGACAATCGCGGTCTTGCCAACTCCGGGCTCACCGATCAAGACAGGATTATTCTTCGTGCGGCGACACAGGATTTGGACGACGCGCTCGATCTCGGCCTCGCGTCCAACCAGCGGATCAAGCTTATCATTCTGCGCGTCTTCCGTAAGGTCGCGGGAGAACTCCACCAGATGCGGTGTGTCCTTCTTCTGGGCGGAACGCGAATCCGCGCCCGTTTGCCGTGCAATCTCATCGCGGACGGCATTCAATCTCAATCCCCGCTCGTACAATATCTCTGCCGCCATCGAGCGGTCTTCCCTCAACAACCCCAGCAGCAAATGCTCCGTCCCGATATGACGGTGCTGAAGCCGATCCGACTCCTCGTGCGCATAGGCCA
>JBKKAL010000077.1:0-9452 GCA_046714695.1 Pyrinomonadaceae bacterium
ATCCTTGGCCGGGCAACGTCAGGGAACTGGAACATTCGGTCGAGCGAGCAGTGCTGATGGCCCAGGGCGAAGTAGTCGCAGCGCGTGATATAGGTTTGCAGCGCAGCGCGCGCGAGGGCGCGCGCCGGCTCGAAGATATGAGCCTGGAAGAGGTCGAAGCCTTCCTCATACAGAAAGCCCTGGCCCGCTTCGATGGTAATGTGGGACAGGCCGCGCAGTCTCTCGGCCTCAGCCGCAGCGCCCTCTATCGTCGCCTGCAACGCTACGGCCTCTGAAAATTTTCAGAGAGCCCGGATTGGAGAATTTCAGGTCACGCGCGCAAAACCTAAATCCCAAAATCCGAGACTAAATCACGAGCGACGCATACTCTTGATGTCCCTCGTCTCGGGTCTGCCCGGAACTCTGCTCGGGCTCGTGTTGTTGTGGACGGGCGGCTTTACGACCAAAGTTCAACTAACGCTCACGCTCTTTATCGGGGTCATCTGGCTGGGATTTGCCTTTGCGCTCAGAGAGCGCGTCGTGCGCCCGCTGCAAACTCTCTCGAATCTTCTGGCGGCGCTGCGTGAAGGCGATTATTCCATACGCGCTCGCGGGGCGAATCATACGGATGCGCTTGGCGAGGTGATGGTAGAAGTCAACGCGCTCGGAGAAACTTTGCGCGAGCAGCGTTTGGGAGCGATGGAGGCCGTCGCATTGTTGCGCACGGTGATGGCGAAGATTGACGTGGCGGTCTTCGCCTTCGACCCGGACGAGCGCCTGCGGCTGGTTAATCGCGCGGGCGAGCGCCTGTTGGCCCAACCCGCCGAGCGCCTGGTGGGAAGCAGCGCATCGGAGCTGGGGCTCGACGATTGCCTGCGGGGAGAGGCGACGCGAACGCTACAAATTACCTCCGACGAGGGGACTGGGCGCTGGGGAGTCAGCCGCAGCACCTTTCGCGAGCATGGATTACCGCATCAATTGCTGGTGCTCTCCAACCTGAGCCGCGCACTCCGCGAAGAGGAACGCCAGGCTTGGAAGCGCCTTGTGCGCGTGCTGGGCCATGAGCTGAACAACTCGCTCGCTCCGATCAAGTCCATCGCGGGAAGTCTGGAAAGCCTGCTTTATAGGGAGCCGCGCGCGCCCGATTGGGACGAGGATATGCAGCGCGGGTTAGCCGTCATCGCCGGTCGCGCCGAAGCCCTCTCGCGGTTTATGGAGGCCTATTCCCGCCTCGCGCGCCTTCCGCAACCAAGTTTTGCGCCCCTCAACGTCGGAGCATGGATCGAGCGCGCCGCCGGATTGGAGACGCGGCTCGATGTCTCTGTCATGCAAGGTCCTGAAATTATTATTCAAGCCGACGGCGACCAATTGGATCAGATGCTTATCAACCTGCTGCACAATGCCGTTGATGCGGCGCTTGAAACCGGAGGCTCTGTGCGGGTCGGGTGGGCAAAGAACCACACACACCTCGACGTGATCATCGAAGACGAAGGGCCTGGGCTCTCCAACACTGCCAACCTTTTCGTTCCCTTCTTTACTACCAAGCCGACGGGCACAGGCATCGGCCTGGTGTTGAGCCGGCAGATAGCAGAGGCCCACGGCGGCACGCTCTCGCTCGAAAACAGAACGACCGGCACAGGCTGCCAGGCTCGTATTCGACTTCCGCTTTAAGAGCAGATGCTGGATGTCAGATGTTAGATGTCAGTAAAAGGTTTTGACTAACATCCGTCATCTTCCTCAATGGGTACATCAACTAAAAAAGCAGCGGGCCGGACGGGAGATATTGTTCCATGATACCGAAGGGCGCGGTTGTCAATAGATGCGAGAAGCCCGTCAGTCGCAAGCCCGTCCGTAAAGCGAAACGAATGGCCGTATGATTGATGCCGGGTATCATCAGCCGCACCTGTTCGGCCTGAAGGGATGCTTCACGGCACGATGCTTCGAGCAATGCTTCAGCATCTTCCGGCTCGCCCCAAGCGGCTGGGCCAACAACACCTTGATTGAGATAGTAATAACCGAGGGCGCGTCCCTCCCGCATGATTTGTCTTCCCTGATGGCCGGACTGTGTGAGCCAGAACCTGTGATCTAAATCTCGCCCGGTGGCCCGCACGCGCTCGTCCAACGCTACCGCGTACGAAATATCCAGCGGCTGAACGTCGTAGGGGTCGCGCTGCTCCTGCCTTTCACTTAAAGCCCCGGCGAAGGTGAGTATTTGATAGCCGGGCAGCATCTCTTGCTTCATATAGCTCGCCATCGCCGTCTGATCAACCGACGACCACGTAAAGAATATGTTTGCGCCCGCCCGCTCGCCCTCGTCCCTGACTCGTTTGAGGAGCATGCTGCCGATCCGCTGTCGCTGAAATTGCGGGAGCATCCAGAAGCCGGAGAGAAACCAGAGAGGCCCGCGCACCACCCCGTTACAGATGGCGGCGATTTGTCCATCCACCTCGGCCACATAAAAGATTCCCGTCTCGTAGATATGGCGATAGCCTGTCTCTACCACCGAGCGCTCAGGCGGTGAAGCGTTTATGCCGTGGCGCGCATACATGTCCGTAACGGCGACCGTAAATATCACGGCTGTTTCGGCGATCTCCGTTTCTCGGATGGGCCTGTATTGAACTTCAACCATCTTTGTAACTCCTGCCTTAACTCTGCGGTGCATGCGATCCCGTTGCGCTCATTGAGAGAGAATTGTCCACTGCCTTGTTCCTTCAAACATATAACATAGCGTCAATCTTATCCATGCAAAGCATGTGAGAAAATTGTCTGGAGAAGCGTCGCAGCTTTTCAGCACTCTTTTAGAAGCCCAAGCTTCCTTGACGCGCATCGCTGTTCGTCATATTGTGCCGCTACCGGAAAAGCTAAGGTTTTCTACAATCATATTTCGGCACGTCCTCGGACGGGGGCGTTCCGGGCACGCGCCGTTAAAGTCGCCTTTAATCTATCGTCGGCCTCTGATGAAGAAGGCAAGCGAGTAATCGCGGTAAGGGATTTTGAAAATGTCTGCTGAGTTTCTTCTCTACGGCGCAAACGGTTATACGGGCGAGCTTGTGGCGCGTATGGCTAAGGAGCGGAGCTTGCGCCCGATCCTTGCCGGACGTGACGTGCGCAAGATCGGGCCGCTCGCGACCGAGCTCGGTCTAGATCATCTGAGCTTCTCGCTTGATGATACAGCCTCGATGAATGCGGCGTTAAAAAATGTCGGCGTTGTGCTTCACTGCGCTGGCCCATTCTCGCGCACCTCTAAGCCGATGGCCGACGGATGTCTGAGAACAGGAACGCATTACCTTGACATCACCGGCGAGATCGCGGTCTTTGAATCGCTGGCCGCTCGCCGCCCAGAGGCCGAAGCAGCCAAAGTGATGCTCCTGCCCGGAACGGGTTTCGATGTCGTCCCCTCGGATTGTCTGGCCGCACATCTTAAAAGTCGTTTGCCCTCAGCGACCCATTTGACGCTGGCGATTCAAGGCACGGGTCGCATCTCGCATGGAACCGCGACGACGATGGTGGAAAACATCAATTGCGGCGGACTGGTTCGCCGTGATGGCCGACTGACTTCTGTTCCGACTG
Source organism: Pyrinomonadaceae bacterium (assembly GCA_046714695.1). Lineage (GTDB taxonomy): Bacteria > Acidobacteriota > Blastocatellia > Pyrinomonadales > Pyrinomonadaceae > DASQYE01. The sequence continues at coordinate 3,550 of JBKKAL010000077.1, forward strand.
CATGGAGAACGCGCGAAGTGGATTTCGGGCGAGGGACAGTTAAGGCGACGACGATTCCCTGGGGCGACGTCGCCACGGCCTTTTACAGCACGGGGATTCCCAACATAGATGTCTATGCTGCAATGCCCGCGTCCGCGCGAAGGTTAATGAAGGCGAGCCGCTCACTCGGCCCACTGCTGGCAAGCGCGCCCGTACAACGCTTTCTCAAAAACAGGATCAAGGCCCAGCCGGCAGGCCCGTCCGAGCAAGAGCGCGCACGCGGAGCGAGTTACGTCTGGGGAGAGGTAGGGGACGATTCAGGCCAGACAAGAAGATCACGGCTCAAGGGGCCTGAAGGCTACACCCTGACGGCGATGACGGCACTCGCGATTGTCGAGCGTGTTCTGGCGGGCGATGCTCCGCCGGGATTCCAGACACCATCTCTGGCCTATGGCGCGAACTTTATTTTAGAGATACAGGGAGTCGAGCGTGTTGATTTGGATTGATGCTGTGACTCAGGAAAATTCCCTGAACGAATAAAGTGTTTTCTCGCTCAACGAGCATGCCTGAACAGAACACAATGCCGTCAACAGTTGATCTCAGCGAGTGGTTCGGCGAGATTGATATTTACCTGTTCGATCAATTGTTAAAAGGGCGCTTTCGCCAGGGCATGCGAGTGCTCGATGCCGGTATGGGGGGCGGGCGCAATCTCATCTTTTTAATGCGCAGCGGTCTGGATGTTTGCGGTGTTGATGAGCGGGCGGAATCTGTCTCCTCAGTGCGCCGACTGGCTGCCGTGCTTGCGCCGCATCTCCCTGAAACGAATTTTAGCGTCGAGCGTGTCGAGGCGATGTCATTCCCTGATGAAAGCTTCGATTGGGTAATCAGCAGCGCCGTCCTGCACTTTGCCGAGACTGAAGCCCATTTTCAAAAGATGCTCACGGGTATGTGGCGCGTGCTCAAGCCCGGCGGAATCTTTTTTGCACGGCTGGCGTCAACGATAGGCATTGAGAGCCGCGTCCGGCCCGTCGGAAATGGACGCTTTGATTTGCCTGACGGCTCGACGCGTTTTCTGGTTGATGAAAAAATGCTGATGAGCGCGATGCAGGAATTAGGCGGCGAACAGCTTGAGCCAATCAAGACCGTAAATGTACAAAACCTGCGATGTATGACCACCTGGTGTCTGCGCAAACTATCGTCTTAAGCAAACCTCAATTAAAAGCAGTCTTCGCCACATTCTTGACTTTCTTCCCGGCGCTCATCTTTCTTCACCGCGTCCGCTCAGGCTAAAGGCGAGCAGGCGATTATCCTTGGAAGTGTAGAGCAGCCCCGTCGCTTCATCTGTGATGAAACGGTCGTCGGGGTCGCTCAAATGAACCTGCCGCCCCGTCGCTCCGGTATTGACGTTGACGCCCGCAAGGCCGCGCCCGTCTCTCAAATCCGTGTAGTAGTACATCCACTCGCCGCGCAGCGTGGCGAGACGACGACGCCGCCAGAGAAAACGCGAAAGCCGCTCAAGCTGTCTTGCCGGATCGAGACGGTCAAGCAGCCGCTCCTCTATATCTGCGCGTGAAGGTCGCGGGACGCTGGGAAGTTTCACCGTTGGCAAAGCAGGTCTCTGTCCCAATCGCGCGGCGATGCCGAAGGGCACAAAGCGCGTCGTCACATAATCGCGCGCGCGATCCGTGGCGAGCGTGGTCAGATTCGGCATGACCACACGCGAGGCGAGCCCAGACCAGCGCAGGCTGCTCAGAGAGCTGGCGAGCTGTGCGCCGCGAAAAACGGTCGACGCTGCTCCCCCGTATCGAAAGTAGAGCGAGGCGGCGCGTGCAGCGACCGCCGCCAGAGTACGCAGAACCCCACGACCGGGCGGGTCGTGACGGGCGCGCCACAGTTCTTTGCCGCTCGCCGCGTCAAAACCTGCGATCTCATCACGGCCGCCGACGACCCCTTCGCCACGCTCGTTGATGAGGACGAAAGCGGCGCTCTCGACATGGTGAGAAGTTTTCGCGCGGCGTTTTCCCGTCTGCGCATCAATCAGGATCAGATCGTCGCGGTCGGCGATCAGGAGCGTGGATGCATCCGGCAGCGCGATATTAGTGATGCCTTTATCGGCCCCCTTGTAGCGCCAGAGCGTCCTGCCGCTTGCGGTATCTATCGCGCTCACGCCGTACGGGCCGCGCTCAACCGCCTCGCCGTCACGCAGGCGCGCGAACTGCCCGCCCGTGCGCACATAGAGAACATCGCGAGCGAGAATCATCTCCGGCGTGAGGCCCAAATCCTTTGCCTCCCAAACCTCCTCGCCGCTGGTGCGCGAAAGGGCGCGCACTCGCCCGCGCCCCGATGTGTAAATGTACCGCTCATCCATGACGGCATCCGCTTCTGTGAGCGCAAGTCCCTCCTCGTTGACACGAAACTTTTCGCGCCGGCGTTCTTTGCCAGTGCGCGCATCCACAGAGGTGACGCCTTCGTAAAACAGCAGCAGGCGACCGTCAAGAAAAACCGGCGGGCGATAATTGTCGAGCGTGTAGAGAGTGTCATGATCGCTCCACTCGAAAGGCATCATCTCCACTTCACTCTCAAGCTCTCGCTTCCACAGCTCGCGACCAGTGCCCAGATCGAGCATGTGCAGGACTGGACGGCGCTTGAATCCCTCGCGCGCGCGACCTTTAGCATCACGCACGAGGACGACCGCCAGCAGATGAGCCTCGGTGTCAACGGCCATCTGCATACACGCGCCGCGCGTCTTATCGCTCTGCCAGAGAGTATCGCCCGTCAGCAGGTCTGTCGCTTCGATGCGCGTCTTATCGCCCTTCTCCAAACTCAACAGGACAAGATCGGTGCCGGGTACGGGCGCAACATCCGTTTCATCCGGACGAACATTTTTGCGCCGCCATAAGACATCGCCCGTCTCACCATCAAGGCCGTAAAGAGAGCGCTCTGTTCCGACAAGGATCACGCCCAATTCAGTCGCCTGATAAAAACGAACTTGCCCATCCAGTTTCGTTGACCAGTTCGGCGCAGCGACTAAGACTTCTGAGCCTGCGCCGCTTAAAAGCATTGTGAGCAGTAGACAGGTGAAAAGGACGCGGCCCGGGCAATATGCGAGCCTGCCGCGTGAATAAAGGTTGAACATGAATGATTCCCTAAACAGTCCTGGTAAAATTCTGACGTTTTACATGACGACTTTCAGCACGCGGTGGTTGACTGCCTGGCCGAAACAGTGTGAACTACTCCATTCAGGGATTAACCCGCGCCGTTTTTATTTTAAACTTTTATTTGGTGAATTGATAATATGAGCACGATCTCGGAGATGGAGTTCAAAAGGCTCTGCGATGATATTTACGCAGACCGCCAGCAGGTTTATGCATTCAACCCGAACGTGAGCCGTAGAGAGGCGCTCCTTTGGATGCTCCTGGGCTGCCTTGTAAGCCTGCTCAGTATCCCTATCCTCGAACAGCCGAGCGTCTATGGCGGCGCAAGCGCCGATCCTTACGGGGACGCCGTCTGTGAAGTATTAAAAAATCATACGCAGCCCGCCTTTGATCCAAGAAGTTATCTGCTTGAGTTGTCTGAAAGAATTGAATCAGAGTAACCGGAGAGAATTGGGATTGCGGGCGTTGACGCGGTCAGGCAGCAAAATCGTTTGAGCGGGGCCGAGAGGACTGCCGGTGGTGAAGAATAAGGTTTCCGTTGTATAAATAGTAAAAATTGTTCTGTCCGAACAGCGTACTGGAAAGGTCTATTGATGAAATACTATGAAAATGTTCTGGGGCTCATCGGTCATACGCCGCTCGTCCGCCTTAACCGGATGACGCAGGGGATCAAGGCGACTGTGCTCGCCAAGATGGAGAATCTCAACCCGGGTTTCTCCGTAAAGGATCGCATCGGCCGCGCAATGATCGAGTCGGCCGAACGCGAAGGAACGCTCAAACCCGGCGGAACAGTCGTCGAGGCGACATCGGGTAATACCGGAATCGGGCTGGCGATCACGGCAGCCGTCAAGGGCTATCGCTGCATCTTCGTCATGACGGACAAGGCTTCGACGGAGAAGGTGCGTTATCTCAAAGCGCTCGGCGCAGATGTGGTGGTCACGCCCGCTGCGGCCAAGCCCGGCTCCCCGGATCATTATGTCTCGACAGCCCAGCGCATCGCCCGCGAGACACCAAACTCTTTTTATCCCGATCAGTATTCTCACCCGGCCAATCCTCTGGCGCATTATCAAACGACGGGGCCGGAGATTTGGGAGCAGACCGAAGGGCAGATTACCCACTTCATCTCAGGCATCGGAACGGGCGGAACGATTTCAGGGACGGGGCGTTTTCTGAAGGAGAAGAACCCGAACGTGCGTGTCATCGGCGCAGACCCTTACGGCTCTATCTTTAAGACATTCAAGGAGACGGGGAGAGTTATCGAGGCGACGCCATACCTGGTCGAAGGAATCGGTCAACAGATACTGCCTGAAAACGTCCAGATCAAATATGTTGACGAGGTCATCAACGTCACCGACCGTGAATCTTTTGATCTCGCAAGACAGCTTGGCCGTATGGAGGGCATATTTTGCGGCGGCTCGACGGGCACAAACGTGGCGGCTGCGCTCCGGGTGGCGCGCGACCTGGACGAAACGGCAGTCATAGTCTTTATCGTCTGCGACACGGGCGAGCATTACCTGACCAAATTTCATTCGGACGAATGGATGAAAGAGAAGCGCCTGCTTGAGCCGCAGAAGATCACCGCCGGTCTGATCCACGAGACGAAGGGACAAAACTCACCGCCGACGCTCGTCACAGCGATGCCCTCGGAGCGTGTCGCCGACGCGCTCTCCAAGATGAACGAGTATGATCTGACGCAACTGCCCGTCATAGAGGATGGTCGCTCGGTCGGAAGCCTGCGCGAGAATCGCGTGCTGGCCAAAGTGCTCGGCAATCGAGAGCTGCTTGAAGCACCCGTACATGAAGTTATGGAAGCGAGTTTTCCAGTCCTTGACGTGGACGCCGGCTCAGCCGAAGTGATTCATCAACTGCAAGCGAGCCCGGCTGTTCTGGTCGAAGAGTACGGCCGCATCACAGGCATCATTACGCGCCATGACGTGCTCGACGCGCCGATGGGGAACGCTCGCGGCTGAAATTGTAGCCTTTGAACTTCATCAGGTGTTTGCGGGCAAGCGTTTTGATGTTCTTTCATAGAACGTCACCCGTAGATTTTCTTCGAGCGAGAGGGAATTCAGGGAGCTGAAACCCTGCAAAAAATCCTTTGGCATAAAAGTGTCCGCGCCTTCCACTTCCAGAGGAACTTCGGTCACAATCCATTTCTCAATATCATTTTGAAAAGCGCGAAAGACCTGCTCGCCCCCGATGATAAAGAGATCGCAGCCGAGATATGCACCGAGCGAAAGCACTGAGAAACGGTCTCTGAGCATAATCACGGACTCTTGCGGCTCTATATCCGACGACCTGCTCAAGACGATGTTGAGTCTCTCTTTCAAAGGCTTCTTGAGCGAGAGCCACGTCCGCCAGCCCATCACACAGGCATGGCCCACAGTCCGCTGCTTGAAGTGTTTCAAATCCGCGGAGTAGTGCCAGGGCAGCGTACCATTCTTGCCAATCGCGCCGTTTCTATCCACTGCCACAATGCCGATGATCCCCATCGCTTTTGAACATTCCTTCCCTGAAAGATAGCCCTAGAAAATATTCAACATAAGATATAACATACAATAGAGTTTACAGATTGTTCTAGATTCTTATGGGCCTCAAATGAATGCATTAGAACCTTTTCTGAGATGGGCTGGCAGCAAACGCAAGCTACTTCCCAAACTTACAGAATATTGGAATCAAGAGTATCAACGATATGTTGAGCCGTTTATGGGATCAGCTTGCCTATTTTTTGCTATCCAACCACCAAAGGCTATATTAAGTGATATCAAT
>JBKKAL010000078.1:0-84948 GCA_046714695.1 Pyrinomonadaceae bacterium
TCGTGATGAGTGATGTCTTCGCCGTCAACGAGCACCTGTCCCGAATCGGGTTTGAGCAGTCCGAGCACAAGCTTGATAGTCGTGGATTTGCCGCATCCCGAACCGCCCAGAATAATCTTGGTCTCGCCCTTCATCACTTTGAGGCTGAGACCATTGAGAACCTTGCGGTCGCCAAAGGCTAGATGTACATCGCGAAACTCGATGGACGGGACGGCGCGCTCGCGATCATCCACTTCGGCAAAAGTGGACTCGGCAGCATCCTCGCTGACCTGGCCGTCCGGGTGCGCAGCTATCGTCTGCTGTAAAGCTTCTGTATCCGTAGAGACCATAATACTTATGAGAGCAACTCAGGAAACCGGCATTCCGAGAACGGCTTGAAGCGCACGCGCCAGAAAGAAGTCGGCGATAATAACCATGATTGATCCGGCCACTACGGCGCGCGTCGTCGAACGCCCGACGCCCACCGTGCCGCCCTCCGTGCCCAGCCCTTTATAGCATGAGATAGTCCCAATAATAAGGGCGAAGACGATGGGCTTAATCACGCCTCCGATAATATCATCCTGCGTGATGCCGTCCTGCACAGAGCTTAAGAATGTGTTGGAAGCCATGCCATACATGCCTGTCGCCACTGTCCAACCGCCGCCAATCCCTACCACGTCGGCCAGCACAGTCAAAAGCGGCAACGTAATGATGAGCGCGATCAGGCGCGGCGCGACCAACTTGCGCACAGGGTCTGTGCCGAGCGCGCGCATCGCGTCTATCTGCTGCGAAACGGTCATCGAGCCCAGTTCCGCGGAGATGGCAGAGCCGACTCTACCCGTTACCATCAAGGCCGTTAACACGGGCCCCAGCTCGCGCACCAGCGAAAGGGCGACCAGCCGCCCTGTCTGATCCTGCGCACCATAATACTGTAGCGTGGGGAAGGTTTGCAGAGTCAATACCCCGCCCGTAAAAAATCCGGTCAGAATGATGATCGTGAGCGAGCCGACGCCAATGTGGTCCATCTGTGCGATGGTTTCCGGGATGTACCTCGGACGCCTGAAGAGACCGCGAGCGGTGCGCGCCGCCAGCAGCGTCGTCTCCTGTAGTTCGAGCACAGCGCGCGTAGCAAGGTTCATTCGTAGGTTGGGTCGAAAACGCGCTTCGCCCCCATAGGCAGAAAAGCGTTTTCAAATGGCTTTCGCGTCCTCAGGAAAAAGGAAACTCATGCCGGACGTGTTGGCGCGGGCCGCGACCTGCCATATTTAAAAGGTGCGATGCTCCCACGCTGATAATGAACGAGCGGGATATGATGCGCAAAATATACCGGATGCGTCAAGCGTTAAATGCAAACGGACAAAATCAGGAGGCTTGGGACGCCCAGGGCAGTGCGCAATAGTATTGCCAGAACCCATCAAAAGGCCCAAAAGGAAAAGCCTGTCGGAAAATGAGTCTGACAGGCTTTCTCGATCTTCTCCATTGACAGTTTACGGATACTCATGGCCTGCGCCCGCGTAGCGCGCGGCCTTCGCCCTCACCCCGGCCTAAACGAGCGCGCCGACGCAGCGGGCGGGCGTTGAGGTCGCGCTCTCGTCCCGTTTTTGGTTCCGCGGCGCGTGCCTGTTGACGCATTGCGCGCAGAGTATTTAATTGTTCCGGCCTCAGCACTCGACGTATCTTTAATTCCGTCAAAGCACGCATACGAGAGACAGCGGCCTGTGCCGCGCCCAATTCTCGCGCACGCTCTTCGATCAAAGCGTCGCTCACGTTGTCGGAATAAACAGCCTCGTCGAGAGCCCGAAAGGCCTCGCCCAATCGTTGCCTGACGGCACGCCACTGATCCCTGTTCTGCTCGCGTATGGAACGAATCTGTTGAAGCTGATCGAACGTCAGATTCAATTCGCGCAGCGGATCGCGGTCTCGTCTCCCGCGAGCGCCAGCCCCTTGAGCCGGATCACTCTGCTGCGGTTGCTGCGCCGCCTCCCCGCTCTGGGCTTCCTGCGCCTGAGCATCGGAAAAGATAATTAATAACAGGGAGAGCGCGAGGGCAAACAAAAGAGCCGCAGGGCTGCCGAAAGTTTTATTCATGATCGTCAACCTCTTCAACCGGCACGCCCCTATGGAGAAACTCCATAGGGCTCGCCGTTTCGATAAAAGTTATCTCGTCAATTTGCTTCATCTATCAAGTCTATGAGACGCGGTAAGTCCTCCTCGTCACGTGTTGGAACGAGCTGTAAGTCCCTGGCTATTTCTTCATATTCCTGTGTGGAGACCTTTGGGGCGGGCGAGCGCCTGGTCGCTGGAGCACGTCCCGGCGCAGAAACGGAACGACCTGGCCCGGACTGAGCAGGCGTTGAGCCTCTCTGCTCACTCGCGGTCGCCATCATCTCCTTTGAACTCCTCTCATCTCGATTACTCTGGGCGGCCAGTTCCTCCCGGACTCTTTTAGCCACCAGCGCATCAACTTGCGCCTGCGTCGGGTCTTTCTCGACCACCTTCTCTACAACCAGAACGCGCGGCTCTTCCATTACGCGGGCAGAGGCCCAGACGACGAGCGCGCAGATCGCGAGACTCGTCAAAGCCGTCGCCGTGCGCAGCCACAGGGGCGAGAGCGCGAAGAACTCGCGCAAGGCGGTAATCGCCGAAGGCTTGCGCACGGCGGCCTGCGGAAGTTCGAGTGAAGGTGTAATCGCTGCTGTTGCTAAAGCGTGTGCTTCAGAGCCGAGCGCGTGGCTGCGCCAGACGGCGATGGATGAGCGAACATGACCGAAGGTCGCCAGCTCTCCTTCGCAAGAGGCACAGGTCAGCATGTGCCGCTCGAAATCTTTGGAATCCGTCTCGCTCGCTTCGTTGTAAAGGTAAGCGACGAGTTCTTCGGCCCTTGCGCATGATGATGATGTGAGTTCCTTGTCTCTCATTTTATTTTCTCAAATCTCTTTTCGGTTCCATCAGGATATCTCTGAGGCGACCGCTTGCAATCGCATCTGAAGTTGCCGGAGCGCAGTATAGAGCCTGCTCTTTACAGTACTGAGGGGCAAGTCAAGGACTTCAGCTATCTCCTGGAACGTTAATTCTTCAAACTCTTTCATAACGACAATCTGGCGCAGCTCCGTCGGGAGCGTATTGACGGCGCGCCGCACGATCTCTGTCCTCTGGCGGCTCTCGGCGGCGCGAGCAGGGGATTGATGTGCGGGCGCGACGAGCAGCTCAAAGCTTCCATCCGTCTCATCACCAATCGCCGTCTCGCCTCGCACCTTTGCGCGCCGCTGTCTGGTAATGCACTGGTTGATGGCGATGCGATGCAGCCAGGAAGAGACTTTGGCTTCACCGCGAAATCCGCGCAGATTGCGAAAGGCGGAGATAAAAGTCTCCTGCGTCGCATCATGCGCCTCCTCTTCGCGTCCGAGCATACCGTAAGCGAGCGCGAAAATGCGGCGCTCCCAGCGGCGCACGATCTCACCGAAGGCGTCGGCATCGCCAGCCAGGGCGCGCTCTACGATTTGCTCGTCGCTCGTAACCGTCTCCATTCTCTCACGCCATAACAAAGCGCGAGGCCCCACCTTCCGAGAGTCCCGCCATCATGTACCCCTGTTTGGCCGCATGCCCTTTCATACTTTAGACGCTCAAGGTGCCTCTTCGGTCGGCAAAAGTATCGCACAGCGACGCACTCACCGCGCAGGCTTAACTGTTCAGCCGCCGCCGTTTGTGCCAGCCGCGTTTCATCAGATGACACGTTTTTCCCATCCCAGGAGCTTTGATGCAAAGCTGTGTTCCTGGGTTTAACTTAACTATTTCAGCAATTAAAAATTGACAAACCATTGACAGCCGCCTTTGAGGTTGCGTAGTATTGAGGGTAGTTCGGAGCCGCTGCCCCAAGGCACTGCTCGCGCGCCGTTCACTTCTATCCCGCCCTGACCAGGGTCTTCCGTGTATCAACCCGCTTGACGATGCTGTCTCAGAACCCGTAATGCAAGAACATTCCAGGCGAGTGCGCCTGCTCTACATCGTGCTCGGAGTGCTGCTCGTGGTCGGTCTCTTTCCTTTGGGACTGGCTGGCTGGCTCCTATCCGAGCGAAGTGCGGATGCGCTCCGCTCAGTCGAGGGACGCTATCAGGCTCAGCTTGTGCAGGACAAGGCGCGGCAGATAGAGCTTTACGGGCAGCGTTATCGTGATGTGGTGACAGGGTTGGCACGCGCCTTCGAGTTGGCCGGCGGCGTGAGCGTGATGGGCGAGGGCGGCGCTGATACTCGCTTGCAGAAAACCCTTCAGGACGATCCGAATCTGATCGCTCTCTCCATAGAGCCTGTGCAGGGCGAGCCTCACAGGGCTTTCCAACTGGACGTGATAAAGCGCGAGGAGGTGGAGGAACGTGTCGGCGAGGTGCTGGCTCGCATTTCCGGTCGTGGGCTGGTCGTTAGTCGCCCGCATATCATTCGCTCCGGGCAGGAGATTGCGCTGACCATCGCCGCGCCCGTGATGGGCGGCGCGAGCGGTAATGATGTGGTTGCGGCGGTGGTCGCCATCATCTCATTTCAGGATGTGCTTGAGGCCGTCCAGCAAAAATCTTCGAAGAGCGAACGCGAAATGTTGGACGCCGGATTGCCCGTCGTCTTTGTGGTTGATAAAGAAGGACGCGCGGTGGCTCACCCGGATGAGCGCGTGGCCTTTACCGAACGGCCTATGACAGACCTCAAGGTCGTGCAGGACTGGCGGGAGACAGGAGCGCAGGTGCAATCGGCGCTCGCTCCCTTTACCGCCGAGCGCGATGGACGGCGAGTCGAGATGCTCGGCTCTTACGCGACCGCTGAACTCGAAGGCGATTCCCGTCTCGGCGTGATCGCCATTCAAGACGAGCATGCGGCGCTTGCTTCCGTCACCGAAATGCGCCACCAGATTTTATACATCAGCCTGTTGGCATCCATCTTCGCGCTGCTGATCGGTTACTACTTCGCCAAAAAGCTGACGCAGCCCGTGCAGGAGCTGGCCGCTGGCGCGCACCGCATTGCGAGCGGAGATTTTTCGCAGCGCATCGCGGTCAAGAGCCATACGGAGCTTGGCGACCTTGGCAACTCCTTCAATCTGATGACCGATAGGATCGAGCGTTTCATCAGCGATCTGCAACGCTCTGCGGACGAGAATCGCGAGCTGTTCCTTGGTACAGTCAAAGCGCTCGCCGCCGCGATTGACGGCAAAGACCCGTACACACGCGGCCACTCGGAGCGCGTCGCGCGCTTCTCCATCGCCATCGCGCAGGGGCTCGACATCTCCGATGAGGAGATCGAAAAGATCAGAATCAGCGCGCTGCTTCACGACGTGGGCAAGATCGGAATTGACGATAATATCCTGAAGAAGCCAGCCGCGCTGACCGATGAAGAATTTACCATCATGAAGGAGCATCCGAAGAAGGGCTATAAGATCATGTCGCAGATTCCGGCGATGAAGGAATTTCTGCCGGGCATGTACATGCATCATGAGATGGTCAACGGCGAGGGCTATCCGCAGGGCCTCAAGGGCGATGAGATTCCCTTGATGGCACGTATCGTCTCGGTCGCAGATACCTTCGACGCAATGACAACGGATCGGCCCTATCAACGCGCGATGAACTTTGACGATGCGGTCGCACGCATCAAGAGCTTCGTCGGCACGCGCTATGATGATCGCGTGGTCGCCTCGCTTGTCGCCGCCTGCGAGTCCGGGCAGATACGCCCCGGCTCCGTGCGTCTCAAGCGTCCCGTGAAAAAGCCCGCCGCTTCTCCTGCCAATTCACCTGTATCCGACAAGGCCGCGCCCGCCGCGCAGTCACTTCCTGCCGCCTGAGCGTCTCCCCCACGCTCTCTCTCATCGCTCGACACCAGTTCACAATAAAGGCTTTCGTTTGGTGATACCGACTCTCGCCATGTATATTAGTGCGCGTAGATATTCAACCAATTAAGATTAAAGCGTAGAGGCGGTCAGTTGCGCTTGAGCCCGGAGACACCGAATAGTTTTGCGGGTGCGCCAGGCAAAAGCGAATGATCGCACGCGCCGTCGCAAGGTGAAGGAGAACATCATGAATGTGAATCAGGGACAGAGCAGGGCGTCGGATCAAGAAGAGAAACCACAGGTTGAGGAGAGCCCCAGCGAGAAACTGGAAGAGGAGAAGCCGACGGGCTCACTTATACCCGGAGCGGAAAATCCTGAGAGCGAAGAGATCAAGAATGAGAAAAATCTGAACACGGAATAGCGCGATTGTCTTTTGACACCGCCCGCATATTTCCCAGTCGCCGCATGCAAGGCGCTGCGCATGTTGTCCATGCGCAGCCATGATGACCTGCCGTAAAAGTCCGCTTCAAATTCCTCTCCGCCTTTGATTGGTAAAAGCGATTCAACAGTAAATCGCTTTTGTAGCGCTGCGGCAGTTGCGTTTATAATCATTGGCTAACAAAATCAGATGAGATTCACAAGGTTATAAAATCAGATCATGCCCTTTTGGAAACGCACAAATAAAGAACGCTTTGTTACGCTGGGCTTGAACACCCCTGCGCCCCCGCGTTCTGCCGTCGAGCAGCAAGAGGCGACTCTGCCCTCAGGCCGTGAGGCGATGCTTCAAGCCCCTGCCGCGCGGACGCCGACGGAAACGCCTTCACAATTAAGCACGCCGCCCGCGCTCGAACCCGTTCCAACCGGCGGAGTCCCGACGCCGCCACCCGCCCTCGAAACACAAGCGATCACCGAAGCGCCCCAACCGACCACATCTAGAGGGATGAGTGAGCGCGCCGCCGCAGTAGAGCCCGTTAAACCCATAGCCGCGCAGAAGCCTGTGCCTTCGCGCTCGCCCTTTACGACCTCCATTCTTGGTCTTGATCGCTCCATAGAGGAGTTGCAGGCCCAGGAGGCGGCTCTCGAACAGGAGTTCAGCACACGTTTTCGCCGCGCCGTCGCCGCCACGCGCGAATCTCTCTCCGAGAGAATTGATACGGTCTTTCAGGGACGCAAACAGATTGACGCAGAGCTTCTGGACGAGTTGGAAGAAGCGCTCATCGCCGCCGACATCGGCGTGCCGACGACACTGCATCTCCTTGACACAGTCCGGCGCGGCATCGCACGCCAGCAGATCAATGACATCACCGCACTCAAGCAAGCTATCAAGTCCGAGCTGCTTTCGATTCTTCAGGCATCGGAGAGAGAGGGCATCGCTTCGGAGACGAGCGTGCCCGAAGGTGTCGCGCCTTATGTAATGATGATCGTCGGCGTCAACGGGGTGGGCAAGACGACGACCATCGGCAAGCTGGCACAGCGCATCAAGGCCGAAGGCAACGACGTGTTGATCTGTGCGGCTGATACTTTTCGCGCCGCCGCCTCCGACCAGCTCGCGATCTGGGCCGAGCGTACGGGTGTTCCCCTTATTCAACAGAAACAGGGAACTGACCCGGCAGCAGTCCTCTTCGATTCGCTGAAGGCGGCCAAGGCGCGCAACTCGGATGTCCTGATCGTTGATACTGCTGGACGCCTGCACAACAAAGCGAATCTGATGGCCGAGCTGGAAAAGATGAAGCGCGTCGCGGGGCGAGAGGTCGAGGGCGCGCCGCACGAGACGCTGCTCGTCGTGGATGCAGTGACGGGACAGAACGGTCTTGAGCAGGCGCGTCAATTCCTGAAGGTCGCGGGCGTGACAGGGATTGTTTTGACCAAGCTCGACGGCACTGCCAAAGGCGGCATCGCCGTCGCGATTGCCAAAGAGCTTAATTTGCCGATCCGTTATGCCGGAATCGGCGAGAAGGTTGACGACCTGGTCGTGTTCGATTCAGAACAGTACGTTAATAGCCTGTATGACTAAGAGGAACAGTTGAGGCCGGATGAAATAGCCACGATTGACCGGGGCGTAGATACCTGGAGCGAGATAGACCTGCAATGGATGCGTCGCGCGCTGGAACTGGCTGCGAGTGGGTCTGGGCAGGTCAGTCCGAGTCCGCTTGTCGGCTGCGTGATCGCAGATGCCGGTGGAGAAAAAATCGGCGAGGGCTTTTATCTTTACGAGCGAATCAAACATGCCGAGACGCTCGCGCTCGAAGAAGCCGGAACGAAAGCCGTTGGGGCGACCGCTTACGTCTCCTTAGAACCGCACGCTCATCACGGGCGCACGCCGCCCTGCACAGACGCGCTCATCCGCGCTGGCGTCAAGCGCGTCGTAGCCCCCATAGAAGACCCCAACCCGAAGGTCTCAGGCAAAGGTTTCGCGCATTTACGCGCCGCCGGCCTTCGCGTTGAAACTGGGTTGTTGGCTCAAGCGGCTTCGCGGCTTAACGAAAAATATATCCACTTCATGCGCCACGCGCGCCCTTTCGTTCATCTCAAACTCGCCTGTTCGCTCGATGGCCGGATCGCGACCCGCACGGGCGACTCGCGCTGGATCACAGGCGAACAATCACGCGCGCGTGTTCACGAGTTACGACACGAATACGACGCTATTATGGTCGGGTCGAATACGGCCATCAATGATAATCCCTTGCTGACGGATCGTTCCGGTAAGCCCCGCAGACTTCCGCTCACGCGCGTCCTTCTCGATCCGAGTTTGCAACTCTCTACGGATTCACAGCTTGCCCTGACTGTGCGCGATGCGCCCGTGCTCGTGTTTACATCCGAGAGCGCCGACGCTTCCGCTGTAGGGGCTCTTGAGCGACGCGGCATCGTCGTCCTGCGAGAGAGCGATGGGAGAAATCTCAACCAGATATTGACGCAGCTCGGCCAACGTTCCATTCAAAGCGTGCTCGTCGAGGGCGGTGCTCAGGTTGCGGGCGCTTTTCTGGATGCGAAACTCGTTGACAAGGCCAGTTTCTTTATCGCGCCGCTGATCATCGGAGGATGCGACGCTGCATCTGCGGTGGGTGGCACGGGCGCGGAAAAAATCGCGGCTGCCATAAGACTCGGTGACGTTGAGTTCAAACAACACGGGCCGGACATTGAAGTGACAGGCTATCCAATCAAAGACGAGGGATAAAAGATGAAGGATGAAGTAAAGAAAGGTAATTCATCCCTCATCCCTCATCCCTCATCCCTTCCACATCCCCGTGCGAAAAAGAGTCTGGGACAAAACTTTCTCGCTGATGAGCGGGTTGTGGAGCGTATCGTTGCCGCGCTCGATCCCCGCAGCGATGAGACGATCATCGAGATCGGGCCGGGACAGGGGGCTTTGACTTCGCGTCTTATCGAAAGGGCCGGACGCGTCGTCGCCATAGAACTTGACCGCAGCCTCGCACATACCCTCAACCGACAGTTTGCCGGAAATCCAAACTTCCATCTTGTCGAAGCCGATGCGCTCACAACGGATTTTTGCGCGCTCATTGCGCCTGACAAAGGGGCGCGCGTCGTTGCCAATCTTCCCTACAACATTTCGACGGCCATTCTCCAACGCCTTATCGAGCAACGCGCCTGCATTTCCGAGATGGTTTTGATGCTCCAACGCGAGGTGGTCGAACGCATCACCGCGCCGCCTTCGACGAGCGAGCGCGGCTATCTCTCCGTATTAGTCGAAGCTTATTGTGAAAGGGAAGCGCTCTTCGATGTTGCGCCCGACGCGTTCCGACCCGTGCCCAAGGTCTGGAGTACGGTCATGCGACTGAAGGCGCATCCAAGACTGAACGTAGATGTCGGAGATGAATCGCTCCTCTGGCGACTCGTGAGCGCCGGGTTTGCTCAAAGGCGCAAGACTATCTTTAACAATCTTCGTAGCGTGTTAGGTGAATTTTCCTCGCTTATTGAAAGAGCGGGGGGCGCGCGCCATGTGCTTGAAGCGGCACAACTCGCGCCGCAGCGGCGCGCTGAAACTTTCACCCTCGAAGAGTGGGGAAGGCTCTCACGCCTGATTGAGCACGCGCCGGATCAAAACTGAACCCGACTCAAAATTCAGACCAGTGAAGCTCCTCTTTCTACAGAGAGATAAATATGTATTCCGCGATTGTCTCTCTTCTCAGATATAAACACACGAGAATGTGACGCGGCTTCGTTGTGTTATACTGTCAGGCTTAATTCCGCCCGGCGAAAGCGATCCGTTTCGAGCATTCGCCGGGCTCTTTTGGAGAGTAGAGTAAAGAATTACAGTGAGTAATGTTTTAGAGATTATCCCGCTCGGCGGCATCGGCGAGTTCGGGATGAATTGTATGGCCGTGCGCTATGACGATGAGATGATCATCCTCGACGCCGGCATGGGTTTCCCCGAAGAGAGCGCCTATGGCGTGGATGTCTCTGTCCCGGATTTCGACTTTCTGGAAGAGTACAGAGACCAGATCACGGCCATTATCCTGACACACGGGCACGAAGACCATCTGGGCGCGCTGCCTTATATCCTCAAAAAATTCAACGTCCCCGTTTACGCTTCACATTTCACAGTGGGTTTAGCCGAAAGCAAGCTTGCCGAGCATGATCTGCTGGGCGACACGTTGATCCATCGCGTCGAGCCGCGCGACGTGGTCGAGATCGGCCCGTTTAAGATCGAGTTCATACGTGTCTCGCATTCGCTGGTTGACTGTTTCTCGCTGGCGATCACTACGCCCGTGGGCACGATCATACATACGGGCGATTACAAGGTTGACGAGACCCCCGTCATCGGCGAGCCGATTGACCTGCGCACGCTGCGTCGTTACGGGCAGGAGGGCGTGCTCGCGCTCCTCTCGGATTCGACCAATGCGACTGTGCCGGGAAGGACGCCCTCGGAACGTGCAGTTATTCCCGCCTTTGAGGAGATTTTTTCGGAAGCCACGGGGCGCATTGTCGTCGCGGCGTTTGCTTCTTCCATTCATCGCTTGCAAATAGTCCTTGACGTGGCCCAACAGTTTGGACGAAGGGTCTGCGTACTGGGCCGCTCGATGCTGAAGAACGTGGAGATAGCAGACCGCCTGGGCTATCTGGATATTCCTGATGGCCTGATGGTCTCTCTTAACGAGACGAAGCATCTGGACGATAACGAGATTGTCTTCCTCGTTACGGGCTCACAGGGAGAGGCCCGCGCGGCGCTCTCACAGATGGCGACGCAAAGCTACAAGGGCTTGACTGTCCTGGAAGGCGATACGGTGGTGCTCTCGGCGCGTATTATTCCGGGCAACGAGCGCGCCATCTCGCGCCTGATCGGCGCAATCTACAAGCGCGGCGCAAATATCATCGAAGAGAAGCGGCGCTTGGTTCACGTCAGCGGTCATGCCTCGCAGGAAGACATCAAGATCATGACGGAGGCTGTCAGGCCTAAATTCGTCGTGCCGATTCACGGCGAGTATCGAATGCTTTTCCGTCACAAGGAGTTCGTCAAAAATCATCTCGGCTACGCGGAAGAGAATATCATTCTGATCGAAAACGGTGACGTTCTTGAGTTGGACGGCGAGCGTGCAACAATCGTCGAAAAGCGCGAGGTCGGACGCACGTTTATTGACGGCTCCGGCTTTGAAGAGATTGATCGCGAGACGGTGCGCGAGCGTAAACAGATCGCCTACGACGGGATGGTCACCCTTGTCATCACGATTAACGAAGAGACGGGCGAGCTTGAATCGCCGCCGGAGATCGTGGCGCGCGGCGTGATCGGTCTTGAAGGCTCAAACGGCTATCACAAAGACGCGCAACGCATCATTAGCGAAACGGTCGCGAGCGCCACTTTAGCCGAGCGCGGCGATATGACCTTGCTCAAGGAGCGTGTTCGCGTAGAGGTTAAACGTTTTCTACAGAAACAGACCGGCGCAAAGCCAGTGATTACTCCGGTCATCGTTCAGGTATAAATCGCTCTCTGACCCCAAACCTAACCGTTGATATGACCGAGATAGCCGACCGTCAAGGGCACAAAGCCGACGCTGTGGAGATGTTGCGCCGCGCCAGAGTAGAGGTCGCGCCCGCCAGCTACTTTTTGATCGGCATGCGACACGAAGACTGGACGCGCTTGTTGGAGAATCCGGAGTTGAGCCCGCGTGGGAGCGCACCCTTCATGCTCCTGCGCGACCAGCATGAGGTCACGCTCCTGCTCGACGAGACGGACTGGCACACGATGCGATACGCCGCTCGCGACGCGCGTGTCGAAGGCGGCTTTCGTCTGATGACATTGGATATTGAACTCGATTGGAATGTCGTCGGCTTTCTTGCGCGCGTCACAGAGCTATTGGCCGAAGCGGGCATAAGCTGTGGCACTCTTTCCTCTTTCTCCCGCGACCACATCCTGATCAAACAAGGTGATCTCGCAACGGCCCTGCGCGTTCTGGGCCCACACGTCGCCGAGTTGTGTTAAAAAAAGTAATCAGCAGTCAGTTATCAGTTATCAGTAAAAAGCGCGCTATGCTGACCTACTTATCTGCTTATCGAGATGATTCATCCAACTTCAGAAGTTTTTTCTTGACCGATTGCTGAGTACTGATTACTGATTACTCTTATGCGCTTCGACTGGCGACAAAAAGTAGTTCTCATCACGGGCGCATCGAGCGGAATCGGGCGCTCGCTCGCAGTCGAACTGGGGGGACGCGGCGCGACATTAGGGCTGCTTGCCAGACGCGCCGATATGCTGCAAGAGATCGTCGGCGAATTGGAGAATAAGGGCGGAAGGGCGCTGGCATTACCGGCGGATG
The DNA here is from genome assembly GCA_046714695.1 of Pyrinomonadaceae bacterium. Taxonomy (GTDB): domain Bacteria; phylum Acidobacteriota; class Blastocatellia; order Pyrinomonadales; family Pyrinomonadaceae; genus DASQYE01. The sequence continues at coordinate 12,553 of JBKKAL010000078.1, forward strand.
TAAAAGACGCTAAGGCAGTGCGGGCCGCTGCCGACCGGTTGCGCGCAAGCTTCGAGCAGGTTGATGTGCTCATCGCCAACGCCGGGGTTGGCGCGACGACCGGGGCGCGCGCTTTTAAGGCAGACGAGGTGGCCGAGGTCATCAATATCAACCTCGTCGGCGCGGTCAATAGCGTGGCGGCTGTGCTGCCGGAAATGGTTGGGCGCGGGCAGGGGCAATTGGTCGCCATCTCCTCGCTCGCCGCATATCGTGGCTTGCCAGCCTCCGGCGCATACTGTGCGAGCAAAGCCGGGCTCTCAGCTCTTTTTGAGAGCCTGCGCCTGGATTTACGCGGCACGGGCGTGGACGTGACGATCATTCATCCCGGTTTTATCAAGACTCCTCTGACTGCCGGGCGTCACGCGCAGATGCCTTTCCTGTTGGAGCTGCCAGACGCGACGCGCAAGATCGCTCATGCTATCGAGGCGCGCAAGAAGTCTTACGCTTTTCCGTGGCAGCTAGCCAGCCTTGTGCGTACCGCTATGCTTATGCCGAATTTCCTGTATGATCGGATCGCGGCCAGAAATTCATTCCGCGAATAACAATTCGATTTTGGATTTTAGATTTTGGATTTTGGATTTGCAGGCCGCCTAGGTCAAAGATTTCGATTCCAAAATTCAAATTATGCGAATCGTTAATCTAAAATCCAAAATCTAAAATCGAGCTTATGTCCATCCTTCAAGCCATCATCTTAGGCATCGTTCAGGGGCTCACGGAATTCATCCCGATCAGCTCGACGGCGCATCTGATCTTCGCCAGCCGCGCTCTCGGTCTATACGAGGGCGTTGAGCAGACCCTGCGTGCAGAGCGGACGACGGCCACCATCGCCGTCATTCAACTGGGAACGCTTCTGGCCGTATTGATCTATTTCGCGCGCGACATATGGAATATCTCTTATGCCTTCGTGCGCGATCACGTCGCGCTCGTGCGCGGGCAAAAGAGCGAGGACGCTCTGGATATGACGATGGCGGGGAAACGTCCTTCGCGACTTTCACACGATGCCTGGCTCGGCTGGCTGGTGATCATCGGCTCGATCCCCATCGGCACCATCGGCCTGCTTTTAAAGAAGGGGATCGAAGGGCCGTTCACAAAAAATCTCTGGGTCATCGCGACGATGATGATCCTCGTCGCCATCGGGCTTGGGATTGCGGAGTTGGTCGGCAAGCGAAAGCGTGGGATGGAAGATTTGGGCATACGCGACGCGCTGGCTGTGGGCGGCGCGCAGGTGCTTTCACTGCTGCCGGGTGCGAGCCGTTCGGGCTCGACTATGATGGGCGGTCTCTTCGCCGGAGAGACGCGCGAGACGGCGGCGCGCTTCTCCTTTCTCCTCTCCATTCCGGCCATAGCCGCCAGCGGGCTGCTCGAACTTAAAGAAGCGATTGAGAAACTACCCTCCGATAGTTATGTCTCGCTCGTGGTGGCGACAATCGTTTCCGGCCTTGTCGGTTATGCCTCAATCTGGTTTCTGTTGCGCTTCCTTCGGACACATTCGACCGGCATCTTTATCGGCTATCGTCTCGTCGTTGGCTTTGCGATTCTGGCCCTCCTGCTGACGGGCGTAATCCAGCCCATGGACTCTACGCAGGCCGGGACTGAAGGCTCTCCGACACAACAAATCCTGCCCGCGGTCGCCACTCCGACGCCAACCCCTGAGCCCGGCACTAACAATCGTCGCCAAAATTCTGTAAACTCATCTCGCCCCTCCTCACGAAGAGCAAGAAGCTGGAATGAAAATAAGTAGAAGGGGCCAGAAGTGATTTATGAGTAATGAAATGAACCGCGATGAGACAGCGCCCGCGCAGCGCCCGCGCAGCCCTCGCGTGCCCGTGGACTTCGCCGTCCAATTGGAAGGCCGAGGGCCTGACGGCGAGCCTTTTCAAGTAGAGGCCGAAGCCGTTAAGGTCAGCCGTGGCGGAGCCACCCTCATCACGGATGCAGCCATCGAACTCGGAGCAGTGGTGCGCCTCACACCGCCCTTCGGTCGCTCCATTGATGCTGAAGTCAACGGCGTCTGGACTGACGAGGGTGATGGCAAACAACGAATTGGAGTCAAGCTGCTGGACGCCAACGGGTGGTTTGCCGAGTAAGCCTTAATGCCGATGAATGCCAAACGCTGGATCGTGCGCGAGCACGATTCGCACCAGACGAACGCCCTCGCCCGCATCCTCGGTGTCTCACAAATCGTCGCCCAACTATTGATCGCTCGCGGGTGCATTGACGAGCAGTCGGCCCGACGTTTCCTCAATCCATCACACGACCAGCTTCATGACCCGCTGCTGATGCTCGATATGCGAAAAGCTGTCGAGCGAATTCTGCGAGCCATTGAGCGCGACGAGCCAATACTGATCTACGGGGACTACGATGTTGACGGCACGACCGGCACGGTCGTCCTGCGCAGGGCTCTTAAACTTCTGGGCGCGCGCACGGGCTATCATGTCCCGCACCGTTTTACGGAAGGCTACGGCATTCAGCAGCCCGCTCTGGAAAAAGCTTTGGCCGATGGCTACAAGCTGGTCGTCAGCGTGGATTGCGGCATCCGCGCCTTTGATCCGCTTCTGTGGGCGCGCGATCACAATCTGGACATTATCGTCACAGATCATCATCTCCCGGATGAGGGCGAGGGCACCCCGCCCGCATTTGCCGTACTCAATCCTAACCAGCGCGGCTGTAATTATCCTGACAAGAATCTGGCGGGCGTCGGCGTCGCTTTCAAACTGGCCCACGCGCTGTTTCGCGAGCGCGGCCTTGAGCAGAAGGTCGGCGGCTTTCTGAAGATGGTTGCCATCGGCACGGTCGCAGATGTCGCGCAGCTCGTCGGGGAAAACAGATCAATCGTCGCGCTCGGCCTCAGGGACTTGCCGCAGGCGACCAATCCGGGTTTGCGTGCCCTGATGGAGGTAGCGGGCTTTACGGAACGGGGCGCGATGACCGCGTATGACCTGGGTTTTCGCATTGGTCCAAGAATCAACGCGGCGGGGCGGATGGAAGCGGCCCGCTCGATCATAGAGCTTTTCGAAGCGAGCGAGGTGGAAGAGGCAAGGCGTCTGGCCGCGCATCTCGATACGCTTAACCGCGAGCGCCGGACAGTGCAAAGCGAAATTACCGAGCGCGCCCTTGAGGCCATTGCGGTCGAGACCGCTTCATCTCACGCTCATGTCGCGGTCATCGCGGGTGACGACTGGCACAGAGGCGTCATCGGTATCGCTGCCTCAAAGGTCGCCGAACGAATCAATCGCCCGTGCGTCGTCATCTCGCTCGAAGGTGACCTCGGCCATGGCTCGGCCAGAAGCATAGAGGCATATCATCTGCTCGACGGTTTGACGGCGTGCGCCGACCTGTTCGAGAAGTTCGGCGGCCATTCGCATGCCGCAGGACTCACGATCAAGCGTGATCGCATACCGGAACTTCGCCGCCGCTTGAACGAACACGCAGCAGGACATTTGAGCGATGGAGACCTCCTGCCCGTGCAGCGCGTGGACGCCGAACTGCCCGGGTCTGCGCTCTCGCTCTCGCTCGTGGATGAATTGAAGCGGCTTGAGCCGTTCGGCGCAGGCAACCCGCGTCCTGTCTTTATGACGCGCAGGATGCGTCTCGTTTCAGAACCACGCGTGATAAAAGAGCGCCATCTGAAACTGCGCGTCGCCTGCGAAGACAACCGCACGCATGATGCTATCTGGTGGAGCGGGGTGGAAGAAATTCAGGGGCAAACGCTCCACGCCGACGACCGCATCGAAATGGCGTACACCGTCGAGCCTAATACCTGGCAGGGCGTCACAAGATTACAGTTGTCCGTCCAAGACGTAAGAACAGAGGGCAGATGATAGATGTTTGATGTCAGTTTTTACTAACATCTAATATCCGGCATCTGACATCAGATTTATTATGCAGGAGATCAGACGAAAAGGGCCGATTGCTTTGGGCTGGCGCGCGCGGCTGCCGTGGATAACGCGTGTGCTGGCGCTGGCGGTCGTGGTGGCGGGGATCATCTTCGTCGGCATCTCTTATTATCGCCTGCGCAATAATAAACCGTTCGTGATGATTCCCGGCGCGCCGGAGTTGTCGAAGCAGGTCACGAGCGTCGTCGAAGGCTATGAGCGACGCGTGATGGAAGGTGATCGCTTACGGCTTCTGCTGCGAGCGGCGCGCGACATTACTTTCGCGGACAATCATCATGAGCTTGAGGATGTGCATCTGGAGGTTTACCCGCTCGTCGGTGATAAGCCCGATCAGATCACCGCGCGCCGCTCGATCTACGACCCTGACAGGGGGATGATCTCTTTCGCGGGCGATGTCAATATCGAAACGCGAGATAGCTTGAAGGCGAAGACGGAAATCTTTATTTATAACCAGAAGATCGAGAGCGCCGAAACGGATCAGCCGATCACGTTCTCGCGCGAGAACGTATCTGGACAGGCGACGGGCGCGTATCTCGACGCGAAGAATAAGCGGCTGGCGCTGCGCTCTAACGTTTCGATCACGATCACGCCGGAAGTAAAGCCGGGTGCGAGCGCGAGCACGCGCTCCCGCCCCGTCCTTATCCGCGCCGCGCAGGCCACTTTCGATCAGGTCGCGCTCTATCTGGTCTTTTCCGGCGGTGCGACCGCCGAACAGGAGCGCGACGTGATGAGCGGAGAAACCATCTCCGCCGCGCTCAACGCGCAGAAGCGTCTTCGGACACTCGAAGCTCGCGGTAATTCTTACCTGCGTTCGATGACGGAAGGCCGCGCCGTCGAAGTCCATGCAGCCGATATGGACTTCTTTCTCGATAATGACCAGCAGCTTGAGCGCGCCGCCGCTAAACGTGATGTACGAGCGCAGAGCCTCGACGCGGATTCGGAGATGCAACTGACGGGAGCAAATGTTCTTGAAGTAAATTTCGTTCCACAGGGCGACCGCAGTCTGTTGAAAGAGATGCGGGCTGGGGGACGTTCGGTCTTCACCCTCAATGCTCCGAAATCGCGCGCCGGTGACGCGCGCGCCGCCAACAAACGCCTGACGGCGGATTCTGTAAAACTTTTCTGGCGTGTGACGGGGCGTGACCTTGAACGCGCCGAGGCGGTCGGTAATGCAGAGCTTTTTATTGATCCCGTACAGAAATCCGCCACCGCTGATCGCAAGACATTGACCGCCTGGCGCTTCGATTGCGATTTTTACGAAACGGGAAATCTGGCGCGCACCTTCACGGCCAGCGGTGAATCGAAAGCCCTGATTGAGCCCGTCCAGCCCACGGAAGAGAGAGCCCTACGCACCCTTACTTCACAGAAGATAATCGCCGTCTTCGTGCGCGAGACGCAGGACATCGAGCGCCTTGACGCACAAACGGATGCGAAGTTCAACGAGCGCGACCGCAATGCTCACGCGATGAATGCCACTTACACGGGTGCGGATGAGACGGTGCGCCTGCGCGGAGGCGAGCCCGTCGTCTGGGACTCGCGCGCGCGCACAAAGGCCATCGAGATAGATACCGATACGCGCAACGACATCTCTTACAGCCGTGGCAAGACGGCGACGACCTATTACAGCCAGGAACAAACCAATGGGGCGACGCCGTTCTCGAAAGTCAAAAGCCCTGTTTACGTCACGGCAGAGCGTGCTGAGTTTCGTCACGTCGAAGGCATCGCGATTTATACGGGCGGCGCTCGCGCCTGGCAGGACGAGAATTTCGTCCGCGCCGATAAATTGACGATCTATCGCGAGACCAAGCGAATGGAGGGCGATGGGCACGTGCAAAGCGCGCTCTATCAGGCGCGGCGCAGGAATAAAGACGGCAGCGGGGAGATCATCCCGGTCTTCGCCACCGCAGAGCGTATGTCTTATTCGGACATGGATCGCCTGCTTCATTATGAAGGAGGCGTTGATATCAAGCAGAGCACAGACCGCATCACGAGCGCCGTCTCGGATGTCTACCTGCTGAAAGAGAATAATGAGGTGGAACGAACCGTCGCGCAGCGCAATGTCATCCTGACGCAGCCCGGTCGTCGCGGCAGCGGAGATTGGGGTGAGTACACCGCAGCGGACGAGACCGTCATTCTCAAAGGCAACCCGGCGCGCGTCGAAGACGCGGAACAGGGAACTACAGAGGGAGGTCGTTTGACTGTCTATCTACGCGATAGTAGAGTTGTCGCGGACGATTCCAGAGGGCCACAGTCGCCCGGTCGCGTGCGCTCGACGCACAAGATTAAAAAGCAGTGACAGGTGACGAGATAAAACTTTTTCTTACTTGTCGTCTATCACTCGTCACTTGTCATTAACTTAATATGGGGACGCAGACAGAAGAGTTGACGATTGCCGGGCGAGGGGAAGATGCCCCGGCTCATACTAAGGCTGCTTCTGCGGTCGCGCGCTTTCAGGCTCGCGAGGAGGACGAGTTAGCGGCGGCGGCGCGTGTCAGCGAGGTTGAGAGAATTCCCTCTGAGACTGCACTGATGGCGCACAATTTGCAAAAGTCCTATGGCAAGCGCCGCGTCGTTGATAATGTCAACCTGCATGTCGAGCCGGGAGAGGTGGTGGGCTTGCTCGGAGCCAACGGCGCGGGCAAGACGACGACCTTCTACATGCTCATCGGTCTGGAACAGTCCGACCGTGGTTTGATCCGGCTGGGCACGCGCGACATCACAAGGCTTCCGATGTACCTGCGTGCCAGGCTTGGCGTCGGTTACCTGCCGCAGGAGCCTTCCATCTTTCGCCGGATGACGGCGGCACAAAACATTCTGGCCGTGCTGGAAACGCTCGGCCTTCGTCGGCGCGAGCGCTTTAAGCGACTGGAAGAGCTGCTTGAAGAGTTCGGCATCTCGCACGTGCGCAATACGCGCGGCGATGCGCTCTCGGGCGGCGAGCGTCGAAGAACAGAGATCGCCCGCGCCCTCGCCACCGAGCCGCAGTTTATCCTCCTTGACGAGCCCTTCGCCGGTATTGATCCCAAGGCAGTAGATGATATTCAAAGTATGATCCTTTACCTGCGCAGTCGCGGCATCGGCATACTGATGACGGATCATAACGTGCGCGAGACTCTGGGCGTCACCGATCGCGCTTATATCATGGCCGAGGGGCGCATCTTTCGTAGCGGCGCGCCGCAGGAATTGACGGAAGACGCGGAAGTCCGGCGGCTCTACCTGGGTGAAAAGTTCAGATTGTAGAAACAAAGCAATCAGTAGTCATTAATTAGCACTCAGCTAAAACGCTCTTGACAAACTTGTCTGGTTTTGAGACCGATTCGCTTTGATCCTCAAAAAAAAACGTTTGACTGATTACTGATTACTGACTACTGATTACTTTTTCAGTTATAATCTCCCCGGCGCTCATCTAGCGCAGATTCTAAAATAATCAAGAGATCAGATTTTTCTCGAACATTAGTCCAAGCAAGGTATGTCCGTTAAGCTCACCACCAGCCTTTCGCAACGTCTTGTCCTGACGCCGCAGTTGCGCCAGCGTATCGAGATGTTGCAGATGACTTCACTCGAACTCAGCGATTTGATCCAGCAACAGCTATTAGAAAACCCTGTGCTCGAGGAGGTCACGTCTCACGAAGAGACGCAGGAACTGGCCGAAAAAATCCTGGATCAGTTGGCGGGCGCAGATTCCGGGAGCGGCGCAGAGCTGGCGGCGGCAGAACCTTCGGGCAGCGATCTCAACGGCGCTCCGGCAAACGGCGCGGGGGAGACGGACGAGTTGGCGATGTATGCGGGCACGGAGTCTTCTACGCCTGAGGGGGGCGAAGCAACCGCCAATCTCGAGGTGGGTGAAGAGGGGAGCGTGGACGATGCGCCGCGCGACGCCTTTGAAGAGATAGACTTCGGACGCGAGTTTCAGGACTATCTCGATCCCGGCTATAAGACACAGGAATTCGAGTACAAAGAAGACGCCCCGACCTTCGAGCAGTTTTTGACGCGACCTCCATCGCTTTCCGAGCATCTCGAATGGCAGCTTCACATGAGTCCAATCAAGGGCGACGTTTGCGATGCGGCCATTTCCGTGATTGGAAATCTGGACAGTGATGGGCGTCTGAACGCGACAAATGAAGAGATCGCGGCGATGGGCGGCTGGTCGCTCGAAGTGGTTGAAGAGGCGCGCGCATCTGTGATGCATCTCGACCCGGCAGGCTGCGGCGCGCGCGACGTGCGCGAATGCCTGCTCGTCCAACTTAAAGCGCGCGGAGAACAGGATCGCCTCGCCGCCCGTCTGGTCAATGAGCACTTAAACGATTTGCAGCAGCACAAGCTGCCGAATCTCTCCAAGCAGATCGGCGTTGATATAGATACATTGCTCGCCGAGCTTCAGATTATTCGCACCCTAGACCCCTATCCGGGCCGTCCCTTTTCCGTGGACGAGCCGATTCTGATCACACCGGAAATCTACATCGAGAGAATTGACGAGTTGAAGGACGATTACACGGACGAGCTTGGCGGCTATATCATCTACTTTGCCGACGACGGCAGCCCGCGCCTGCGCATCAGCCAGAACTACCAGCAGATGCTCGGTCAGGAGGGGACGACCAAGGAGACGCGCGACTTTATCCGGGAGAAGATGCGCTCGGCCGTTGATCTGCTGCGCAACATAGAGCACCGGCGGCAGACCGTCTATAAAGTGGTCGAATCCATCGTCAAACGCCAGCGCGAATTTCTGGATAACGGCGTGCAGTACATCAAGCCGATGATGCTCAAAGATATTGCCGAAGATATCGGGATGCATCTCTCGACCGTTTCGCGCGTCGTCAATCGCAAGTATGCGCACACGCCGCAGGGCGTTATCGAGCTGCGCCGCTTCTTTACCGAAGGAATGATGAACGAAGAGGGCGAGGAGGTTTCCACCCGCATCATCAAGCTCAGGATCAAGAAGCTGATCGAGGAAGAGGATTCGCACAACCCCGTAACGGACGATCAGGTGGTCAGGATTCTGGTCAAAGAAGGCATAAAGTTATCGCGCCGCACTATCGCCAAGTATCGCGATCAGATGCAGATACCGGGATCGCGCGAGCGCCGCTCCGTGACTTAGATGAAACGGTCGGCGGCGCATGCTTTTTAAGTTTAGCTCTCTAATTTAACCACATCATCAGCATCCGCAAAGGGAGACGCGCGCGCGTGTCTGCCTCGCGCGGCCCGGATTGGCTGAAAACCAGGCGAGGAGGGATGGCCCTGATGGAATTCGAATACACAGGTCGTCACGTTGACGTGACACCGGCGCTGCGTTCTCACGTCGAGGATCATTTTCAGAAGCTTGAGCATATTTTTAACGACTCGACAGCGCGCGCACACGTCATCATAGAAGTCGAGAAGAATCGTCAGATCGGTGAGATACTTCTCCACTGGCGCGATCATACTTTGACGGCGCGCGATACCAACGCTGATATGTATCAGGCCCTGACGCGCGCCATCGCTAAGATCGAAAAGCAGGCGCTCAAACTGAAGAAGAAGATCATTGACCGCAAGCAGGGCGCGAGACGGACAGCGATTCCAGCACCGCAACCGGATGATCAGGTTATAGCCAGCCCGCGCCCGCCGCGTATTATTGCCGCCCGTCGCTATACGGTGAAGCCCATGACGGCTGAGGAGGCGGCGATGCATCTGACGGGCGAGGACGATCAGTTTCTGGTCTTTCGCGACGCCGATACCGACCGTGTCGGCGTGCTCTACAAGCGAAGCGACGGCAACTTCGGTCTCATCGAACCGTAAGCGTATATTTCCGATTGCCGGTAGTTAATGTTCAGGAGCGGGACACAGTTGTTCCCGGCTGCTGGCTGTTTTTGATAGCTCGGTAAAGAGGAGTACTCCAGATGTTCAAGATTTTTCTCGCCATCGCGCTGGCAATCTGTTTTGTCTCGGCCCTTCCCGCCAGCGCCACTTACAATAACGCCGCACAATATGTGGTTGACAAGAACCATTCAAACGTCGGGTTCGCGGTTCCGATTCTCGGAGGCCTCTCGAAAGTCAGCGGCAAGTTTACGGACTTCGACGTTCAGATCAATTACGACGAGTCCGACATCACAAAATCGTCCGTCACCGCCAACATCAAAGCCACGAGCATAGACACGGGCATAGAGAATCGCGACAAGCATTTGAGAAACGCCGATTTCTTTGACGTTGAGAAATTCCCGGAGATCACCTTTCAAAGCAAACGTATCGAGAAGAAGGGAAATAAGCTGACGGCCTTCGGAACTTTTACGATGCATGGTGTATCCCGTGAGGTCGCGCTTCCATTCACGATCACGGGTAGGTATAAAGACCCGAAGGATGGCGCGATGAGCCTCGGTTTTTCTTCGAGGTTGACGCTCAATCGTCAGGAGTACGGCATCGCATACCGAAATAAAGATAGACCGACCTTTATTGGCGACGAAGTTGAGATCGAGCTTGACCTGATCATGCGCGTGGCGAGCAAAAAATAAGAGAACCTTACGGCAGCGAATTGTAAGTAGTGATAAAAGAGAGGCCGCCCGGTGCTTTACGATTCACGATAGACGCTCTACGATTTACGTGCTATGCGTAACAGCAGCGCTCTGAACGATCAACCGGCGATCACAGTCAGTGAATTTCTGGCGCACGCCCCGCCACGGCTGGAACTAAGCACGCTCGCCGGAGCAAACGGCGTGGCCAATCGGCTTATCAACAGCGCCCGCATCCAAAAACTCGGTCTCGCGCTCGCAGGCTTTACACATTACATTCATCCGGGTCGCCTACAGATCGTCGGCCAGAGCGAAATCTGGTATTTGGGCCAGCTTGAGCCGAACAAGCGGCGCGAAGCCATCGAGCATCTCTCGCTCCACACCATCTCCTGTGTTCTCGTCACGAAAGATCTCGATCCGCCGTCCGAGCTGATTGAGGCGGCGGACGGCGCGGGGTTGCCGTTACTTAGAACGCCGCTCCTCAGTTCCGTCGCCATCAATGTCGTGACGGGTTATTTGCAAGAGTTGCTCGCGCCTCTGGCCGTGCGCCACGGCGTCCTGATGGACCTCTACGGGCTCGGCGTCCTGTTGGAGGGCGCATCCGGGATAGGGAAATCGGAATGCGCGCTCGACCTTGTGGCGCGGGGGCATCGTCTCGTCTCAGACGACGTGGTTGAAGTCAGGCGCACGAGCCCGGAAAGGCTGATTGGTTCTGCGCCGGAGCTTCTCAGTGCGCACCTTGAGATTCGCGGGCTCGGCATCATCAATATACGGGACCTCTTCGGCGTCTCTGCCATCAGCGCGGAGAAAACCGTTGACCTTTGCATCAGGTTTGAGCGCTGGGATGAAGCGCTGGAGGTGGATCGCCTCGGCATTGATGTACAGGCGGTGGAAATCTTAGGCGTCAGTGTGCCGCAGGTCTTGATCCCTGTGAGTCCGGGTCGTAATCTTTCAACGCTGGTCGAAACGGCTGTGCGCGTTCAACTATTGCGTATGCGCGGCTACGATGCGGCGCGCGTCTTCGTTGAGCGTCACACGCAGATGCTTGAGACGGCTGTTGGTGGAGAAGAAGATGCTATGTCAAAGGTAGAGGCGAAAAGCAGCGCGGACGCTGAGAGGCGCTTCATGGTTGGCGATGGCGAATAAAAAACAGACGGGCGAAGGTAATCATGCGCCCGATATAGTGATCATCACGGGCCTCAGCGGCTCCGGTATGTCGTCGGCAACCAACGCCTTTGAAGACCTCGGATACTTCTGCGTTGATAATCTGCCGATCACATTGCTTCCGACGTTCGCCCGGCTGGTTCAAAAAAATGTCGAAGATCAGGCAAGCATCGAACGCGCGGCCCTCGTCATCAACATTCGCGAAGGCCATTTCCTATCCGAGTTCGGGGCACAGCTTCAAGCCCTGCGTGAGCGCGGGCTCAATGTCTTTATCCTTTTCTTGGAAGCCTCGGATGACGCGTTGCAGCGTCGTTTCAGCGAAACGCGCAGACCGCATCCGGCGGATACGCGCGACGGGCTTATGGAAGCCATGCGCACCGAACGCCGCGCGATGGAAGACATTCGCTCGCTGGCCGACCACATCATTGACACCTCCGAACATACAGTCCACACCCTGCGCGCGCTTCTCGTCGAACGCTTCAGTCCGGACATGCGCGGAACATCCATGCGCGTGCAAGTCCTCAGCTTCGGCCACAGATACGGCAACCCCGGCGATATGGAATTGTTGTTCGACGTGCGCCACCTGCCCAATCCTCATTTCATCCCTGAGCTGCGCGAGCTGTCGGGCCACGACCGTCGCGTGGTGCAGTTCCTTAAATCAAAGCCGGATGTGGAAGAGACGCTCTCGCGCTTCAGCGATCTGCTCTATTATCTTCTGCCGCTTTACAAGCGAGAGGGGAAATCTTATGTCACGGTGGGGATCGGTTGTACGGGCGGGCGACATCGTTCGGTGATGATCGCCAACGCGCTGGCACGTCGCCTGCGCCGAGCCGGCTTCGATGCGCAGGCCACACATCGCGACGTGCGAAAAACGAAAAGACGCCAGAGAAAGGAGAAAAGATGAGGGTGCGATGATGCTGATGTTAAGGGGATTATTCGCCCAGTTGCTCCTCTAGTTCGTCATCCATGATTCATCTTTTGGCCAAAAGGTTATGACAGAGAATCCTGAACGAAAAGAGCCGTCGCAGGCAAAGCGATTGGTCGCTGGCGTCATCGTCACGCACGGGCATCTTGCCAATGAGCTTTTGGCGGCAGCCGAAATGATCGTCGGCGCGGTCTCGCACATAACCTTCGCTTCCATCGGCTGGCATGATGATGTTGATGCGGCCCGAGCCGAGGTCGAGCGCGCCATCCGCCAGGTTTCGCAGGGACGCGGCGTGCTCGTGCTGACAGATATGTTCGGCGGCACACCCACCAACATCGCCGCCATGTTTCTCGCCGAAGACGAGGTCGAAGTGGTGACGGGCGTCAACCTGCCGATGGTCGTTAAGCTGGCGATCCAGTCGGGAGAGGAAACGCTCGGTGAGGTGGCGAGGCGTGTGCGGGATCAGGGGCGCGAGGGGATTTATCTGGCGAGCGATCTGCTCGCTCCGCAGAAGAAGAGTTAAATGATTGAACAGCGAGTCGTCATCACAAATCGCCTCGGACTTCACGCGCGCGCGGCGGCGCAACTGGTGCGGATGGCTAATAACTTTCAGAGCATGCTGCGCCTTGAGCGTATAGATGGCAGCGGAAGCGCCGATGCGAAATCAATTCTGAGCGTCCTGATGCTGGCCGCTTCGCGCGGCACAGAACTGCGCCTGACGGCAGAGGGTGCGGACGAAAGAGAGGCCGTGAGAGCCCTCAGCCAACTGTTCGCGAGCGGTTTTGGAGAATTGGAAGCGTGAAAGAATAATGTCAGGGGTTAGAGGCAAAGAGGAGCGCTGGCGGGGCTTGAGCGTGTCGGACGGGGTCGTCGTGGGGCACGTGCTGCGCATCCACAGCGGCACGCGTAATATCTACCGCGAGACTCTTGCTGAAACTGAAACGGCCCGCGAAACCAGACGCTTTCGCGCCTCCGTGCGTCTCGCTCGCCGTCAATTGCTGGATGTCAAAGCCCGCGCCGAAAAGGAGCTGGGCGCAGAACATGCTTACATCTTCGACGCACATCTGTTGATGCTCGAAGATCGCAAGCTGCTCGACGAGGTGGAGAATTACATACAGCACGAGCGCGCCAACGCCGAGTGGGCCGTCAAAGTCGTGTCAGACCGCCTGCTCGCCGTCTATAGCGAGATAAAGGATGATTACCTGAGAGAGCGCGGCTCCGATATTGAAGATGTGGCGCAGCGCCTGCTGGTCGCATTGAGCGGCGAGCGCCCAGGTTATCGCCAGCTCACGGAGGATGCCGTTATCGTTGCCGAAGACTTGTTGCCCTCCGCGATGGCTGAGCTGGATTTTGAGCACGCGCAGGCCATCGCGACCGATGCCGGTGGGTGGACATCGCATATGGCGATCATCGCGCGCGGTTTGGGCCTTCCGGCGGTGGTTGGGCTGCGCGACCTTTATCGCCGCGCCCGCACGGGCGATCAGATTGTGGTGGATGCGCTCCGGGGCGAGATCGTGCTTCGTCCCTCGGCGGCGACCATCGAGTCATATCAAGCAATCATCACAAGCAACCGGCAGGCTCGTACCTTTCAAGGGGATGCCGCAGGAAATGCGCCGCAACTTCGCACTCTCGACGGGGTGGAGATTACGCTGCGTGCCAACGTGGAATTGCCCGCCGAGTATGAGGGGGTAAGCCGGTTCGGTGCGCGTGGCATAGGTCTTTACCGCTCAGAATTCCTCATGACGCAGCGCGGCATCATGCCTACGGAAGATGAGCAGTGCGAGGCTTACATCGAAGTCGCTCGCCTTGCGGGCGAAGACGGTGCGACCGTGCGTCTCTTTGATCTGGGCGGCGATAAGATGGGCGGCACGGCGTTGGAGGTCGAGCGCAATCCGGCTCTGGGCCTGCGTGCTATTCGCTACAGTCTCGCGCATGAAGATGTCCTGCGCTCGCAGGCACGCGCCATACTTCGCGCCGCCGCAAAAGCGCGGCTGGAAATAGTGCTGCCGATGATCTCGGACGTGACGGACGTGAGACGCGCGCGCCGTATTATCGAAGAAGAGCGAAAAAAACTGGAGCAGGAGGGAAGCGAAACCGGGCATGTGAGAATCGGAGCGATGATCGAAGTCCCGGCGGCCGTCTGGATAGCCGACAAGCTCGCGCATGAAGTTGACTTCTTCAGCCTCGGCACAAACGATCTGGTCCAGTACCTGCTTGCCGTTGATCGCGATAATGATGAAGTGGCAGAGTGGTTTCGCTCGCTGCATCCGGCTGTCCTGCAAAGCATCTCGCATACGTTAAAAGCGGCGAATGATGCATCCATTCCGGCTGTCGTCTGCGGCGAGATGGCCGCCACCCCGGCCTACGCCGTGCTGCTCGTGGGCCTGGGCGCGACCATCCTCAGTATGACGCCCTCATCCATTCCGCGTGTCCGGCGCACCATCGCAGAGATTCAACTCACGGATGCGCAGGCGATTGCGCGCGAGTGTCTGGACTGCGAATCAGCAGATCAGGTCGAAGAGCTTGTCCGCGTACGCTTCACTGCTCGTTGGGCGCATCTTTTTCCGCCGGAAACCTTGCCAGCGCCCGGAGTTCAAGAGTAAAATTGCTGAGCAAGTGAACTTAAGCTTGCCCCTGAGTTTAACTTGTCACCAGCAGAATTTAAGAAAGCTCGCCCGCGCGCACGGCGACCGACGAAGAGCCCTTCACTAATTTCCGGCCAAGGCTTCTCTGCCATTAAGCGCGAGGCCGCGCCAAAACATGACGTTTCCTCTAATCAGAGTGCCTGCGAGGATGCGATTCTTTGAACCGTTGAATTGGAACAGGTTTGTTCCGCGTACCGGGTGAACGGTAATGTTAGATCGCTTATATCAAATGATGGGTGGGAGCAAGAGTAGGAACCTGGCGGCAGGGGTCACGAGCCTGTTCTCTCTGCTGTTGGTCTGCTTCGCCGTTTATGCATGGATGGCTGACTCTGCGGGCGAGGCTGCCGTCAACACTTTGCAGTTAGTGCGACTCAATGTCACGACGGATTCCGGCATGGTACGCATAGAGATCACGGCGGACGGTTCTTTGAGCGAAACGACGATTGAACAGTCCACGCGCGGGCGCGAGACGGTCATACGCGTTCGCGGAGCCCATTCGCTTCTGCGCTCCAACTACGCGATTGATGATCCGGTTGCGCGCGGCGTCCGTACTCGATCGGGCGAGTTCAAGGGCGAGCCCTACGTGGATGTTTTGATCGCGCGCGGCGAAGGCGGCACCGTCGCGCAGCGTGTCAACTTTAACCGGCTTGTGATCGCCATCGCCTCGGATTTTGCTCGCCTGCGTCGCACCCGCGCCCCGCAGGCGGATGGTGTCGAAACAACTCGCAGCGCCTCGACAAAGCCACGACCTGTTGAAGCCGCCTCCGCGCCAAAAGGCCTGACGCCCATGAGGGCCGAGTCTGCGGCGAAGACTAATGTTCCTGTTGCTTCAGCCAACGCGCAACCGAGCACGACTGTCAAACTCGATCAGGAGTTTGTGGGTGCATCGGCCGCCCGGACGCCGGTTGACCATTCGCCAGCGCTTATGGCCTCTTCACAGGCGCAAACCTTTAATTTTCGCGGCCACACGATCTGGAATAAACTACCTAACGCGTCCCATCGTCCCGCACATTTGAACACAAAGGGCATCCTGCCCATGTTCTGGCAACCACCGAGCGCCGCGCTCGGTGCGCCGTCAGCACTGCCACAGAGTTTTATGCAGATGACACTGGATGCTCCGGGCGCTCGACGCGGCGTGTGGGTTCCGGGCACAACTGCCGCCGCGACAGATGAGATTGGCGGGCGAATCCTGGGGCCGGGAATCCTGCGCCCCTCGTTTCTTTTTGGAGCGCAATACGACGATAACCTCTTCTATCGCTCGGCGGATGGCAGAGATGTGACGACCTTTGTGGTTGCTCCGCGTCTTGAGTACGAGATTCCCGGTGTTGACCGCGCGCTGCGCATCGCATACGAAGGGAAGTACCGTCGCCTCTCGCTCGGCCGGTGGGCCAACGGCCACTTCCTCGATCTCGATTCGCGCATCAACCTCACGCCTGCTATTAACTTTGCCCTTCGTAATCACTTGGCGCGTTCGGCGCGCGATCCACGCGAATACGATCCAGCGGGCGAGGTCTATATCGTCGGCGATACCTTTACGCGTAATGACGTGGCATCGCGGATTGAGGTCTCCTTTAACGACCGCACGCGGTTGGCCTTCGATGGCGGTTATAATTTGGTGCGCTGGGGAGATCGTTTTATAAGTAATGCACCGCTCTTCCTAGATTATGGTATTCTATCTTCGTCTTTAACCGGCGAACGTGATATTTCGCCGGAGACGACGCTGCTGGCCTCCATCTTCTTAGATAAAACTAATACTTTTGTCTCGACACGCCCCCAGTTTGCTGGCTTCAACGACAACTATCGCTATGGCTTTCTGGTTGGGGGACGCTCGCAGACTTCGGAGTCAGGCGGCATGGCTGTCCGCGTCGGTTATGAACAGACCGAGTTTCGCCATGCGCCCAAGGCAAACAACCTCCGCACCCTCATCTTCGATATGGCGTACCGCTTGAATTTCCAACAAAATACGAATTTGGAGCTTGCGGCTCTGCGAAAAACGCAGGTTTCGATATTTAATCTAGAAGGGGGCAATGCCCGGCTTGATTCGACGGGCATCAAAGGGCGTTTTGAACATTCGCCGTTAGAGGCACTGAAATTGGGCTTAACCCTTAATTATCAACGTTTAGGCTTTCCTCTGAGAGCGGTCTCGACTTCGACTGCCAGCGGCGGCGTCTTTGTCGGTGACTTCGCCGGCCTCAGTCGCCACGATCATCTTTACGGCCTTTCGGTCGAGGCAGGGTATCGTTGGAGCGATCTTTTACGCGGGCGTATAGCGTACAATTTTTCGCGACGCGATTCGAGTATTCCGCTCTTCACCTATAGCCGGAATCGAATCTCGCTGATTTTTGAATGGGGACGGCGCAACGATACGCGCGGGCGACCGTTCTAACCACGGCCTCGAAGCCGAACCTGCGATGAGCGACGCGGCCATTGCCCGGTCAGTTTCGCCATCGCTTTGACCCAGAAGAGAGTAAACTGGAAGTAGAGTGCTTTATGAAGAGAATTTTACCGGCCATCGCCATTGTGCTGGCTATCGGAGCATCGCTCCCGGCTGTGCTAGCCCAAACCAACGATGTCCGCGCGGCCTCGCCAGTAGCCAATGGCAACGGTGGCGCGACGCCAAGTAATGGCGCGGATACTGCAAACAGGAGCGCGTCGGAGAAGACAACTGAAGCGCAGAAGCCCTCCGCATCAACTACGACGGCTGCTGCTGCGGTTATGCTCGCGCCCTCGACCGAGGGCGGTAATAATCATGCAGCGACCACGGACACCCCTGCGAAAACCGGGACGGCAGTACCGGTTGCGCCGCCCGCTACGGATTTATCCAAAACCCAGAAACCAGCAACGAATACCGCTTCAGTCGCTCCCGTTGTCCTGACTAACATTTATCGAGTCGGGGTCGGCGACGTGTTGGACATACGGCTGCTCAATGCCACCACGAGCGAGTCAACTCTTTTCACGGTGCTTGAAGGCGGGTTGCTGGAATACCCGCTGGCCGGTGATCCGCTTCAAATCGCCGGATTGACAACGGACGAGATCAGCGCGCGCATCACGTCGAAGGTCAAGATTTATGAAAAGCCGCAGGTGGTCGTCAGTGTGCGCGAGTATGGCAGTCATGGCGTCATCGTGACGGGGCTGGTTAATGATCCCGGAACAAAAAGGCTACGCCGCGAGGCTGTTCCGCTCTATGTCCTGCTCGCCGAAGCACAGCCCAGGCCGGAAGCCGGGCGGGCGACCATTATGCGCGCCGGGAGCCCCGGCATCACGGTTGACCTGTCGGATTCAACAGCCACAGCGACGCTCGTCTATCCCAATGATGTGATTACCCTGGCGGTCGCTCCGCCGAAGCCGCCGCAGTTCTATTTCATCGGCGGCCAGATCAATTCGCCGGGACAAAAGGATTACCATTCGGGGCTCACCCTTACGCAAGCGATTCTTGCCTCCGGCGGCAGCTCTCGTTTTGCCGGTAACAAAGTCAAAGTTTTGCGTCAGGGTGCTGATGGACGGTTGGTGACTACCGAATACAATCTGAAAACGATTGAGAGCGGAAAAGACCCCGACCCGGTGTTACTCCCCGGCGACCGTGTAGAGATCGGTCGTGGACGCTGGTAGAGAGGAAACCGGACGGAGGTGCAGTAGTGGTGAGGAGAAATCATTCTCGCATTGGCTCACTCGGCACGCTCCGGCTTTCTCACTATCTTGTCGCACGATGAGCGAATATGTATGATGTGTAAAGCGTCTCCGGTTGGACGCCCTTCGCGTCGGCGTTCGTGGCCCACAAAGGCAAGCGCGCCGGCAACTTTAATAAAACATCTCACGAAATAGATTGCCCCTACCCGTCGGAGGTTGATTACCTTGAGTACCCGAAACAAAATAGGCGCAGCGGCATTGGCGGCGGCGTTGATGTTTGCCCCTTTAACACCGATCATTGAAGTGACAGCCGCAACGCGCGCGGTCGTGCAGGACGGCGACATCCCCAGCGATGCCGAACAGGCCATGTTCACTAAAGGACAGAACCTGTATAACCAGGGTCGCTTTGACCAAGCTGCTACTATTCTCAAAGATTTTCTGAAGACTTATCCGAGCAGTATCATTACCGATCTGACTTTGCTCTGGCTGGGCCGCTCCTACATGCAACTGGGCAAGTTGGACGACGCCGAACAGGTCGGGCAGCGGCTGCGCGCCATCAAAGACACGCCGTTTGCGGACATTTACGAGAGCGAGTTGCTCAGCGCGCGTCGCGACGCCCCTGCGCGCGCGCCTGAATCGAGGACTGTGCCGGCGACGGTCGTTGCCGCCGCTTCACCGACTCCGACGCTTGCACGTACAACACCAGCACGTGTCACGCCGACGCCGCGCGCAACTCCACAGAGCACCACAGCCAGAACCATCACGCCTCCTACTATTACTCCTCGAACGAATTCGCGGCCCGTCAATACTGCGAGAAACAATACGCCGCCGGCAACGACGACAACCAGCCCCACATCGCCTCCCCAGGCACGACGACTCGCAGATAATCCTCCGGCACAAGTAGCCAGCAATGAAAGGGCGCGGACGACCAATCCACGGAATAATACTCGTTCCAGACGCCGGAGGGGCCAGCAGCCCGAGACGCAACCCGACACCACTGCTTCAAATAACACTGCTTCAACCGCTACGCCTGCCCGAACTTTAATGACGCCTGTGGTGACGCCTACGCCGACTCCGACGCCGCGCATTCAGGTGGCAGTCAACACGCCGCCGCGCGCTACGACGACAACCCGCACGACGCCTGAGCGTACGGCGACGACAACCCCCCCTTCGACAATGACGCCTGTCATTACTCCTCCGACGCGACCGACGCAGCCTCCGCCATCAAATACCGAAAGCACCTTTCCGGAAAACACTTCGCCGCAGAGTGGGCCTGGTTTTAACGTGACCGTCAGGCAAGTGCCGAGCTTGGTGCTCGCCCTGCGCAATGCGACCGAGTCGGCTTCGCCCGGACAGACCGTACAATTACCGCTGACCGTCACCAACACCGGCAACAAAGAGGATCAGTTCCGTTTGGAGACGGATCTTCCCGCGGAGTTTCTACCGAGCTTCAGCCTCGCACAGAGCGGCTCTGATACCGGTTTGCCGATTCTGGTCACACAGCAGATCGCGCGCGGCGCGACAGTCGAGGTGATGCTGAATCTGCGTGTGCCTGAGACCGCCACCGATGGTCAACAGCGCCGCTTCTTCGTGCGCGCCGCCTCGCAATCCAACTCTCAAGTTCTGCGTGTGGCAGACGGAGCGATCAGCATCGTCGCCGCTGCTCTCTCGGCTGTCTCGAATGTCTCAAGCGCATCCGTCATGCCGGGCGATACCTTTACGCAGACTATTACAGTGCGTAATGCTGGAAGCGCTTCGGCTCGTAACGCGCGCGCAGACTTCGTCTTCGATCCCAATTTCGAGCTGGTTAACGCTACTCCGAGCCCGATTGCCTATGATCGTCCGTCGCGCACGGCGATCTGGAGTCTGGGTGATCTGAGCGCGCGCGGGGCGCGCGAAATCAGCGTTACCCTGCGCGCCGTCCCGGACGCACTCGCGGCGACCAACTCGCTGGGGCGCGGAATGCTGCGTACTCCATCTCTCCCGACGGCGTCGAATTTCGACAGTCCTAGCATCACGATTGGCCGCGTCCCGCGAGCGGAGGTCGGTGCCGTCTCCGTCGGTTTAACTTCGACGCCGGGCGATACTTTTTATATTCCGTTCGTCGTGCGTAATCCCGGCAACAGTCCCGACGCATATGAACTGCGCGTCGTCGCACCGGGCGCACCCATCGGCACTATCTATGCTGATACGAATGGCGATGGACAGCATCAGGAGAGCGAACCGGCGATCACACAAACGGGAACAGTAGAGCCGCAGGGCGGTCAATTTCCGATGCTTCTGCAAGTACGCATCCCCGGCAACACGGCTGACCGTCAGCAGTTTTCTTACAACATCGTGGCGCGCTCTTTGGCGAGCAACCGCGTCGCCAGCGAGGCCAGCACCGTCCTGACCGTCGCCACGCCGCGCGTGCGGGTGCGCACCGAACAGGTCTCGGACGTGAACGCGCCCGGCGACACGATTTTCTATCGCCTGGTGCTCATCAACGAGGGCAGCGGTCTGGCGAAGAATCTGGCGGTTGCCGAGTCGCTTCCGGATGCTTTGCAGTTCGTCAATTCCGATCCTTCGCTGAGTACGCAGGATGCTCCGGGTAATTCGCAGCGTTTCACCTGGCGAGTCGCGGAGCTTTCGCCCGGTGATACGGCAGTCTTGCGCGTGGCGGTGCGCTTGCGCCCGAATCTGCCAGCCGACGCGCGTTTGACGACGAGCCATACGCTCTCTTATCAGGATAGCAACGGCAACAACTATCAGGGCCAGTGAGGCTCTCTTTACAACATCAAGCGGGATAGTCAAAGGGGCGGCTTCTCTTGGAGGCCGCCTCTTTATTGCAACGGCAGGCACGAACTGGTTACTTTCTTACTCCGGTGACGGCTCGACTGCCTTTCTCGCCGCATAAAGCTCGTCATCACGTAAATGCGGCCCCCTTGAATCCTGGCGGTCATCAGGGCAAGCAAACTCCTGACTGAAATTTAATGGTCGAAGAAGAGAAGATCGAATTGAAGAGAGCGGGCGAGGGCGGCGAGACCGGGGCGAGGGAATCGCGCCCTCTCTCAATTTCGTCACGTAACGGATTAACTTATCTCCTCATCGCTAAATCAATCGCCGAGGCCACGCTGGTCGCCGTTCTCGCTTTGATATTCTACTTCACGGCATTTCCACCATATTATCGCGGGTGGGGCGAAGTGACCGCTGAGCAGCGCATCGCCGGGTGGGCCGTCAACGTGGCTGCGCCCTGGGATCGCGTCGAAGTCTATCTCTATATTGATGGCCGCTTCGTCGCCAGTGGAACGGCGAATCTCTCGCGACCGGATGTGTCGGTGGCGGGTTTCGCCAGAGACGAGTGGCATGGCTACGTATTCGATCTACCGCCGCTCGAAAAGGGTGAACATGAAGCGCACATCTATGCTATTCATAAAAGCGCCGGGGTGGCGCATCAAACCTTGCAACTTCTGGGAAAACCCATTCGGTTTATCGTTGAGGCGAACTCTGCTGTAGCCTCGCCCGACGCTGACAAGCAGAGATGAGCGTTGATTGCCGGGAATTTCAGGGAGACTACAGCCGATTTGTTCCTGGTCTCAACTCTTCAGCCGACGGCCCTCCACAGCATGCGTGTCAGGATTAAGTACTTTGAATAAAAGAGTTTGAGCCGTCAAATGGCTCGCCGCATTCTGACCATCTACTGTGGCTTCTGATATCTAGCCCAGCATTCTTTTGTACTGTACGTGTTGAACAATGGTTGCTATAATCGCTCTCGCCTTGCAAGAGAGCAGGTCGGGCGGCCGCTGCTTCGCCTTCGGGTGAAGGAGAGGAAAGTCCGAACACTACAGGGCAGCGAGCCCGCTAACGGCGGGGCGTCCGGCGCGCGAAGTGATCGAGACGGGATGGATTATTCCATTCCATTGATTACCCGGGCCGGGCGACGACAAGTGCAACAGAAAAGAGACCAGCCCACCAGCTTCCGGGATTAGCGCCTTCGGGCGTCCTCCTGACACGAAGCTAAGGGTGATGGGTGAAACGGTGCGGCCTTCTAAAGAGGCTTAATGTAAGAGCGCACCAGCGTGCATGGCGACATGTGCGGCTAGGCAAACTCCTCGCAGTGCAAGACCAAATAGGGAGGCGTCAAAAGGGCTGCCCGCCCAAGTAGCCATGCTGATTCGTCAGCTTGACTCACGACCTCCGGGTAGGTCGCTTGATCCATCTGGCAACGGATGGGCTAGATGAATGGTCGCCGCTCCGGCCCGAAACTGCCGGAGAACAGAATTCGGCTTACAGACCTGCTCTCAAATTGCATGGCCCTAAGCATTCCAGATACGGCGGGCGATCAGGACTCTTTCATCTGATCGGTCAATTTAATTCAACGGAGAGGCACAGAGGTAAGATGGCAAACCGAAAAGGGGTTTTCATCGGGGCATACGTGCCAAATCAACTAAAAGAAGCCTTGCAGCAACGCGCCAAGGCAGAGCACCGCACCCTCTCACAGGAGATCACAAGAATTTTGGAGGAGGCCATAAGGGGACGCCGCCTGCCTCCGGGCTTCGTTGACCGGCGCAATGAAACTTCCGGCCCGCGTCGTCGCAATACAGACCCTGTGACGCGACGCCGCGTTAACGATGTACCCTCCGTCTCGTCTGATTCCGGCTCCGGCGATGATTGATTATTGTTTCGGGAAAAACATCTTCCGGGGCTGACAGACCTTGCATCAGAATCAGTTCGGACGATGCGTTTACCTGAAGTGCGTCGCCGGATTTCATTCAAACAATTTGACTGGACGCGCGCCGCTTCCTCTGTGGAAAGCGGCGCGCGTCGCCTTTTACCATCGCTTTTGCTACACTTTGTTTATCGTTAATACTTGAATACGTCATCAACAGTGAACAAGCACAACATTCTCTACGCGATCATCGGACTGCTACTGGGCTTTATCATCGGTTTTATCTTTGCCAATCAGACGAACCGGTCGGCTTTAGATAATTCGCGCTCCGCTGAGACGCGCACGCGTTCCAGCCCGGCGCCTGCCGCTCCTGAAACAGGAGCGCAGGCGGCTGCCGGTAAAACGCCTGGCTCGCCCACGGAAGCAGAGATTCGTGACGCGATCACAAAAGCAGACGCGCGGCCCGAAGACGCTTCCTTGCAGCGCAGCTTCGGGATGGTTCTCTACCGTTATGCGAATCAGACGCAGAACGCTAGCTTTCTCCCCGACGTGGCGCGAATGCTGAAACGCGCCTTTGAGACGGATCAGAAGGACCGCGACCTGCTCGTCGCGCTTGGCAATGTGTTCTTCGATATGGGACAGGCGTCGGATCCAAAACATTTTGTCGAAGCGCGAGACTATTATCTGAAGGCTTTGGAGATAAAATCGGATGATGTGAACGTGCGTACAGACCTCGGCCTGACCTATTACTTCGGCCAGCCATCGGACGCGCAGCGTGCTATCGCGGAATATCGCAAATCGCTCGCCCTTGATCCGCGGCATCAGCCGACGCTGCAAAATCTTGCCACCGCACTGATCAGTGCGGGCAAGACCGAGGAGGCGCAAAAGATTATTGACCAGCTCAGCGGCGTAAATCCGTCGAATCCCGCTCTTCCGGATTTGCGCGCGCAAATGGCGCAGAGCAAGAACCGCTAGCCCGGAGTGATTTTGAAGTATCTATTCATCGTCGCCGCACTTTTAATCATCGCGACGCTTCTCTACTGGCGGCTGAGACCGTACATCGCGACGGCCCGTCGCATGCTGGGTTTCGTACGCGATTTTCGTCACATGAAAGCGGGCGGCGTAAGCGGTTCAAGCGGCAACTCTTCTGTAGGGACGAGTGAAAAACTTGTTCGTTGTCAGGCTTGCGAGACGTGGATTCCCGCCACACGCGCCGTCACCCTCGGCCGCTCCGCAGGCGCTTCATATTATTGCTCGCACCTTTGTCTTGAACGCGCAGCCGATGATAGTAGCCGCAGAATACCGCGTAGTAAACAGCGTTAGCCGCGTTATCTTAACCTTTGCTTTTCCGTACCTGCTCTTGTTAGACCTCTTCGGGCAGCGCATTGCCCGCCTCGTGAACGGCACGATCTGTGTTGGTAAAAAATAGTATGACCAGCCCGGCTATGAAGAAGAAGATAAGGGAGAGGATCGCCTGGCGATACGAGTTAGTTGCGCTGACGATCAACCCGAAAACGATTGGCCCCATCCATGACGTTCCACGCTCGGAGATTTCGTAGATGCCGAAGAATGATGCTTCGCGTCCTTCCGGAATCATACGCGAGAAGAGGGATCGTGAAAGGGCCTGCGAGCCGCCGAGCACGATGCCGATAAGCGCGCCCATGAGCCACGCCTGCGTGGTTGTTTGTAAAAATCCGTAAGCGTAGATCACGATGCCGGACCACAGTATGAGTGAAACCATAATCGCATTTTTCG
This sequence comes from Pyrinomonadaceae bacterium, assembly GCA_046714695.1. Lineage (GTDB taxonomy): Bacteria > Acidobacteriota > Blastocatellia > Pyrinomonadales > Pyrinomonadaceae > DASQYE01. Next base: position 37,731 of record JBKKAL010000078.1, read on the forward strand.
TGCCAATAAAAGCCGCGATGCGCTCGAACAATATGGCGCCGCCGAAGGCGACAAACTGAACCATAAGAAATAGTCCGAAGAGGAAAGAATCGGAATTTACGCCGCGCGGCCTGAACAACTCCTGATCAATAAAAACTCCCGCCATCAGAATCACGGTTTGAATGCCGTCATTGAACAGAAGATAGCCGATCAGATATCTCAGCGTATGCCGCAACTTCAACAGCACGCGCATCGTTGAGCGCAGCTCGCTAAAACCTATGGTCAGGTAGGTCTTTCCAGCGGGCATCGTTCTACGGCTTGGGCGCGGTTTCAGGAGTTTGAAAGTGATAATGGAAAAACCACCCCACCAGATTCCTGCGGAAAGCAGAGAGATGCGCGCTGCCAGATCACTGGAGAGACCGAGTTGCGGCGCACTCTTGAGCAACAGGAGATTTCCGGCCAGGAGCAGCCCGCCGCCAAGATAGCCGAGCGCAAAGCCGCGGCTGGACACCTTGTCGCGCTGATCTTCTGAGGTAATCTCCGGCAGAAAGGCGTTATAGACAACGACTGCCGCGCCAAAGCTCAGATTAGCAAGAATGAAAAGCAGTCCGCCGATCAAATAGATGCTGCTGTTAAGAAAGAACATCAGACAGGTCAAGCCCGCGCCGAGATAACAGAAGATCGCCATCAGACGTTTCTTCAAATTCGAGTAATCGGCAATCGAGCCGATAATCGGAAGCAGGAAGACCTGGCCGAAGACGGATATTCCGGCACAAATTGGATAGAGCGATTTGGCGGTAATCGCACCCAGAGAGCCCAGACTGAGGACCGTACCATTTTCGCCGACCACACCCTGCGCTAACGCTGTCAGGTACTTGCCAAAGATGACGCCAACCACCGTCGTCGAGAAGGCGGAGTTGGCCCAGTCGTACATCATCCAACCGAAAACCTCGCGCGGATTATTTTTATCTACTGATGATTTGGCCGGAGGGTTCATCAATTGGTCACCGTCTCCTCTGTCAGAACTTCAATAATGGCGGGCGTAATATCTGCGAGGCTGCGGACGCGGCGCGCCACTCGCTCGCGGGCCGCGCCCCACACAAGCGTCGGGACTTCGTTTAGCGTGTGATTGCGTACTGAGAGGTCTTCGATATTGCCGTGATCGCTGGTCAAAATGACGGTCGTCTTGGCAAGATCAAGGCGGGCTAGCACAGCGCGCACATATCGCGCGAGACTCTGGAGATAGATGCGCGCGGCATCAAAATCCTGCGCGTGACCGATCTTGTCCGTGATGAAGTATTCGTAAAGAGTAAACGGATGCTCGGCGACAATGCGTGCGAGCGCCTCTCCGGCCTCTTCCGGCGTGCGGGGCGCTACCTCTTCGCCCCTCTCGATCAAAAAGGCATTGGTAAAATCCATAAAGACTGCGCGCCCCTCTCTTAGGTCATTCAGATCGCGGAACGACATCCCGGCGGCCTCGACCGCCGCCGTGGTGGCCGATACCCAGCGCGGGCGCGTCTCGAAAAATCTTCCCGTGTAAGCATTGGCAAAGGCGTTTGGGCCAACGCCCGCGCGCTTGAGCTGAAGAAAGATAGAATGCTCGCCGATGATCTCTCTGAGCGCCTGGTTGGGAAACCCCTGCTTGTGATAGCCGAGTTGGGCGGGCGCATTGATGCCCGTCAGGATAGTGGTCTGGCCGGATGCGCTCTGCGGCCGCCCTTCGACGCCGAGGCGGGCATCCGTGCGGACGAGCAATCCCTCATGGATGACACTGGCTTCCTCACCCTGAAAGATAGCGAGAGGCGCGGCCAGGTCGTCGAGACCATCCAGAGGATTGAACGGCCCACGCGAGCCGATACCCAACCCGTCAACGAAGAATAGAAGCACAGGCATTGGTCGCGATGAATAACATTCATCACCCGCCAAGCGCAAGCGTGGAAAGGGAAATTTATAGCGCCTGATGATAAAGCCGCGTGAGGTGCGACAATTTTTTGCCCCGGCGCAAGCCGTGTGAGAGACGATGGAATTTCATTCAAGCCTCTAAGGGGCGAAAGACTCTCAAGTTGAATTCAAACAAAAACCTAAAATCTCAGAACTCACAACAACTTTTTGCTCTGGGAGTTTATATTATCTTTGGTCCACCATTCTCACATTGCATCAAATAAATATTGACATTCAAAAGCACTGCCGATAGTGTTCTCCTACTCTAAAGTCTCTTTTCTATTGACGATAAGGCTTACCGCGTTAGTCTCACAAGAGCACTGGAATATTATTAAAAATGATCAGCAGTAATTTATACTTTTGGGCTGATTAGACCGCTGATAGCGGTAATTAACGCCTCTATGAGTTATTAGACCGAAGTCGCCCTAAATGAACAAATACCGCTGCTGGCGGTCTAATTGTAGTTAGATGTCCACCTTAATTAGTGATAGGAGATTTCTTATGTCCAAGATAGAGAATCTACAAAAATATCACCACTCAAAAGGTTCCTCTGTCTACTCAGTCTTCAGGCAGCTAGTTTCTAAGGGTGGGATCAAATTTAGCTTCGCGGGTATCTCAGTCGAACCCCAAGAGCATGATCTTCAGCGTATCCATGACATTATCAATGAAATTGATGAGCGTCGTGCTTTCTACGACAATCTCGATGATGAGATTCCTAAACATGTAATGGATAGTGTCTTAGAGGCTAAGGCTTCAATAAATAACCTTCGGCGTGGCTTATGGGCAAATACATGGGCTAGAGAAACAATTCAGTTACTCCTTCACGAGCTTGGAGCTTATCTGACAAAAACCCAAAATAGACGCCTCCCACGAAACCTCCATGATAAGGGCTTTGATACGTTTGAAAAAGATACCTTGGAACTTAGGCTCAAAGTTTGGACAATTGTTGCTCATCTAGTAGTTGTATTTGGTGCAGCGGTCTCAGCCATGCACCTTCCAGATGAAATTCGGGAAGAAGTTTGGAAGGAGTATAAGAAGTCTGTTTCCTCAACATAGGACATCTAACAACTCATTCAACCGGAGCGGAGTCAGCTTGCCTCTCATCGAGAACTTGTCGCACGATGTGGTTGTGTCCCGCCCGGTTAATTCGGGAGTTATGCTGCCTACTCGCAGCTAATCAGATAAGCGGAGGGCAACTCATGACAAGCAAAGTGGCGCTGGTAACTGGAGTAAGCCGAAAGATAGGAATTGGTGCGGCTATTGCCCGGACGTTCGCTGAAGCTGGCATTGGTGTTTTCATTACCTATTATCGTCCTTACGACGAGCTTATGCCTTGGGGGAGTAGTCCTAACGAACCCGAAGAGATTATCGAAGAGTTGAGGACAAAAGGTGTCCGCGCTGAAGGCGTGGAAGCTGATCTCGCTGATCCCGAAATCCCTTCCGAGGTAATTCATCGCGCCTATGACTCGCTCGGCTTCGTCGACATTCTTGTCAATAATGCTACGTACGACATGGAAGCAGATATTTATTCTCTGACCCCTGCTTCACTCGACATGCACTATGCTGTGAATGTTCGCGGAGCAATGCTCCTTTGCGCTGAGTTCGCCAGGCGGCATGACGGGCGGCGCGGCGGTCGTATTATTAACTTTTCTTCAGGTCAAGGCTTGGGGCCGATGCCCGGCAACCTGCCTTACGCTGCGATGAAGGGCGCGGTTGAAGCTTTCACCATGAGCATGAGCGCTTCATTGGCAAGCAAGGGAATCACTGTGAACGCAGTCGATCCCGGGCCGACAGATACGGGCTGGCTTAGTGACGGCCTGCGTGCGGAGTTGATTGGAAGAGCACCATTCGGGCGCATTGGTTCTCCTGCCGATGTTGCTCAGCTAGTCCTCTTTCTAGCGTCCTCGGAAGGGCAGTGGATAACCGGGCAGGTAGTTCATTCTAGAGGAGGACTATAAGGGCCGAAGGGCCCCTGCGGCCCAAGTCAGCATAACAACTCATTGAACCGGAGCGCAAATAGAATTGCTTTCATCTGCAAAACCACGTTGTTATCACGGTTCGCTGCGCCCGGTTAATTCGGGCGTTGGGCGGCTCGCTGGAAACAGACAGCAATATCTCTCCATAATTTGAGGTATTGTGTTCTAAGTCTTAACACGAGATTTTATTTATGAGAATCGAGAGTGGGAAATATAGCGCCGACGAGTTTCACGAACGATGGAGTCTTGGGGAAAGTGGTATTGGTCGTAAAAGAACTTTTAGTGACACAATCAGCTTTTCCCAATCTTTCGGAGTGCCGCCAAAGGTGATTATTGCCATTTCAGGCTTCGATATATATGACAGTAGTAGTACATACTCTCGCACAAGTCTTGACGTTCAAGCTGCGCGTATTACGACAGAGGGTTTTACCGTTCAGTTCATTGCTTATGATACTTCGAGAGTTAAGAGATTGACGGTTGATTGGTTGGCAATAGGCGCTTAAGCCTTTTTCAGAAAACCTCGCCAACACAATCAAGTTTTCAGCGGTGGCGGAGTATCCTTCGTTTATTTTGAGGGCACAAGCCCGAAGTTGTAACAACCGCCCAACAAGTCATTCGACCGGAGCGCGAATAGCGCGGCTGTCATCCGCGAGGCTTGGATGCTTGATGCGTTGAATCCGCGCCCGGTCAATTCCGGCGTTAGACGCCTTCCCTAAAGGGCTGGCATTCAGTATAAGACAAAGCTCCAACACCATGGGAGGCTCACATGAAAGAGATTTATGACGAAGATAGAAATGCCGCCGCCATCTCAATTTTTGCTGCTGTCTCCTCTGTCGCGGCGATGTGCTTCTTGACAACGGGCGCGGGCGCGGCCTTCGCACAGGGCGGTAGTACGAGGCCGACGTCGGTCGAACGTCGCATAGAGCGGCAGAACCGGCAGGGCGAGCAGTATGACCTCGAAAAGTCTATCCGCGACATGAAGAGGCTTCCCGAGAAGCCGACCGACGGTAGGCGTGCCAAAGAGGCCGCGCAGCAAATCAAACATGACTTCGAGGGGCTACAGGAGAGTTACAATCAGATCGTGCTCGTCATGGCCGAGAAAGAGGGTCTTAACCGCAAACACGATTCCGTCTTTCGAGCGGTTGCGGAGATAAATAAATACTCCACTCGGCTGAAAACTAATTTGGCGCTTCCCCGTCCGAAGGACGAGAAAGACGAGAAGGCTCGGGTTGAGGCTAACAACGAGCAGATCGAGGAATCCCTCATGACCCTTCGCAAGCACATCTACAACTTCGTCACGAACCCACTTTTCGAGTCGCTAGGCTTGCTCGACCTTGAGCAAGGCAGAAAGGCTGGCCGCGATCTTGATAGAATTATTGAAGTCAGCGAGAGCATTAGGAGAAGCGGGGATAAAATAAAGAACCCGTCTAAACCTTAATGTGGGATCGCGGAAATTGCACAGCGTCTAACAATTCATTCAACCGGAGCGCGAGTTAGCTTGTCTTTTATCGTCAACTTGGATAGGTTCGGTGTTGTGTGCGCGCCCGGTTAATTCGGGCGTTAGATGGCTATCTCTCGTATAAGCATATCGTATGCAAAACACGCATAACCCCCGCACCCTCGCCGACATAAATCTTGCTGCTGCTCCATGCCAACACTATAATTGCAAAACTTTTTCTGAATGAAAGGTGAACCTCGAATGCTTAAAAAAACTGGTCTGCAAGTTGTGGCATTAACTTTAATGATTATATTGTCTGATGCTGATTTGATGGCGCAAAGACGTATCAACTTTCGTCCGGGGCGTAGTTCTGCAACGGTGCGTGGGAAGATTGGCGCGCGTGGATATCAGGAATATATTTTGCGCGGTCGTGCTGGTCAGTTGCTGTCAATCGAAATCACCTCAGGCAATGGCGGTGTAATTGTGAACGCGGGAACAGCGAGTGGGAAGAGCTTCAGTTTGGACATGACCGGAGGCGATCATTTGCTTTCAATCGTCAACACTAGGGGCACTGCTACAAGCTATACCTTAACTGTCTCAATCAGATAAGTCGGATGGCGTGTTTTGTTCAAGGCATATTATCGAGAACAGAAATATCAACACGCCATCTAACAACTCATTCAACCAGCCGCCTCGATATTATGATTTTCATGATGCCTTCTCGCGTCGTAGATTGAATGACTGCGCGCGGCGCGGGTTGATTTGGGCGGGCGGCGGCTTCCATCGCAACGAAAATGGTCACCAAACTATGAATGTAACGCTCGTTCCAATCAATGCTGCCAATTGGCGCACCTATATCCAACTCGCGGTTGATCCGAGCCAGGAAGGTTTTGTCGCCCCCAACGTAAGGTCTATCGCGCAGGCAAGGGTCGAGCCGTATTGGGAGATATATGGCATATGTTTCGAGGGCGAACCAGTCGGGTTCACGATGTTCGGGCGTATGCCGGAGTTGGAGACTTACTGGATTTCACGGTTGATGATAGACGCCGGGCATCAGGGGAAGGGTTATGGCCGGGCAGCAATGGAACTCGTGTTAGCTGATCTCAATGCGCGAGACGATTGCACGGAGGTCTGGATCAGCTTCGTGCCTGAGAATGCTGCTGCTCGAAAGCTCTATCTTTCGCTCGGCTTCGAGGATCTAAACCGCTTTGAAGACGGAGAAGTCGTATTTCGGCGTGCGATGGATCAGGTTCGGGAAAAAAGCCAATAAGTGCCTGGCGGGTTATGGTCGCATAGAGAAAAGCAGAGTTGGCAGGGTGCATAATCAGGCTCGCGTTCTTATCTTTTATCTTCTCTGCGTCTGCGGCATCTGTGCGGTGATATTGCTCTTCATGGGGGATTTGCATGAACTATTTTGAGTTTGCGGGTCACTTCGCTTCTATCCTGACTGCCATCGCATATCTGGTAAAAGACATTCTCTGGCTGCGCCTGCTCACGGTGCTGGCCTGCATCGCCGGCATCATCTTCAACTATTTCGTTCCCGCAACACCGCTCTGGGTAATAATCTACTGGAATCTTTTGTTTCTCGCCATCAACATCGTGCAAATCGGAGTCATCATGAAGGAACGCAGCGAGGTTGATTTCACCGAAGAGGAAAAGGAGCTTTACGAAACGCTGTTCAAAAATTTCGCGCCCTTCGAGTTTATGAAACTGCTGAGAGTGGGAGGCTGGCTGGAAGCGAAGAAAGATGAGGTGTTAGCTATTGAAGCCAAACCCCTCGATGACGTGATGTTGATTTATAACGGCCTCGTGAGCGTCGAATCGGAGGGGCAGACGCTAGCCCAATTGAAAGATGGGAGCTTTATCGGCGAGATGAGCTTTATCACGGGCGGCGCAGCAACGGCGACCGTCCGCGCAGTCGAACCGACACGCTACCTCTCATGGTCAAAAGCAGAACTCAGCCGACTCTTGAATCGCAATCCCAGCATGCGCTTCGCCATGCAGACCGTACTCAGCACTGACCTGACTAAGAAACTGATGCATCGCTCTCCTTCAGCCTCACGCAAACGATGAGAGCAATGCTCAGTAAGAATTGACCTCAAGAAGCCGCATGCAGGTTACTTCAAGATAAATTACAAAACCTTTATTCCTGACAATCCGAGTCGCAACTGTTGGTGAAGGTGATAGCATAATGAGCAAAGCTTCCTGCACGCTCATTGTTCGCAACCCGCGCTTGTCCCTTCACCGATGCGGCGCGTGGCGCAGACTAGAAACAGTTTCCAATCTTTCACCGGAGTGCGCTCGACCGTCAGGTGGCTGGTGAGATAGGCGAGTCGCTTGGTCTCAGGGCCTTTGCCTGTGGCGAAGCGTTCTTTCAGGTAATAGGGCGGAATGGATTGATAATAGAGCACAGCCCGCACGGAAGCGGCCTTTCGTGTTTTCTCGTTGAGCGGGACGCGATAGATGAGCGTGTCGGAGCCGCTTGAGCCGAGCGGGTTTTTGGTGACGTATTCGGGGTCTTGTGCCGCTTCGCCGTGCGGGCCGGTGAATTCTGCTAAAGGCCCGTCGGGCCGCCAGCCTTTCGGCAACAGGCGATTGTTCTTGACGTGTTTGTCCGAGGCGACAAAGCTGGTGGTGATTTTTCCTGTTGTGTCGGCCATCAGCTCTTCGTAAATCTGCACCTGACCTTCATCTGTAATCACCTCATGATGCGGCTGAAAGACCTGCTTTCTGGTGACGGGGTCGTAAAGCAATTCAGTGGGAAGAACTTCGTCGCTCGTGCCTTTGACGATTGCGCCGACGCTGTTGGTGCGTCCCGAAGCCCAGATGACTTCACCTGCGCCGTCCAGGACTTCAAAAGCGATGAAGGCGCGGCGAAACGCGACGCCGGAAGGCAGACTGTGCCCCGCAAGGTTTTCGATGTGGACTGAAGCTTCAAGGTGTTGATCGGTTTGCTTGAGAGTTGAAACTTCTATCTTCGCCGTCTCTTCACGCGCCAACTTATAGCTGGAGCTTTGCGCCGTGAGCAGGCCAAGCACCCCCTCCGCATACATGTAATCGGCTGTGCGTATGCCTAAGATGTCCGGAAACTGCTGGAACATCATCGTGGCGAATTGATTGATGCCGATGAGCGTGTGTCTTGAGAATTTATCGCGCACGCGCACGGTGATCTCTTTATCCGGCGCGCGGTGATCCGCGTAAGGATAGTTGTTATCTTCTATGTTGGCGACGCGGAAGGTGAGTTGCCGGCCGTTGAAAGTGGTCTGCATATGGCAGTCTTGACAGGTCTTCACGGTCGCATGATTCATCGGCTCTCGTTCGTTCTGATAAATGCTGTTTTGCCATTCCGGATAAGTCGTCTGCTCGTGAAATGCTTTGGGCTGGCCGCTCTTGTCCTTGAACTGCTTGCCCTTATTATCGAAGACGGGGAGGATGACCGTGTGACAACTGCCGCACATCGCGGATGATTTAATATGCTCGCCGTAACGCGGGGTGATGCCGAGCGCGTTCTTCATCGGCAGGGTTGCAACCTCTTCATACGGGCCGTTGACGACGTTGAACGGGTCTAACTTGAACTGGCCTGTGAAAGTTTCCGGCTTGCCCAGGCCCTCTTTGGACATTTGATGACACGCGGCGCAGGAGACGCCGTCGCGTGCGAGCGAGCCATACTTGCCATTCGGCTCGCCCGGCAGCGCGTAAACCATGCCGTGCTCAAAAGGCTTGTTCTTATCAAGCTCTATTTGCCGCTGGCCCATCACACCGTGACACCTGTAACAAGTGTTATCAAAAAATTCTGCCTGAGATGGAAACCGCGCTTTTTCGGATTCCAGTTGCGCGTGAAAGATCGGGTCGCGCCCGGCCAGCCCCATCATCGAAGCACGCCATTCCGTGTAAGGCGAAAGATTTATCGGCTTGAACTTCGGGTCTTCAAACAGGAAAGCCATGTTCTCATTCGAAGCCGAGTGACAGCCGATACACTGGCTTGAAGTGAGAAAGCTCTCTGGCCCGCGCGGGCCAGGCACGACGTGATCCAGCGACTCGCCGGGAAAGCGTTTGACTTCATGGGCCGGAACAATTGATATGTCTTTGTAGAGTTTTAAAAAATTCGGGTCAGGAGATTTACGAGGCGTCGGGAACGGGCCGCCAATAACCTGCTCGGTCGTCGCCACCTGCTCATGAAAATCTTTTTTGAGCGGCTGCTGCGGCTTCATCGTCGGCATGAGGATGTTGAATGAGATCGGATCGCCTTCCACATTCTTGAGCGCAAGGAAGGTTGACTCCTTTTCGGCGGAAGCGTGACATCTGATGCAATAAAGCCCGAAGCCGGAGTCAGGATAATCTATGTCTGGATTGGTGGGAGCGTAGCCGGGCGCGTGATATGACCAGAACCAGCCATCGAAAGACCCTTTCTTATCCTTGACCATCACCGTCCAGCCCGTCAGCTTAGAGCCTTCTTTGGCCGGGGGCGGAAACATCTCTTTGACGATGATCGCGCCGTCTGCAACGTCGCCCTGCCTGTTTCTGATCTTCAGCCAGTCCCACGCTTCAGGCGAATAGTAAATTTTTACAGCCGGATGCGTGCCGTAAGAGATGCCGTTGATGAACGGCCCTGTGTTGCGTATCTGCGAATCTGCAATCCACTTTTTGTAACAACCTTTTTCGAGAAAGGCGTACAGAATTTTTTCAAATTTCTTCACGCCAATCTCGCTCGGGTTGGGAAGCGGAAAAGGGATGTCACACGTATTTTCCTGAGAGGTGGCGGAGCGCAAGACTGTTTCGTTGCGGCCTGCGCCTGCGCGACTGGCAAACACGCAAAAGAGTGTTGTGAACGCGATGACGATTATTAATCGCAAAGCGATTCCACGCTTCATTTGATCACCCTCTCACCTGCAAAAATGACGTTCTAAAAAGGCAAGCTATGGTCAAACAGTGTTTGCGCTCCGAGGGGCGCAGTTATTCAAGAGCGAGTACATACTAAGACACAAAATCTAATCTGAGAAGAGTGATGAAAGCAAGGATGAGGGCGAATTGGTTGTGCAAAAGGGTCTAGCGCTTTTCACTTAGGCTCACCGGCCCTCTGTTGGGGACGCTGTTTGCCGCCCGCGAAGATTATCGCCCTCCTGCAACAGTCCGCGCTCGCGATAAAGGCGCAGCTTATTGTGCAGTGTCTTGAGGCTGATGCCCAGCAGCTCTGCGGCGCGCGTCTTATTATTTTCGGTCTTGTGTAATGTGCGAAGGATCATCTGTCTTTCCATCTCCTCGATGGGCGTGCCGATGGGCATTGTGATCGTATCCTCCTGCCGGACGCGCTCGCGCTGTTCGACAGGATAAGGGGCGAGGTGATGTCTTTCGATCTCTTCGCCGGAACAGATAATGACGGCGCGCTCGACGACATTGCGTAGCTCGCGCACATTGCCGGGCCAGTAGTGAGACCTGAGGGCTTCGAGCGCCGCTGGGGAAAAGAAGCGAGCGGGGCGCCTGTGACGCTCCGATAGCTGCGTGACGAGGTGCTGGGCCAGGAGCGGCAGGTCGCTTTTACGCTCTCTGAGCGGCGCCATCTCAATCGTAATGACGTTGAGGCGATAGAGCAGGTCTTCGCGGAAATGACCGTCATGGACGGCCTCGTGCGGGTCTTTGTTGGTCGCCGCGAGCAGGCGAACATCTATCGAAATCTCCTGCGTGCTGCCGAGCCTGCGCACTGTGCGCTCTTCTAAAACGCGCAGCAGCTTTGCTTGCAGGAGCGTCGGCATCTCGCCGATCTCATCCAGAAGAAGCGTCCCGCCATTTGCCAGCTCGAAGCAGCCCTGCCGCCGCGCCGCCGCGCCAGTGAAAGCACCCTTCTCATGCCCGAACAGCTCGGACTCCATCAGTGTTTCGGGAATCGCCGAACAGTTAATGGCGACGAATTGAGAATCTTTTCGCGGGCTCAGGTTATGAATGGTGCGCGCGGCCAATTCCTTGCCTGTGCCTGATTCGCCCGTGATGAGGACGGAAGCGGAAGAAGGGGCGACCTGCTCGATTAAAGCGTAAATCCGGCGCATCGCATCGGAGTTGCCGACAAGTTGGCCGAATGCTCCACGGTCACGAAGCTGCCGGCGCAGGGCCTCGTTCTCGCGCCGCGTCTCGCCGTACTCCATGGCATTCTCGACGGCGACTCGCAGCTTGTGCATGTCAATCGGTTTTTCAAAATAGTGATACGCTCCCTCGACCTGAATGGCGCGCAGAGCCATCTCCACCGATCCCTGCCCGGTCAAAAGAATGACGGCCATCTCCGGATAACGCTCGCGTAACTCGCGCAGTAGACCGAAGCCGTCGAGTCGCGGCATCAAAACGTCTGTAATGACAACGGAAGGGAGGAATTCTTCGGCGCGCTTGAGCCCGGCCAACCCGTCGGCTTCGGTCACGGCCTCGTAGCCCCACGCAACCACTTGTTCACGCAGGACGTTTGCCACAACCGGCTCATCATCAACAATGAGAATGCGTCCCTTCGCCATAGGCGAAGTTTAGCATAGGGGCAGGGGATTTAACTTGACCCGGTCATCGAGAAAGCAGCGCGAAATTTGAGGACTGGCTGATTGTTGAATGAACTTATAGTTGATAACTCACCACCGCAGGCACAGAGGACACAGTGATAACACAGAGGGTTAAGCATTCAAGCCTCTGTGCTTCCTCCGTGTTCTCTGTGTCTCTGTGGTGAATTTCAATATTCCTAATACTCAACGGAAAGTAAACCTATTAGTATCGCTAACCGAGTTTCGCATAGTAATCGGCAATCGCACGCGCGAGCGCAGGAATAGTGTATTCCTCCGGCTGAATATCTGTGCGCAGTCCATATTGATTGGCGGTCGCCGATGTGATGTCGCCGATGCACGCGATGCGGACGCCTTCGAGTATTGCGCTCAGGTCGGTCGTCTCAAACATCAGTGAGAAATTGTTGACGGTCGAGGAACTGGTGAAGGTAATGCAATCAACCGCGCCGCCCGTAAGCATTGCTTCGACGCGCCCGCGCTCGGAAGAGTTCGGCTGAACGGTGCGATAGGCGGCGACTACGTCTGCGCGCGCTCCGGCAGCCACCAGAGAGCGCGGCAGATAATCACGCGCAACCGCTGCGCGCGGGATCAGGAAATTCTGGCCGCCAAGATTCTCTTGCCCGCCGAGAAAGCTTGCAAGCGCATCGAAGACCCCTTCGGCCTTGAATTGTAAGGGGACAACGTCCACATGTATGTGGGCCTCGCGCAAACGCTCGGCTGTCGCTTCGCCGATGGCGCACACTCTCAAGTCGTCCAACTCGCTCACCTCATGCCCGACTGCCTCCAGTCGGCGCAGGAAATGGTCAACGCCATTGACGCTCGTAAAGATCAGCCAGTCATAACCGTAGAGATTTTCAATCGCTTCATCAAGAGGGCGGTAACTCTCCGGCTCGACAATTTCGATGGTCGGGCAGGCCAGCACGCGCGCCCCGTAGCGTTCAAGTTCACTGATAAACTCTGCGGCCTGCGCCCTTGCCCGTGTAATGATAATGGTGCGCCCGTTTAAAGGTTTGAACGACTGCTGCATTGTCTGTTGTGGAATGCCGGTCTTGCTATCAATCATTGCAGGATAAATCGCTTGAAAGAGTTCTGAAAGAATTTCGTTTAAATATTCAACCCGGCGAGCAGCGAGTTTGCCCCACGTTCGAGTAAGCGGCCTGCTAATGCCTCGCCCAATTGCGATGCCTCGTATGCTTTGCCCTGGATCGCTTCGCGTATCATGGTTTTACCGGAGGGCTCTGCCACCAGGCCGTCCAACTTTAGATGGTCTTCATGGACTACTGCGTGCGCAGCAATGGGCAACTGGCAGCCCCCACCAAGCGCGCGAAGCAGAGCGCGTTCAGCGGTGCATGCGGCGCGCGTCGGCTCATGATCGAGCGGCGCAAGAAAATCATGAATACCTGCTTCACCTGCGCGTATCTCGATGGCTAAAGCGCCCTGTCCAACCTCCGGAAGCATCTTTCCGGGTCGAATGCGGTGGCTAATGCGATGTGCGAATCCTAAGCGGCTGAGTCCGGCCACAGCAAGGATGATCGCATCATATTCACCGGCATCTAACTTGCGCAGCCGCGTATCAACGTTCCCGCGTAACTCTTTAACCCTCAAATGAGAATGTAGGTGCTTCAACTGTGCCAGCCGCCGTGGGCTTGAAGTCCCCACGACAGCCCCGGCGGGCAAGATATCAAGAGATGGAAAGACCTTCCCTATATCTTCACGCAGCACCAGAGCATCACGCGCATCTTCGCGCTCGGTGATAACGGCGATTGCCAGCCCTGCGGGGAGTTGTGTGGGCAGGTCCTTGAGCGAATGGACGGCCAGATCAATGCGCTCGTCAAGCAAGGCTTCCTCTATCTCTTTGGTAAAGACGCCTTTCCCACCAATGATAGAGAGCGGCGCGTCTTTCAATACGTCGCCGCTGGTCTTAATGATCTCGATATGTACCTCTGTCTGCGGGGAGAGCGCTAAGAGGTTCGACCGAACCCACTCCGCCTGCCAGAGCGCGAGCTTCGATCCGCGTGAGCCGATGACGAGACGATTTTTCATCCGGTTAAAAGAGCGGCCCCGCTCATTCTTCGATGCGCGGGTACGTGCAAGAAGAACGACGGGAGACGATAGTCAGGGATCAATCTCCGAATCCGATTCATCAAACCTTTGTTCCAGAGTCCCACCTTCTGTCTCAAGGCCGAAGATTTCCCGCCACGCTCGTATGTTCTCCTCTTCGCCGGTGTCGTAGGAGCGGCGCATGCCGTGTATGAGTGGATGCGAGATTTTATTAACGGTGGACAGGAGCAGGGCTTCGATGGCCCGCTCCTGTTCGGGCGAGAGTTGGCCCAGCCTTGGGCGCTGGCGTTTGAGCTGGTCGCGCGCTATGTCTTGCAGTCTCTGCCGGAGCGCGCCGAGCGTCGGGCCGATGTCGAGTGCGCGCAGCGCCTGCTGAAATTGCATCACCTCTGATTCGACGATCAACTCTGCGCGCTCGGCCTCGCGCTCGCGCGCGCGGATGTTCGAGGCGATAAAGGCTTCTAGATCGTCCAGGTCGAAGACGAAAAGATTGCTGATTTGGCCGACCGCCGGGTCTATATTGCGTGGGACGGAGATGTCTATCAAAAACGACGGGCGATTGCGTCTTTTCTCCAAAGCCTCGCGTGCAAGTGCGGGCGTCAGGATATAGTCGGGCGAGCCGGTCGAACAGATAACGACATCGGCTTCGGCTAAGTGCGTCGAGAGCCGCGCAAAATCAACCGCCTCGCCGCCGAATTCTTGAGCGAGCTTGTGCGCCGACTCGTCCGTACGATTCGTGACCAGAACGCGCGTTGCCCCGGCGTTGATCAGGTGACGCAGGGCCAGCTCAGCCATTTCGCCTGCGCCGATAAGTAGCACCGTACGCCCTTTGAGCGAGCCGAATATTTTGCGTCCAAGCTCGACCGCCATGTAGCTGATCGAGACGGCGGAGGCCGCAATGCCCGTCTCGGAACGCACGCGCTTGGCGACACGAAAAGCGTGATGCACGAGGCGATTGAGGACGCGCCCGGCAGTCCCCGTCTCGACCGCCAGCGAGTAGGCGCGTCGAACCTGTCCCAGTACCTGCGGCTCGCCCACTACCATTGAATCGAGAGAAGAAGCTACGCGAAAGACATGGCGCACGGCTTCATCATCCGCGTGACTATAGAGATGCTCTGTGATCAATTCGGGCGGAACCGAGCGCGCATCGCTCAGGAAGCGGGCGATACGCTCAGTGCCTTCGATAGCGCCCTCTGCTCCCGTCGCCGTCAGGACTTCAACGCGATTACATGTCGAGACGATCAATCCTTCGCGCACGACCTGGCCGTCAACAAGCGCGCGAAGGCCGGCGGCACACGCTTCGTCCGAGAAAGCGAGCCGCTCGCGCACCGCAACCGGCGCGGTTTTGTGATTGAGTCCGACGAGTACGATGGACATAAAAGAAGTTGTCAGTAATCAGCAATCAGTAGTCAGTGAAAAGCAAAGAGCTGATAACTGACTACTGATTGCTAAGTGCTTTTTTCATCCGAACACGTGATAGGTTCCCATCAGTCTTGTTCCAAAAAAAGTGCAAAGGACGAGCGCGAAACCGGCGACGCCCATCCATGCAGCCCTGCGGCCGCGCCAGCTTGCACTGGCACGATAAAGAATCAGCACGAGGTAGAGCAGCCATGTCAGGGCCGCGAAAATCTCCTTCGGATCATTGTGCCACAGGCGACCGTCGCGCGACGAAGACCAGAGCATCCCGGTCGCAATGCCGAGCGTTAATAGCGTTAGCCCGATCCCCGCCGCATGGCTCGCGATCTCGTTGATGGTCGAAAGCGACGGCAGGCGGTGAAAGAATGCGCCGAATGTTTTTAGCTTCAACTCGCGTTCCTGCACCAAATACATAAGGCTCGCGATAAAAACGACGAAGAAGCAGGCGTAGGCGAACAACAACATCGTCGTATGGACGGGAAAAAGCCATGCCGCTCCGCTTTCCATCACCGTGCCGGGCGAGGTCACTTTATTGCTGGTGACGGTCGCGATGAATGTCAGCAACGCGACGAGCGGCATAATAAAACTTCCGAGCGCCGTGGCGCGGTAACGGCCCAACATCAAAAGATAGATGATGACCAGCGTCCAGGCCAGAAACGAGAACGTTTCGCGCAGACCGAAGAGCGGATAGTGTCCCTCCTGCGTCCAGTCTGTGATGAGCGATGCCGTGTGCAGCACGAAGCCGACGGCCAGCGAAAGAAACGCCACACGCTCGACGGCGCGACGTTTATTGATGAACGCAAGGACGGAATGAATCGCCGCCACGATATAAGCGGCGAGTACCGCGAGCAGGAGTGGTTTCATCGTCTGTTGACCGGGACACTTAGCACGTGCGCTATTGTAGTTGATCCGGAAAACGCGCGGCAAGCTGGCAGGGGTGGCAACCGAAGGCTTGTCCATCTCTCTCTCTCGTGCTAGTTTCAGTGCAAAAAAGGAGCTTCACTGCTGTGCATTTTGAGCTTTCCGAAGAGCAGCGGATGGTACAGGCAACTGTGCGGGAATTTGTCGCTGCCGAAGTCGCGCCGCGCGCGCATGAATACGACGAACAATCACGTTTTCCGCGCGAGCAGTTGAAGGGGCTGGCGGAGATGGGGCTTCTGGGGATGATTATCCCGGAGGAATGGGGCGGCGCAGGGTTCGATACGGTCGCATACGCCCTTGCCCTTGAGGAGATCGCGCGCGCGGACTCTTCCGTGTGCGTCATTGTCGGCGTCACAAATTCCGTCTGCTGCTATCCTCTCCTCGGCTTCGGCACAGACGAGCAGAAGAGGAAATATCTCGTTCCCCTGGCGAAAGGCGAGACGCTCGGCGCATTTTGTCTTTCGGAGCCGCAGGCCGGCTCGGACGCGACCAACCTGCGCACCCGCGCCGTTCGCGATGGCGATCATTTTATAATCAACGGCACCAAGTCATGGGTCACGAGCGGCGGCGAGGCTCATACATACATTGTGATGGCCGTCACGGGGCGCGAGGGTGGTGGTAAACCGCAGATCACTGCCTTCATCGTCGAGGGCGACACTCCCGGTCTGGCCGTCTCCGCCATCGAGCATAAGATGGGCCAACGGGCATCGCAGACCGCCGAGATGAGTTTTGAGGATGTTCGCGTTCCCGCAGAGAATGTGCTAGGCGGCGAAGGCAACGGTCTGAGGGTTGCTTTCAACAGCCTTGATAACGGTCGCATCGGCATCGGCGCTCTCTCGACAGGCATTGCCCAGGGCGCGCTTGACGAATCTTTAAAATATGCGAAGGAGCGTCATGCGTTCGGCCAGCCCATCGCAGAGTTTCAAGCTATTCAGTTCAAGCTCGCCAATATGGCGACTGAGACGGATGCGTCTCGCCTGCTCACGCTTCGCGCCGCCGCGATGAAGGACGCGGGCCACAAGCGCACAGGGTTCTACGCTGCGATGGCTAAGCTTTACGCCTCGGAAACGGCCAACCGTGTCTGCGCCGACGCCGTTCAGATTCACGGGGGTAACGGTTTTTCGCGCGATTACCCTGTCGAGCGAATGTACCGCGATGCGCGCGTCACTACCATCTACGAAGGAACCAGCGAGATACAACGCATTGTTCTCTCGCGAGAAATACTGAAGGAAGGATGAATGCGGAATGCAGAATGCGGATTTAAAACAGCTTTCTTCAAATCCGCAATCCGCATTCCGCAATTGAAAGTGCCTGATCGAAGCGACGCCTGGGAATTACTTTGCGAATATACAAAGGGGGACAGCCTGCGTAAGCACGCGCTGGCTGTGGAGGCGGCGATGCGCGCCTGCGCTGGGCGTTATGGCGAGGCGGGCGCTGACGTGGACGAATGGGGTATCACGGGGCTGCTGCATGATTTCGACTATGAGATGTTTCCTGACCCGGAAGGCGGTCACCCATTCAAGGGCGCGAATATTATGTGCGGTCGCGGCTACCCTGATCGTATGATCCGCGCCATCATGGGCCATGCCGCCTATACGGGGGTGCCGCGTGACACACTTTTGGCTCGCGCGCTGTTTGCGACGGACGAACTGTGCGGCTTTCTCGTCGCGTGCGCGCTGGTTCGTCCCTCCCGCAGCCTGGATGATCTGGAAGTCTCCTCCGTTAAGAAGAAGTTGAAGGACAAAGCCTTCGCGCGCACCGTCAACCGAGATGATATACGGCAGGGTGTCATGGAACTGGGCGTCGAGCTGGACGAACACATTCGCTTCGTAATTGACGCTCTGCGTCCTGTGCAGAAAGAGATCGGTCTCGGAGCGGGGTGAGTTTTAACGAACGCTTGCCTCGTAGAAAGGGGAGCTTGCTTGCCCATGCGCGATTCACTTATGCTGCCGAAGCTCTTTTATCCGACATTGCGGCGCGGCGCGGGCTCTGTCGCGGGCGCGGGTTTCGACAACAATATCGAACCGAAGATCAAGGCGGCCAGCGTCAGTAGCGTGGCTAACAGCACGGTTATCACGGCTTGAATCTGTCGTCGGCGCGACGTGTGGCGATAAACGAAAAAGCCCGCCGCTGTAATCGCCGCGACCGGGATCAGCAGTGTGCTGAGGATAAAGATATCTGGCTCGATAAGATGATTGGCGGAGCCGGGTAGTCCGAACACGATGCCGAGCGGTGCGCCTGCGCCGATCAGCGTGGCGACGAGCGAGGCAATCAATAATAGCTTCCAGCGCATGCGTTCCAGTGTTCCTTCGGCGGTCGCCCGTCGTTTACCGTACAGTTCTTTTGTCGTCTGATTATGCGAGGCGATTGATCTGCGTCGCCAAGCATACCACAGCAGTGATGAGTAACAAGTGATCAGGAAAAATGAAAGGTAGAGACTGACAGGCGCGAAGCGAGAGGCGAGAAAGTCCAAGGCTTACTTTCCAGCCGCACACCGCTTGTCATTAACAAAGATGGTTACGAGAAACGCCCTCCTATATCTGTCACGCCGTGAAGGGCTCAAAGATTTCGCGACGCGCTTTCGCCCGTTCAAGAAAATGACCACGCGCTTTGTGGCCGGAGAGGATATCGAAGAGGCCATCGCCGCCATTCGCGAGATCAACGGTAAGGGCTGCACAGCATCTTTCGATCATCTCAATGAATCGGTCGCCAATGCCTCGGAGACTGAAGCGGAGGTGCGGGAGTATCTAAATATTCTGGCGCGCATAGATGAGACGGGAATCCGCTCGAATATATCAATCAAACTCACCCAGTTCGGCCTTGAGATAGATCCTGAGCTAGCCTACAGCAACGCACGCGAGGTGGTTGCCGATGCGGCGCGGCGCGGCATCTTCGTCCGCATAGACATGGAGGGCTCTGCGGTCACTCAGGTGACGATAGATATTTTCAAGCGCCTGCGCGCAGAGTTCGGCTTGAATGATGTCGGCATCGTCCTGCAATCCTACCTGCGCCGCACCTACGATGATGCTGTTGACCTGCTCAAGATTCCCGCGCGCATACGCATCTGCAAGGGCGCGTATAACGAGCCGCCGGAGGTCGCCTTTCCTGATAAAAAAGATGTGGATGATAATTACGTGCGAGTGATGAAACTCCTTTTGTCATCGGGCGTGTATCATGGTATCGCGACGCACGACCCGAATATGATCAACGCCACGATTCGTTATATGAAGAGCGAAGGAATCGTCAAAGATGCTTTCGAGTTTCAGATGCTCTACGGCGTGCGGCGCGATCTTCAAGAGAAATTGGCGCGTGACGGCTACCCTGTGCGCGTTTACGTGCCCTACGGCAAGCACTGGTATCCGTACTTTATGCGACGCCTTGCCGAGCGGCCTGCCAACATCTGGTTTATTATGAAGAACCTGTTTAGAGGCTGAAAGAAGAAGAATGGATAACCTTGCATGGATTTTATGGACGGTGCTCGGCGTTGTCCTCATTATCGCTGAAATTTTTACTTCGGGCTTCGTCTTGTTGTGGTTCGGGATCGGAGCGCTCGCCGCCGCTTTCGCAGGCCTCCTCGGCCTCGACAGTTTGCCGTTACAGTTTCTGATTTTTATCTTCGTCTCGGTAGCGCTCACGGCCGCCTCGCGCACTATCTTCGTCAACTATTTCTCGCGGGAAAAAACCGGAGAGGACCTCAAGTCAGGCGTTGATGCGCTGCCGGGAAAGATCGGCACGGTCGTTTCTTCCAGCAAAGGCGCGCTCAACGAGGGGGCTGTCAAAGTCTTCGGTTCAACGTGGACGGCATATCCGGCGTTGGGCGAGGAACCGCTCGAAGCCGGCGAGCGTGTCGAAGTCGAACGAGTGCAGGGCGCATCAATTTACGTCCGAAGGATAGGGCAGGGTCGGGACTGGCGGCAAACATCTATTACTGAAGGCGAAGAACAGTCTTGACCCGGTAGGGCTTAAGATAATTCCGTATTCCATCTCTCGGAAGAAAAATAGAATCGGCGCTACCGTCTAGTGACGGCCGCGCCGATTCTATTTTACCTGTCTCTATAAACCCTGCTCAGGTGTTTAGGGCCTTACGGCGATGGTAAAGGTCGCCACAGGCACAGCCGTTTGCAGATCGTAGCTGTCAATCGTCAGATCAGCCAGACGCTGACCCTGCAACTTGGTGACGATGCGAAAAGGAAGCATCATGCAGCTCACTCTTCGATAATCGCTGCGATCCTCTTCAACCATGACGCGGCTGTTGTAGCGCGTCTGAACCTTGGTGATCAGGAAGTTATTCTTGCTGATGTAGTAGCGAACCGTATCGGTCGGGTTGAATTTGACTTCAACCACATAATTGCCCATCTCGTCGCGCTGGCGAGCCGTGAATAGTTGGCCGTCAACGGCGCGATTGAGAGTGCCGAAGCCCATCAGCGCCCACTGGCGCGAGGCCGTCACTTCGCTCACGCGGAAGGGATTGCCGGAGAACATACCGCCGCCCTCCGTGCCGGTGTAAACGAGGAAGGTCGGGCCGGCGATAATCCCGCCTGCCGGGGCGATATCCAGACGGCGACGGAGGTCGCGATCTTGATAATCTGTGACGTTAAGCCGTAGCTCAACCATTCCGGCGATAGCGGATGCTCCGGGTGTGGCGATGGCAGCCACGTTGACGAAGCCGCCGCTGCGCGCCGTCACATACTGCAAGGCGGCATACTCGCTGCC
Source organism: Pyrinomonadaceae bacterium (assembly GCA_046714695.1). Lineage (GTDB taxonomy): Bacteria > Acidobacteriota > Blastocatellia > Pyrinomonadales > Pyrinomonadaceae > DASQYE01. The sequence goes on from JBKKAL010000078.1 coordinate 58,706, forward strand.
TCCCTGAGCGACGCGCGTCACGCTCAAAAGCTCGCGGCCCGTCAGATCATCTGCGGCGCTGGGTTGGGTCGTCATGGGAATCGCCAGCGCAGTGATAGCCGCGAAGGCGGCTGCGAGAAAAACTACTTTCTTCTTTAACAAGCGTCGAAACATGGTGTGAAAATCCTCCTCATAATCTTTCTGAGCGCGTAGCCGCTTTGGTCAAAAGATCTTATGGGACACTGGCGGCGCACTCGCGCTACTGAAGTCGGGTTGGGGAACAACCCGGGGAAATCAGCCGCCGCCTCGACTGCTGCCGCCTGTCTTAAAACGGACGCCGCAGGTACGAGACGCGCAGGTCTGAAGGGTTGGTCATGCGAATCCATCCTGAAATGGACGGGAAATCTACATCGGGTAAAGAAATGCTGCTCAGGTGTCAGATGATGCCCCTCCGATTGAAGCCGACAGGAACACTCGGGGAGGGGCAAAAGATGCGCTGGGCGTGCCGCGTCAGGGAAGCGCGCCGCCTGCGTGATAGATTCAATTTCGAGCAGTCGGCTCCTGGCCTGATAATAAAGAGCTTTGTGGAAACTGCTCGCGCCTGGCGCTTCGGATATTGAAACGAAACGGATGTTACCGATTGCAAGGCGCGCTTGTCAACATTTTGACGGATTGTTTTTGAGACCGAGGATGCGAGCCCTACGGAATTTCTGTGGGAGCTTCGGAGGCGGGCGATTCCGTATCGCCAAGCGTGGTATCTTCCTCTATCGGGGGCAATTCGACCGTAATCCGCGCCGCTGTGGGCTCTTCCAGGTCATCGCCTACAAAGCGCGCCAGCACAACCGTGATATTGTCTTCACCGCCACGATGATTAGCCTCGTCAATAAGCGCGCTGCATGCGCCGCTCAGGTCGCCCTTTGCTTCTGTGATGATGCGCAGCATATCTTCTGCGCGCAGCTTGCCGGAAAGTCCATCACTGCACATCAAAAGCATGTCATCGCGCCGGATGCGAATGCGGCCTGTAACGGGCGTAAGCTCGTTCTGCGCGCCCAGGGCCTGCAGGATCACATTGCGAAACATGTGAGTCTCGGCCTCTTCCTCGCTGATCTGGCCCACATCAACTAACTGCTGAACGAGCGATTGATCCTTGGTCGCGAGACGAATTTGATCTCCGCGCAGCACATACGCGCGGCTGTCACCGACCTGAACCAGATCAAGCACATCATTCTTGACGGCAGCGCCGGTAAAGGTCGCGCCCATACCGCTGCAACGCGTATCTTCCTGACTCCTGTGATGAATTGCGAGGTTGGCATAGACGGTCGCATTACGCAGGCATTCGACCAGCGGCGTTCCCTCCTCGCAAGGCTCGCCTTCTCCGTCGTCGCCACCGGTGAGCATTTCGCGCACGGTCTCCACCGCCATGCGGCTCGCGACATCGCCAGCGAGCGCGCCGCCCATGCCATCGGAAACGACAAAGACTACGCCTTTATCACCCGGCTCGATATTACGCAGCTCTTCGGGCGGCTCTGCGCCGTCGGAGCCCGTCCAGGACTTGCTGCTCGTCAGATCAAGCAGAAGATAATTGTCTTCATTTCCACGCCGTACACGACCAACGTCAGATTTTGCGTGAAGTTCTATAATCATATGTTAAGTGACGAGTAATGAGTGATGAGTGAAAACAAGCCTTCAGCTTGTCATGTGCCCCTCTCACTTATCACTGTATTTTATTCAGCGCTTGATCCAAATCCGCAATAATATCATCAATATCTTCGATACCGACCGAGATACGCACCAGCCCGTCTGTAATACCGAGACGGTCGCGCGTTTCCGGCAGCACGGAAGCGTGAGTCATCGTCGCCGGATGTGAGATCAAAGTTTCAACCCCGCCGAGGCTCTCAGCCAGCGTGCATAGCTTAACAGATTCGAGCACGGTGCGCGCAGCCTCAAGCGATCCGACTTCGAAGGCCACCATCCCGCCAAAACCTTTTTGCTGCCGCTTTGCCAGATCATGCTGGCGGTGCGAGAGCGAGCCCGGATAATAAATCTTCTGTACCTTGGGATGTTCTTCCAAAAAGGCCGCCACTGCACGCCCCGCAGCATCATGCTGTACCATCCTGAGCGCCAGGGTTTTCGTCCCCCTGAGCACGAGGAAGGAATCGAAGGGCGAGAGTATCGCACCAGCGCTGTTTTGTACAAAGGCGATCCACTGGGCGTCCTCTTCGTTGTTCAAAACGACGATGCCGCCCACGCCGTCCGAATGTCCGTTCAGGTATTTAGTAGTGGAATGCACTACGATGTCAACACCAAAATCGAGGGGACGCTGCAAATATGGCGACATAAAAGTATTATCGCAAACCACGCGCGCGCCGACACGATGCGCCACATCCGAGACCGCCTGAAGGTCTGTGACGATCATCACGGGATTGGTCGGCGTCTCTACAAACACCATCCGCGTATTCTCTTTTATCGCGGCCTCGACGTTCGCCGCGTCCGATGTATCAACGAAATCAAACTCGATATTGTAGTTCGCCAGGATGCGTGTGAAGAGGCGAAACGTGCCCCCGTACGTATTATCTGAGACGATCACATGCTCGCCTGCTTTGACGAGCTTGAGCGTGGCGTCTATCGCCGCCATGCCGGAAGCGAAAGCGTAACCGAAGCGCGCGCCCTCAAGCGCAGCGATGTTGCGTTCAAGGGCGAGGCGTGTCGGGTTCTGCGTGCGCGCGTACTCGAAGCCCTTGTGACGGCCCAGTCCCTCCTGCTGGTAGGTCGAGGTTTGATAGATCGGAACAGTGACGGAGCCCGTCGCGGGGTCTTTCTCATCCTGCCCGGCATGTACTGCTAGTGTTGCGAAACCCATAAATTTGAAGGTGGTCAGTAATCAGCAATCAGTATTCAGCTTTGACGCTCAGTTTGTAGCTGATTTAGTAATGACGGATGTCAGAACATCGAAAATCAGTTCAGTCTGCTAAAGGCGGCATGGTAGCCCGCAGGCGCGGCGCTGTCAAACGAGAGCAGGGATGAGGGATGAGGGATGAGGGATGAAAGTGTGACATTGCAAGTTGAATAATTTCTTATTCATCGCTGCCGCCCTCATCCCTCATCCCTTTGTTTCCTCCCTCCTCCTTGCTTTTCATTCGGCGGGGAGTTATCGTGTTTTCCCGTGAATCACACGGTCTCAGACTCCCAACCAAACGTCGTCGCCATTATCCCAGCACGTTACGCTTCGACGCGCTTGCCCGGCAAACCGCTGCTTGATCTGGCCGGACGCCCGATGATCATACATGTGGCGGAGCGCGCGCTGGCCGCGCGGAATGTCGCGCGTGCGATTGTAGCGACCGATGACGAGCGCATCCGTGATGCTGTCTGCGGCGCGGGGTTCGAGGCCATCATGACACGCAGCGATCATGCGACGGGCAGCGACCGGATGGCCGAAGTTGCCGCCGCTCTTGAAGGGGCCGACGTAATCCTCAACGTTCAGGGCGACGAGCCTCTGATCTCTCCCCGGACGATTGAGCGCGCCGTGGACGAGATAATCAACGACGATGAAGCGTTGATGGTGACCGCCTGCGAGGCGATTACGGACGCGGCAGATGTGCTGAGCCCGGATGTCGTCAAGGTCGTGGTGGACAAGGGCGGGCGTGCTCTATACTTCTCGCGTTGGCCCATCCCGTACCTGCGCGATGCCGTACGCCAGCACGGAAGTCTCGAAAGGGCGCTCGCGCGAGATCCCGTACTACTCAAACGTTTTCGCAAGCACACGGGGCTTTATGCGTATCGCCGCGCCTTTTTGTTAGAATACTCAGGATGGCAGCGATCTGCTTTGGAAACGGCGGAAGCGCTTGAACAGCTTCGCGCTCTCGAACGCGGCGTCACGATTCGTGTCTTTGAGGCGAACACGCCCTCAATCGGCGTTGACACGATGGAAGATTTAGAACGCGTGCGCTCGATGATAAGGCAAAAGTAAAAAGGAATAAGTGAGGCCGCAAACCACTTTTACAGAAGAAACTCGATTATTACCTGCTTTTGTCCTTAATCACTTTTGCCTTTTTACTTTTACCTTTTTACTTCCTTGAGGTGGATGATGCCTAAATATATCTTCGTGACGGGCGGCGTGGTTTCCAGTCTCGGCAAAGGGCTGGCTGCATCTTCAATCGGCTGCCTGCTGGAAACGCGGGGCCTGCGCGTCGCGTTGATGAAGCTCGACCCATACATCAACGTTGATCCGGGCACGATGTCTCCTTTTCAGCACGGCGAAGTGTTCGTCACAGATGACGGCGCGGAGACTGATCTCGACCTCGGCCATTACGAGCGGTTTACGCACGCGCATCTGTCGAAGAAGAACAACTGGACTACGGGCAGAATCTATCTCTCTGTCATCGAGAAGGAGCGGCGCGGCGATTATCTGGGCAAAACCATTCAGGTTATTCCGCACATCACCAATGAGATCAAGGAGGCCGTGCGCGCCGTAGCCCTTGAGGACAATCTGGATGTCGTTATTGTCGAGATCGGCGGGACAGTCGGCGATATCGAATCGCTCCCTTTTCTGGAAGCGATTCGCCAGATGGGAAATGAAGAGGGGCATGGCAACGCTATTTTTATACATCTGACCCTCGTGCCCTACATCGCTGCTGCCGGTGAATTGAAGACGAAGCCGACGCAGCATTCCGTGCGCGACCTGATGCAGATCGGAATCACGCCGGATATTCTGCTCTGTCGCTCCGACCGCGTGCTTTCGCGCGAGCTGCGCGCCAAGATCGCGCTTTTCTGCAACGTCAAGGAAGGGGCGGTCATCACCGCGCAGGATGTGGATACGATCTACGAAGTGCCGCTCGCTTTTCATGAGCAGGGGCTGGACGAATTGATCGTCACTTTGCTCAAAATGAATGAGCGCGCACCGCATTCGGAGCTTGCAGAGTGGCGCGAACTGGTCTCGACCGTCCGGGAGCCGCTCGCGGGACAGACCTCTATCGGTATCGTCGGCAAATACGTCGAGCTTGAGGATTCTTATAAATCCCTGCGTGAGGCCTTAACGCACGGCGGCGTCGCTAATAATCTACGCGTGGATATTCGCTGGATCGAATCCGAAGAGTTGATGGAGGATGATTACGAAGATCGCCTGCGCGACTTCGATGCGATTCTCGTCCCAGGCGGATTCGGTAAACGCGGCGTCGCCGGTATGATCAAAGCCATCGCATACGCGAGAAAGACAAGGACGCCTTACTTCGGCATCTGTCTGGGGATGCAGACGGCCTGCATCGAATACGCGCGCAATATGTGCGGTCTGAAGGACGCCGATTCGACGGAGTTTGATCAGAGTACGCCGTATCCTGTGATCTTCAAGCTACGCGATCTGGTTGACGTTGAGGAACTGGGCGGCACGATGCGTCTGGGCGCGTGGCCGTGCCAGTTATCGGAAGCTTCGCTGGCGCGCGAAATCTACAAGGGCGCGGCAGAGATCAGCGAGCGCCACCGTCATCGCTTCGAGTTCAACCCGGAATTCCGCGAGACGCTTGAGCGCGCTGGCCTGCATTTTAGCGGCATCTCGCCCGATGGCAAGTTCGTCGAGATTATCGAGCTGGCGCGCGAAGTTCATCCCTGGTTTCTAGGCTGCCAGTTTCATCCCGAATACAAATCCAAACCCTTGAGCGCGCATCCCCTGTTCGCCTCATTCGTGCGCGCAGCTCACGAGAATCGCCTCCGCAACGAGAACTCGCTTGAGAAGATGAGCGAAGTGGAAATCCACGCGCACGAGCGAGCCGGTGTGGCAGGCGACGACTGATTAAAAGATTAAAGGAAAAAATTCATGCCGGAGATAGAAACCTCACGCATGCGTTTACGTATGTTTACGCCGGACGATCTGGACGCTCTCTTCCACATCACGGGAGACGCCGAGGTGATGAAATATCTCGGCACGAGCGGCCCGCGTACACGTGAGAAAACCAAAAACACTATTGACGCGATCCTGCGCCATTGGGATCGGCACGGTTTCGGCATCTGGGCTCTGGTGCACAAAGCTGACCGGCAATTGATCGGCTGGTGTGGGCTTCAGAGGCTCGAAAAGACGCCTGAGGTCGAAGTGGCCTATCTGCTGGCGCGAGCATACTGGAACCAGGGACTCGCGACGGAGGCGGCCAGGGCCAGTATTGATTACTGCTTTAACGAATTAAAGCTCGACCGCGTCGTCGCCATCGCACGACCGGAAAACGTCGGCTCATATCGCGTCATGGAAAAAGTCGGGATGAAGTACGAAAGAGACGCGCATTACTACAATGTGGATGTGGTGTATTATGCGATTGAACGACGGCGAGTGGCGACATAATCAGTCCGGTGGAGTTTAGTCTCTAATCAGCGAAACAATTTGAAGAAAGACTTGAGGGCGTTACAATGAAAAAAAACTTTAAATTGATTTCGCTCCTTGCTATTGTCGCTTGCCCTCTGCTTGTCACAACGCTCCTGGCTCAATCGCCGTCTCCCTATGTGATCAGCGGTACTATTCGTGACGGACAGGGACGCGGCGTGCCGGAGGCGAGCGCCTGCGCCTTTGCGCCTAAACCTGGCGGCGGCGCAATTTGCGCGAAGGCGGATACGGAGGGGAGATTTAATCTCAAACTAGAAAAAGCTGGTAGATACCTGTTGGTTCCTGAGAAGGAATCGGACGGCTATGTCGCGCAATATCTCTTCTTCTATAGAGCCCAGACGCCATCCGTCACAGAAATAGTTATCAGCCAGGATAACGCTCGTCCCTTCGTCTCGCTTCTTCTGACCTCGAAGAACGGCCAACTCACCGGCAGCACCAGCGATGCTGCGACCGGTCTGCCCGTGGACAACATAAAATTCACCTTATGCCATGCGTCCGCCCCGCGTGTTTGTAAAGAGACCAACGCTAAAAGCGCCGAGGGGAAATTCAAGGTCTGGGCTCCGCATGTACCTTTCACTTTAAGGCTTACGGCGGATGGTTATGAGGACTGGTTCGGCATCAGCGGCGTGGATAAAGAAGGTGCCGTCTATGTCGCTTCCGGCACAAAGCTGGAATTACAAATGCATCTCAAGCGGCGTCAGGAAACCGCTGATAAAGCGCTCAGCGAGGCTGAGAAAAAAGCGGGCGTGAATCTTGCCGCGCCGCTTCAAACATCTCCCGCAGATAACATAGAGCTTGAACACTACCCGCGAGTCACAAAGCTGGAGTGGTCTGCGGTCGAAGGCGCTCTTTCATATTCGGTTGAAGTGGATCTGTGTCGAGGGGATGTGAAAGACGGGCGCACATGCATCAACCCTCAGCCGTTGCAGCTCACAGGTAATTCGCCTATGTCCGGCCTGCTTGAGACAAAATATGAATTTGAGTTCATCGGCGCACAACCGGGACGTTGGAGGGTCTGGGCGATAGACAAGGACGGGCGGGAAGGATTCAAAAGCCCTTGGAGAACCTTTATTTACCTGAGATAAGCGAAGCCGGGGGAGCGCGCCGAGCCGCCACGTGATCTCGAATAGCATAATCTCCCGCTTACCTTCGAGCAGTTCTCATTCAGGCGCGGGCAAGTTTTTAATAAAGAAAGACTCTACATTATCTTTACAACTCACCTCGCTTCATACATCAGTCGAATGTGTACTATGCTATAGACCGGGTAGCATTTTGGCCGAATGAGCTTTCATGGCAAGAAAGGATTGCCATTTGCTTCCCGATCTTTTGTTATCGTTATGCTTCATTGCCCTACATGCGGTCAGCATTTTGCGGATGATGTGAAGGCGTGCCCGGAGGACGGCGCTGCCTTGCGCGCAGACGATACTGTGGCCGTAAGTATTCCCATAGACCCGCTCGTCGGTCAAACCCTGGACGGTAAATACCGCCTCGTCGAGCGGCTGGGCAAGGGAGGCATGGGCACTGTCTATCGCGCTACGCATCTGCTGATCGATCGGCCCGTGGCGATCAAGGTACTCAATCCACATTTCGTCGAAGACGAAGAGGCGCAGGAGCGTTTTCGCCGCGAAGCCCGCGCCGCCGGACGCCTTCAGCATCAAAACGTCGCCGCCGTCACAGACTTCGGTCGCACGGAAGACGGCTTGGTCTATATCGTGATGGAGCTACTGGAAGGTCGCTCGCTGCGCGATGTGATGGCGCGCGAAGCGCCGCTCGATGCCGCGCGCGCCGTCTCTCTGATGTTGCAAATCTCTGCGGCTGTCTCTGCCGCGCACGAAGCCAGGGTTATTCATCGCGACCTCAAGCCCGGAAATATTTTCGTCGTGCAGCGCAAGCACGCGCCGCCGGTCGTCAAAATGCTGGACTTCGGCATCGCCAAGCTGGCCGCAGATGCCCTCGAAGAGGACGAGGAAGATCAGGTGACGCTGACAAAGGTGGGCGTTATGATCGGCACACCGCGTTACATGTCGCCGGAGCAATGCGATGGCGGAAAAATGACGCCCGCATCGGATGTTTATAGCCTCGGTATTATTCTCTACGAGATGCTCACGGGTACGACGCCTTTTTCCGGGTCAACGCCGCTCGCCATCGCCATGAAGCATTCTTCGGAGACGCCGCGCTCCCCGCGCGAGTTCGTCGCCACAATTCCAGCCCCTCTCGAAGAGATCGCGCTTCATGCGCTGGAAAAACTTCCCGGAAACCGTCCGCCTGACGCGGGCGCATTCCGCCGCGAGTTGTACGCAACTGCCGAGCGACTCGGTCTGGAACATGCCGGCGGGCATAGTGCGCCAACGATGGAGAGCCTGCGCGGGGCGGGAACTGAAACGCCTTCGGGCCGTCTCGTAGTAGATATGGTGCGTGTTCGCGAGCATCGCGCCGCCGTTACGTCCGGCGAAAAACTCAATCGTGATGAGATCGCTAAGGAGGGGGTAGCGCTCTCATCATTACCTCTTGCACCCGCCGCTGACGAGAGCGCGGACGCATCGCCAGCGACCGCTGCGCTGCTTATCCCGCAGCGACAGAATTTTTCCAAAGTGCGCATTATGTTCGAGCGCCCGGAGGTCTGGCTTCGCTGGCTCAGGAATCCAGTGGTGATAACGTGCATCTGCCTTGCGGCGCTGATGTTGATCGTCGGCATCATCGCCGTGATGTCAACACGCTCGCGCGGCAATGCACAGCCCTCAACAAATAGCAGCGCGAATACCGAGGCCTCTCCGGCTGCGGTCGAGACGGCAGTTTCTGCCGGGCCGACTCCGACGCCTGATCCCGCACCGAGCCCACAGCCGGGTGAGAGCAATAACCGCAGACCGCAGCCTGCGCGCAATGGTGGCGTGCGCCGCCGACCGGCCACCACTGTGCAGCGGCAACAACCCGAGAAGCCAGGATTCTTTAACAAGCTCAAGCGGGCGATCAAAAAACCTTTCTAGCGACGATTATTTTAATGCTGAAGATTAGGCGGACAGTGCCGGGGCGTCTGAAAATCCCGCCGAAGCAAGTCTTGCGAGGGCTTGTCCGGCTTAGACAGCTTTGTCCCTTCCTCTGTATTATCTTGAGCGCAGAGGAAAACAGAAGATGAAGAATGATGGGAAAGAACTGCCGGCGGGAGCTTTTCAAATCGGCAACGCGGCGTTTGGTGATGGACGCCTCGCGTTGATCGCCGGGCCGTGCGTCATCGAATCAAAGGAACACGCATTGATGATTGCACGCGCGTGCCTGGAGCGTGCGCGCGCCGCCGGGCTCGATTATGTCTTCAAATCATCCTTCGATAAAGCCAATCGCTCATCCATCGAAAGCTTTCGCGGGCCGGGAATGGAAGAAGGATTGGATATTCTACGCAGAGTCAAGGAGGAATTGGGCGTGCCCGTCCTGACGGACATTCATGACGTGGCGCAGGTCGAGCGCGTAGCGGAGGTCGCAGACATCCTTCAAATCCCCGCGTTCCTTTGCCGGCAAACGGATTTGATAACGGCAGCGGCGCGCACGGGGCGCGTCGTCAATGTCAAGAAAGGACAATTTCTAGCGCCCTCGGACGCGCGCAATATCGTCGAGAAGGCGCGGGGCGCTGGTTGTGAAAAACTCCTGTTGACGGAGCGCGGAGCGAGCTTCGGCTACAATAATCTGGTCGTTGACATGCGCTCGTTCCCCATCATGCGCGAGTTTGGCGTGCCCGTCGTTTTCGATGTCACGCACTCGCTGCAACTTCCAGGGGGGTTGGGCCATGCAACCGGGGGGCTTTCTGAGTACATCGAACCGCTCGCTCGCGCCGGAGTCGCCTGCGGAGTTGATGCGGTCTTTATGGAGGTGCACGACCATCCGGAAATCGCGCCTTCGGATGGCCCGAATATGCTTCCGCTTGAGCGTCTGGGGCCGCTGCTTTTAATCCTGCGAGACATCCACGCGCTCGTCCGCCGCGGCCACATAACGCAACAGGCGGCAGGGTGACAGAGGCTCGCTCGCAGCAGATGAGCTTTTGTCTTCGACGCACAAAAACGATCAACCCATGAACAAGCTCTACACTTTTCTCTTACTGTGCCTGCTGACGGTAAATACAATGACCGCGCCAAGGTCACGCGCGCAGGACGGGGCGACAGCCGCCTGGCAGGTGACGCGTTTCGACATTACGGTCAGCGCGCCATTAACAGATCGCGCCCTGACTGCTCGCGCTGTCCTCAAGGCGCGCAATGTTGGGCGGGGAGCAGGCCAGACGATCTCTTTGCGCCTTAGCACCAAAGCCGAAGTCAAATCAGCGAGCATCAATGATGGAAGCGCAACTTTTCGCTCGGCGGCGGAATCTCGCGGCAATCTCCAACGTGTGACGGTTAATATTCCGACGCCTGTCGCCCCCGACTCGATCGTCACCGTCGCGCTGGATTATCGTTTGCCGGTGGCGGAAAATAGCGGCATCACAATGATCTCGCCCATCGGGACTCAATTTCTTCCACTCTCTTTGTGGTATCCGGCGGCCAACACTATGTTCGGGTTGCGCGGCGCGGACAGCGCGCCTTATCGTTTGACTGTCAACGGAGCAACAGGCGAGATGGTCGTCTCATCCGGCAAATCTACGGGCACAAGCTTTGAGCAAACCCTCAATGCACAGCCGTTTTTTGTGACGGGCAACTGGGATTTAAGCGAGGGCGCGGGCCCGCTATCAGGCGTCAGCGCTTACTTACCAAAAGGCGCGGGTGCAGATGAACGCAAACAGGCAGACGCTTTTATGGCGCTGGCCGTAGCGGCGCGCTCATTTTACTCAAGCCTGCTGGGCCCGGCGCCGGAGGTTCCAATTCGGCTGGTGGCGGTTGACAGGGGCGCGGGATTTAATGAAGCGGGAACGGTGCTTTTGGATGCGGCAGCGTTTCGCCGAACGAAGATTGATTCGACGACCGCGCTTCTGATCAGCGAAGCGGTGGCGCGTTTATGGATTGGGGGAGTGACAGCCGTTCGCGGCGAGGGTTCAGGCGTTCTGCGTGAAGGACTCTCGCGATTTCTGGCGACGTTGTTTATCGAGAAGCAGTATGGGGTGGAGACTGCGGATGCGGAGCGTACGCGCGAGCGCGCCGCCTACACAGCCGTCGCCAGACGTGAAGCGCCACTCTCTCTCTCCACACCCCTGGATGATTCCTATTTCACCTCAGTTACAAACAAGGGCGCAATGATCTGGCGGCTGGTTGATCGCGCTCTCGGACACGACGCCTTCATGGCTTCGTTTCGCGCGCAACTGCAAGCGGCGGGACGAGACGGCGGGGGCGGGCTAACCCTCAGTGCTATGCGCGCGGCCCTCGCTGAAAAGGGAGGCGCTTCCGTCAAAGCGATTCTCGATCAGGGATTGGATCAGCCCACAGATATTGACCTGCTGGTGGGAATGCCGCAGGCGCGCGGTGGCCAGTGGGTCTCCGCGCTACGCAACACGGGCTCGCTCGACGCTCAGGTGAGGGTGGCGGCGACGACCGAGCGTGGCGAGCGACTCTTTGCCGACGTGACGATTCCCGCGCGCGACTTTGGCGAGGCCGTCTTCAAAACGGCGTCGCGGATTGTGCGCGTCGAGGTTGACCCGGACAAATTTTATCCCCAGCTCGATTACAGTAATGATGTCGTGCCGCGCAAAGATTTGAGCGAAGATGCGCTCTCGGAAGCGACGCGTGCATTCGTACGGCAGGAGTACTCGCGAAGCGAGAGCGTAACGCGCGACTTGCTCGCCGCCGCGCCGCGCATGCAGGAGGCACGTATTCTTCTCGCGCGCTCTCTGCTCGCGCAAAACAAGATGGACGATGCCGAGAAAGAGTTTCGCGCCGCGCTCGATGAGCGCCTGCCGACTCCGGGCACATTGGCCTGGGCTAACGTGGGCCTGGGCGAGATCAGTATGCGGCGCGGTCAGGCTGCCGAGGCCGTCAAGCGTTTTAATGAAGCGACCCGCGCCGGGGCAGAATACGCCTCAACACTGACGGCGCGCCAGTCGCGTATCAAAGCGGAGCTGGCGGCCAATGCTTCGCCCTCGATTGACGATGCGGCGCAAAAATTTATCGCGCAGCTAGACCTTGCGATCAGGAGCGGTAGAAAGGCCGAGCTTGAATCGCAGATCCTCTCCGGGGAGCTTGCCTCATTTGTCAAAGGCATCGTCGGCAGCCAGCCTGAAATGTGGCAAACGCGCGTCGTGAGAACCGAACAGGTAGATGCCGACCGCATCATCGCCGATGTTGCGATCAACGCCAAAGAGTTCGGGCGCGAGCAAACCGGCACGGCCGTCTTCGTGCTGGCGCGCGCCGCAGGAGGCGCATGGAAGCTGGCCGATATACAGTTCTTCGAGGTGCGGTAGCAACCGACTATGTACGAGCTGGCCGAGATCGAGCGCCGTGCGGCGCGAATCAAGCTGCTATTGATGGATTGCGACGGCGTGCTCACCGACGGGCGTATTCAATTGCTCGGAGAGGGCGATGAGCAGAAAAGCTTTCACACGCGCGATGGTCACGGGCTGGTGCTACTTCATCGCGCGGGGCTCAGCTCCGGCATCATCTCCGGGCGTACATCAAGCTCCGTCTCGCGCCGCGCGCGCGACCTCGGCATTACATATCTACGGCAGGGCGCGCTCGATAAGATAAAAGATTTCGAGGAGCTTCTCAGTGAAGCCGAGATAGAGGAATCGGAGGTTGCCTTTATCGGGGATGATGTGACTGACATTCCTCTGATGCAGCGCTCGGAGTTCGCCGTCGCGGTCGCCGACGCAACGCGCGAGACGCGGGAGGCCGCGCATTACATCACACAGCTTCCCGGCGGCTACGGCGCGGTACGCGAAGTCACAGAGATTATCCTTAAAGCACATGGCCTCTGGGATGACCTGATGAAGGGCTACATAAAATTCTGATAGGGTCTTTTGAAGTCAGGATAGAGTTTGACAGCAAGGCATCCGGTTGATTATCTTTCTCGCCAACACGGAAAATGATAAAGGCTATCGGATCTCTAGCATTCATCTTTCCACCTTCATCTTTGCAGTTTGAGCGGGTGTAGCTCAGTTGGTAGAGCATCAGCTTCCCAAGCTGAGGGTCGCGAGTTCGAGCCTCGTCGCCCGCTCCATTAAAATCAAGCTTCCATAGCTTTGTCATCTAAAAATCGTATCGTAAGAAAACGCAACCCCCCGGCAGCGTACGCTTTTATTCACACCCTGCCCTGTAATACTCCCATAATCTTCAGTTTGTCTCGCTCGCAGGCTGGCACGTCGGTTGCGCTTATGTGGTGGCTCAACGCTCTAAAAATTTGAGGGAGGGAAATTGTTGTGCGTATAAAGTTGATGGTCGGGCTGAGCGTCGTCGCGCTCGCAAGCCTGACGGCAGGTTGCTCCGATTCGGGAACGACATCGAATACGAACGCGAATACAACGACCGTCGCGACGACGACGACATCCAACACGACTACACAGGCCCGCTCGGCTCCGGACAACTCCGAGATCACGCCTTCGACGGAAAACGGAGTGACGACGGAGACTCGCACTTTTAAGAACAACACGCGCGTCTCCAGGGTTGTTGTGACAACGCGCGACGGCAAGCGGACGGCCAAGGTCTATCCGGTCACGGGCGAGCCCAGAGACCTGCCTGAGTAAAAGGTCGCGACCGCGCTTGATGCGACTGGCGATGCTATTGCCGATGCCGCCGGTTTCGTGGCGAATAAGACAGCGGACGCTGCTGCCGCCACCAAGGAAGGCGCGCAGACCGTCGGCGAGACAACTGCTAACGCGGCAAAGACCGTTGGTGCGAAGACTGCTGAAGGCGCACGAACGGCTGGTGAAGCGACAGCCGAGGGCGCAAAGACCGCCGGTCAAAAGACGGCCGAGGGAGCGAAGACCGCCGCTCAGAAGACGGGCGCAGCAGCGAAGAAGACTGGTAAGGCCGTCAAGGATGCCCTCACGCCTTAACTATATCTTATTCATCGCGGAAAATACGAAACGGGCGGCCCAACTTGGATGCCGCCCGTTTTTTTCTGCCGGGCGGTGACGACCAACGCGAAGTGGCACGGCTTAACGCTTGCAAGTTCGAGTTTGCGCCGTTCCCTTTGTTATACTAACGACGCCCGGATACGTTTTCGATTCATCTTGGAAGACCAGGGTCTACTTCTGCATTCAAGATTAGGAGATGCACATGGCAGAGACATCGCGTTTCACAATTATTTGCCCTTGCTGCGAGGCCACCTTGCATGTTGATTCGCAAACCGGCGTCATTATCTCGCACGAGGAAAAGTCGAAACCCGCGGCATCTTTCGACGAGATGCTCAAGGGCCTTGATAAGCAGAAGCAGCAGCGCGAGCAAATATTTCAGCAGGAATTGGGCTCGCTCAAGGATCGCGAACGCCTCCTCGAAGAGAAGTTTCGCGAGGCCATGAAGAAAGCTGAGAAGGACAAGGACAAGCCATACATCAATCCGATGGATGTTGATTAGCGTTGTTGTAGGCTTGTTTTAGTAAAAGTCAAACCCTGGCCGAACTCTAATCAATCAGATCCTTCTCAGTGGGAGATTTGAAACTTACGATCCCCCGTAAACGTAACAGCAACATCGGCATGCAACACCGTCCCGCGTAGGGCGCATCCAAGGGCGCAGGGAACGCCGAAGCGTGCCTAAAAAAAGTCACTGGCTAACAGTCCATTCAAGATTCGGAGCAAAACACTATGCGTCGTTTTTATCCCGCCCTGCTGATGCTGTGGGCGATCATGTTTTTTATCAGCCAACTACCTGTAACAGTCTCCGCGCAAACAACTATGCCGCCTCTCAAATTCAAAGAGCGTACGCTCAGTAACGGCCTGAAGGTTTACAGTCTAGAAGATCACACCAGCCCGACGGTCGCCATACAGGTCTGGTATCACGTCGGCTCGAAGGACGACCCGGAGGGGCGTAGCGGCTTTGCGCACCTCTTCGAGCACATCATGTTCAAGAGCACGAAGAACATGAAATCCGAGATGGTGGATCGTCTGACGGAGGATGTCGGCGGCTACAACAACGCCTTTACAGCCGACGATGTGACGGTCTACCACGAGGTCGTGCCGTCAAATTATCTTGAGACTCTTATTTGGGCCGAGGCCGACCGCCTCAGTGGTCTCAATGTTGACGACCCCAACTTCAAATCCGAGCGACTCGTTGTCCAGGAAGAGTTTCGCCAGAATTACGTCGCACCGCCCTACGGCAAACTGAATCTGCTCGCCGAGCAAAAATCCTGGACGACACATCCATACAAGCGTCCCGGCATCGGCAATATCGAAGAGCTGGAAGCCTCGACGCTGGAGAACGTGAAAGCCTTTCATGCGACCTTTTATCGTCCTGACAATGCGACGCTCGTGGTGGCGGGCGATTTTGATCAGAAACAACTCGACGCATGGGTTGATAAATACTTCGGTCGCATACCGAAGCCCAATACGCCGCTGCCGCGCGTGACTATCAAGGAACCTGCCCGCACCGCCGAGAAGCGTTATACGGAGTACGGCACGAACGTTCCTCTACCGGCCATCCTCGTCACATATCTTGTTCCGCCCGCATCGAGCGAGGACGCAGTAGTGCTTCAGGTCGCCGATACTATTTTGTCCGGCGGCACATCATCAAGGCTTTACCAGGCGCTCGTCTATCAACAGCAACTGGCGCAGGAGGCCAACTCCTACGCAGACCTGCGCGAAGACGCGAGCCTCTTTGGCCTGCGCATCACGCTCGCAAGCGATAAGAAGCCGGAGGACGCCGAACGCGCTCTCTTCGCCGAGATCAAGCGCTTGCAGGACACGCCCGTCACAAATGCCGAGCTGGATAAGGCCAGGAATCTGCTCGTCACGCGCATTTATGGAGAGCGCGAAAAGAATGAGGATAAGGCGCTGGCGATTGGTAACGCAGCGGTGCTGCTCGGCGATCCGAATCGCGCCAACACAGATCTTCAACGGCTACAGGCCGTCACTGCCGCGGATGTGCAGCGCGTTATGAAGAAATATCTGACTGCTACGAATCGCGTCGTCATCACATATCTGCCGGAATCTATGAAACCGTCGGGCAACGCTTCAAACGCGAGCGTACCTTCGCGAAAGGGACAAGATAAAAGGAACACTCTTTCAGCGCGGCGCTTGAAAGGAGCAGAATAGAGATGATGAGACACAATTTCCGCAACGTCCTGTTAATGTACGCCGCACTCGCCGCGTTGATGATTACCACTATGCCTCTTAGAACATTGGCCCAGCAGGAGACGCCTCCCCCGCCATCCGCACCGCGCTCGGTCACTCTTCCGAAGCCTGTCGAAAAGACTTTGAAGAACGGGCTGCGCGTCATCGTCATTGAGCGCGGAGAAGTGCCTTTGGCCGCCGCGCAGCTTCTGGTCAAGACAGGGGGCGAGGCAGACCCGGCAGATCAGGCCGGGCTTGCTAATCTGACCGCCGGGTTGTTGACGGAAGGAACGGCCACGCGCACCGCGCCGCAGATCGCCGAGGCCATTGAGGCGCTGGGCGGCTCGATTGAATCCGGCGGGCTCTGGGATGCTTCGACCGCGCGACTTGGCGTGATGTCGGCCAAGCTCGATCCGGCGATGGCGATCCTCGCAGACATCACGCGCAATCCCGCGTTCAAAGATGAAGAGATCGAGCGCCAGCGACAGCAACTGCTGGATCAACTCTCCGTTGACATGAGCAACGTTGGCCGCCTCGCGCGCTTCGTCGCCACGCGCGTCGTCTTCGGCTCATCGCCCTACGGGCACATCCTATCGGGCACGCCCGACTCCATCAATCGCATCAAGCGCGCCGATATAGTCAAGTTTCATCAAACCTATTACCGGCCCGACAATGCCATTCTAGTGATTGGCGGCCATGTCAAGCCCGATGATGCTTTCAAGATGGCCGAGCGCCTGTTCGGCGACTGGCAAAAGCCCGCCTCAATGCTGCCTGCCGTATCCGTGAAGGAGACGAGCACCGCAACGACGCCGCGCGTCATCGTCGTTGATAAGCCTGATGCAGGTCAGGCCGCGGTCGTTCTGGTTCGCACGGGATTAAAGCGCACAGACCCTGACTACTTTCGCGGTATCGTCACCAACTCCGTCCTGTCGGGATATTCCGGACGACTCAACCAGGAGATACGCATCAAGCGTGGTTTGAGCTACGGCGCGCGCAGTTCAATGGACGTGCGCCGCGACGTTGGCCCGTTCATCGCCGAGACGCAGACCAAGAATCCGACCGGCGCGCAGGTCGCATCTCTGCTCGTCAGCGAGCTTAATCGCCTTTCGAGCGAGGCGATCACGGATACCGAGCTGACGCCGCGCAAGGCCGTGCTGATCGGCAACTTCGGGCGAAGCCTTGAGACCGTCTCCGGTCTCGTCACGCAGATCGGCGCGCTCGCCCTGTATGGTTTGAGCCTTGACGAGATCAACCACTACATCAAGAATGTGCAGGCGATCACGGCGGGCGATATTCAAAAATTCGCGGGCTCGCGTCTCGGCTCCAAGGAAGCTTCGATCATCGTCGTCGGCAATGCCAAAGAGTTTATTGACGAGCTACGCAAGCAATTTCCGAACGTCGAAGTGATTCGCGAAGCTGACCTCGATCTCAATGGGGCGAGCCTGAAGAAATCAAGCGCGGGCGCGATGAATAACCCTTAATCGTTCGCCATTAATAAACGGTTCGCAGTTCCGGTATTTACGTGATGAAAAACTTTCAGCCGTTGAGGCTCATCAAGAATCTCATGTTGATGTTTGCGCTTGTCTGTGCGGCGGGTGCTGGAAGCCTTCCGGTCTATGCACAGGCCGACCCGGATCAGGACGGGACGACTGATAGGAACGGGGCATCCCGTCGCGTCGCGCAGAAGCTTGCGAGCCGCGATCCGCTTGAGCGACAACGCGCCGCCGAAGAACTGGCCCGCACGGGCGCGACAGAACAGCAAAGGCTCGTCGAAGGATACCGCTTGCAGGAAAAGGACGCGCGCGTGCGCCTCGCGCTCGATTGGGCTCTGTACCGAATGGGCAAGACGGAAGCGCTCTTCGCCATTGTACGCAACCTCGAAGGCTCGCGCCGCAGTCAAGCCACTGATTACCTCAAGCAATTGGAAGGGCCTGAGCCTCTCTACCTCTTCCTTGATCGGGTCAATGACAATACCTTGATTCATCTGATTGAAGCGCTGGCGAGCCTCGGCAACGCCGGGACACTTCAGCGGCTTGAGCCTTACGCTTCATCGTATGACCCGCGCATTGCAAATGCAGCGCAGTTTGCCTCGCGCGAAATCACGCGCCGCGAAATGCAGGCGTCCGACCAGGCGACGCGCCCCAGACAGACCGGGAAAACAGCAAAGACGGAAGACGAAGCGCCTATAGAACAGATGGAGGGCGAGGTGACAGCAGAGACGCCTTCAGAAGAAACACCTTGAGCAATCGGCCCCGGTAGGGGCGATAGAATGTAGCCCACGACCTAAGTCGTGGGAATACGTAACGGTATAGGATCAAGCCCCGTGTGGGGCGAAAAAACTCAACTTGGATTTCTTTCGCCCCTCACGGGGCTCTTTATATATTGGCCTCTCTCTACCCACGGCTGACGGGCTCATCCGCAATTTTGATGATACTGATATAGACTCCTAAGAGTTATCTGACAAAGCGACTTTATTATGCTGAATGAAGCACGCGCGCCCGGAGCAGATCGAATTTGGCACGCCCATACATCATCCGCTTGATCAGTTTTAGTCCATTCACCTGACCTTCCAGTTGTCCATTGCTCCATGCTCGGCCACGCGACGGACGTAGCGGCTGTGGGCTCGCCCTGACCTCCGTTGACAGCGCGGGCACATGAGCCGCGGTGCCGCTGTTTGAACCACAAGTGTGATGGTTTCGAGCGAGTGACGGATGCAGTCGAGGCGGATGGCTTCCGGGTCGGCCAGCAGGGTGGCAGTATTCATGCTGCCCTTTATAGCAGCGCCAGGGGCCAAAGCTCTTTAACTTTCAGCCGCTCTGTAATAGAGTCATGCGGAATTTTGGCGTGGCACTACATTTCAAGCAGACATGGCCCTTTCACCGAACACAAAACTTGGTCGTTATGAAATCCGCTCGCAAATAGGCGCGGGCGGAATGGGCGAGGTCTACCGCGCCCGCGACCCGAAGATCAACCGTGACGTGGCCATCAAAGTCCTCCCCGCGGACTTCTCTGCGGACTCGGATCGGCTCAGACGATTCGAGCAGGAAGCTCAGGCGGCGGGCGCGCTCAACCACCCGAACATCCTTTCGATTTTTGATGTAGATACGCACGACGGTAACCCTTACGTCGTCTCGGAACTCTTAGAAGGCGAGACGCTGCGCGAGGGGTTGAACGGCGCTCAACTCTCGCAGCGAAAGGCGATTGACTACGCGCTGCAAATCGCTTCGGGGCTGGCCGCAGCCCACGAGCGCGGGATCGTCCACCGTGACCTCAAGCCGGAGAACCTCTTCATCACTCACGACGGGCGGGTCAAAATCCTTGACTTCGGGCTGGCTAAACTGACCGGAGCGATCAGCGACAACGACGCGCAGACCGACGTGTTGACGCGCCGCGTTAACACGGATTCGGGGGTGATCATGGGCACGGTCGGTTACATGTCGCCGGAGCAGGTGAGAGGTAAGCCTGCCGACCACCGCGCGGATATCTTCAGCCTGGGTATCATCCTCTACGAGATGTTGACGGGACGGCGACCCTTCCGCCGCGAATCGGCGGTCGAGACGCTCAACGCCATCCTGAAGGAAGACCCGCCTGAGCTCTCCGAGTCGAACAACCAGATCAACCCGGCGCTCGAGCGTGTCGTGCTGCACTGTCTGGAAAAGAGTCCGGAGCAGCGGTTTCAATCGGCCAGGGACGTGGCCTTCGCTTTGGAAGCGTTGAGCGGATTGTCTTCAAGCCGCACGACGGCGGGCGCTTTGCACCTCACGGCGGCGCGACCTAAGAACCGCGAGCGGGTGGCGTGGATAGTCGCGGGCGTCCTCCTGCTCGGGCTGCTGGCGGCGCTGCCTTTCGCCGTCGCCCATTGGCGCCGCGCCCCGGTGGATGAGCGCGTGCTCAAGCTGTCGGTGGTGCCGCCCGAGAAGGTGAACATGACCAGAATAGTGACGGCCATGGCCCTCTCACCCGACGGTCGCCGTTTAGCCTTTGTGGCGTCATTTGAAGGGCAGGAATCTCTCTGGGTGCGCTCTCTTGATTCGCTCTCGGCGCAAGCGCTCCCCGGGACCGAGGGCATTACGGGCGCGTCCCCTCCTTTTTGGTCCCCCGATAGTCGCTTCATCGGGTTCTTCGCCGGGGGCAAGCTCAAAAAGATTGAGGCATCGGGGGGGCCTCCTCAAGCCCTGTGCGATTCGTCGGCCAGCCGCGGCGGGACGTGGAATCGCGAGGGGGTGATTATCTTCGGAGATACTTCCGGCCCGCTCCACCGGGTCTCGGCGGCGGGCGGCGAGCCGGTGCAGGTGCTGGCGCTCGATGAATCACGTTTGGAGACTTCTCACCGCTGGCCACATTTCCTACCCGATGGTCGCCACTTCCTCTATTTCGTGCGCAGCGGCCAGACTGAAAGCCGGGGGGTGTACGTCGGCTCGCTGGATGCGAAAGAGACGAAGCGGTTACTCCCCACCGCCTTTAACGCGGCCTACTCGCCGCCGGGCTTTCTGCTCTTCATGCGGAATGAGACGCTGATGGCCCAGCCGTTCGACGCCGACAAGCACGAACTCACCGGGGAGCCGTCTCCCGTCGCCGAACACGTGGCGTATAACATCGGCCTCGGGCGCGGGGCCTTCTCCGTCTCGGAAAATGGCGTGCTCGCTTTTCGCAGCGGTAGCGGCGACCGCGACCAACTTCTTTGGTTTGATCGCGGCGGCAAACAGACGGGCGCGCTCGGCGCGCCCGGTCTCTACTTCACCATTTGGCTGTCACCTGACGAGAGGCAGGCTGCGGTAGAACGTTCAGACCCCCAGACGGGAACACCCGACATCTGGCTGTTCGACTTGGCCCGCGGCATCCCTTCGCGGTTCACGACCGATCCGTCGGGAGACTCGTCCCCGCTCTGGTCGCCCGACGGGAGCCGCATCGTCTTCTCCACGACCCGCGAAGGCGTGAGGAATCTTTATCAAAAGATTGCGAGCGGCGGCGGGAATGAGGAAGTGCTGCTCAAGTCGCGTGAAGATAAAGTGCCGGACGACTGGTCTGCGGACGGGCAGCTCATTATCTATCACACCCTCAACCCGAAAACAAAATGGGATTTGTGGGTGTTGCCGATGTCCGGGGATGGTCAGCCGTTTCCGTTTCTTCAAACCGAGTTCAACGAGCATCAGGCGCAACTCTCCCCGGACGGAAAATGGATCGCCTACACTTCGGACGAGTCGGGAGCGTCGGAGGTCTACGTCCAGACATTCCCGACCTCCGGCAGCAGAGTGCGAGTCTCGACCGGCGGCGGGTACCAGCCGAGGTGGAGGCGCGACGGCCGCGAGCTGTTCTACATCGCCCCCGATAGGAAACTCATGGCGGTGGGCGTTAGGCCGGGGGCCGTATTCGAGGCGGGCGTGCCTCAGACGCTCTTCGGCACGCGCGTCCTCACTTTGACGGAATTCAGGAATCACTACGCGGTCACTGCCGACGGGCAGCGCTTTCTCATTTGTTCAACTGATGAAGAAACCAGCGCGCCGCCAATCAGCGTCGTGGTGAACTGGCCGACGGTTTTGAAGCGCTAACGTAATCCTGCCATTGACCGACTGCTAAAATCTCGCATCATCAAAAGTGGGGATGAAACATTGTATCGTCCCTTCGGGGCTAACAAATAGTCGCTCCGGTTGTCTCGCATCTAATCGAAATCCGCTCACACAGGTTATACTTTGATTTCAGAAAACCATGCATCCGAATCTACGCTCATTTCTCGATCTGCTCGAACGCGAAAACGATATTGTCACCATCCATGCGGAGGTTGACCCCTACCTTGAGCTGGCGGAAGTTCATCGGCGCGTGATCGCTGAGGGCGGCCCGGCCCTTTTGTTCAAGCGAGTGAAGGGAAGCCGCTATCCTGTGGTGACAAACCTCTTCGGCACAGCGCGGCGCATCGAGCGCGCCTTTGGCCCAAAGCCCGAAGCGCTCGTGCGTGAGGTTGTGAGCGTGGCCGAATCGCTTCTGCCTCCACGCCCTGCTGAACTGTGGCAACATCGCTCGCTCGCGCTCGATGCTTTACGCCTCGGCACGCGCAACACACGGCGCGCGCCCGTCACACAGGTACTCGATCATCCGGCACGCCTTGAAGAGTTGCCTGTGCTCACGACGTGGCAGGAGGACGGCGGCCCGTTCTTCACTCTCCCGCTCGTCTATACGGAGCATCCAGCAACCGGCAAGCACAATCTTGGAATGTACCGTATGCAGCGCTATGACGCCTCCACGACGGGGCTTCACTGGCAGATACACAAGGGCGGCGGGTTCCATTATAAAGAGGCCGAGAAGGCGAACAAGGCGCTGCCTGTGACGATGTTCCTGGGTGGGCCACCCGCGCTGATCCTCGCGGCGATTGCCCCCTTGCCGGAAGATGTGCCGGAGCTTGTGCTTGCCTCCGTGCTGGCTGGCGCGAAAGTTGGGATGACAAAGAACCCGCGCGCGGAAGGGCATCGAAGGCTCGTCGCCGAAGCGGAGTTCGCCCTCTTGGGCCACGTACCGCCACATGAAAGAAGACCAGAAGGGCCGTTCGGCGATCATTACGGCTACTATTCTTTACAACATGATTACCCTGTCTTTCACGTTGATGCGGTCTTTCACCGGCGGGATGCCGTTTATCCTGCGACCGTCGTGGGCAAGCCGCGCCAGGAGGATTTCTTCATCGGCGATTATCTGCAAAAACTTTTATCGCCACTATTTCCGCTCGTCATGCCGAGCGTGCGCGATCTTTGGAGTTACGGCGAGACGGGTTTCCACAGCCTATGCGCGGCGGTCGTGCGCGAGCGTTACACGCGGGAAGCGCTCGTTTCAGGCTTTCGCATCCTCGGCGAGGGCCAACTCTCGCTCACTAAATTTCTGATCTTGACGGATACCCCGCAAGACCTGCGCGACTTTCCCAAACTACTCGAACATGTGTTGGCGCGCACGTGCTGGGAGACGGATCTCTTTATTTTCTCGAACGTCTCGATGGACACGCTCGATTACACGAGCGGCGTGATCAATCATGGCAGCAAGGCGATCCTGCTCGGATTGGGCGAAGCTGTGCGCGAGTTACCGCGAACCTGGAGCGGGCCGCTGCCAGGGGGCGTCGCGCGCGCAGAGGTCTTCTGCCCTGGCTGCCTTGTCGTTCAGGGCGCGACCTTTGAGCAAGACCCGGAACAGGCCGCACGACTGGCGCAGGACGAAGCCTTCGCCGCATGGCCTTTAGTTATTCTTCACACGGACGCAGGCGTCGCAAACTCGACTGAGGATTTCCTGTGGGCCACCTTCACGCGCTTTGAACCGGCCTCGGATATTTATGCCGCAGACACAACCGTGCGGCGTCATCACCTGACTTATCGCGCGCCCATCTTTATTGATGCGCGCATGAAGCCGGGCTATCCGGCGGAACTCGTCGTGCGGCCGGACATCGCCGCGCTCGTTGACCGGCGCTGGCGCGACTATTTTCCTAAAGGAGAGGACGTAAAGGGATGAGAGCTGAAAAGTTGATTGTTCAAATTGAATGATCCTGCTTTTCATCCCTCATCCCTTCGTTGTTATGTTCGTATCGAAGCGAAAGAAAAGAATTAGCCTGATCGTGTTGGGGCTGATTTTGTTAATAAGTGCAGTGCTGCTGGTGTGGTCTTTCGTCATTGAGCCGGACAGTGTAGTCGTAAAAGAAACGACCATCAAAATTACTCAATGGCCACAGGCATTCGATCATCTGCGGATTGTCCTGATCTCCGATCTGCACGTTGGCTCACCGCATATTGATATTGAAAAGCTGCGCGAGATCGTGGCGACCATCAATCAGCAGCAGCCAGACCTTGTCCTGATCGCGGGAGATTTCGTTATCCAGGATGTCTGGGGCGGTCATTTCGTCGAGCCCGAACAGATTGCCGCAGAGTTGAAAAACCTGCGGGCGCGAGACGGAGTCTATGCCGTGCTCGGCAATCACGATTGGTGGTACGACGGTGATCGCATCACGCGCGCCCTGAATAATGAGGGCATCAAGGTTCTGGAGAATGACGTGACGCGGGTCGAGCGGGATGGTCAATCAATCTGGATCGCAGGGCTGGCAGACCTCTGGACGGGAAAGCAGAACATAGAGGGTACGCTTGCGAAAATTCCCCCCTCAGCAATTGTCATAGCGTTGACTCATAACCCGGACATCTTTCCCACGCTTCCGACCGGCGTGGCATTAACCTTGGCCGGTCATACGCATGGCGGTCAGGTCAGTCTGCCGTTTTTTGGACGCCGCGTCGTGCCGTCCGCCTTCGGAGAACGCTTCGCCATAGGTCTTTTACAGGAGAACGGCCATCAGCTATTCGTCACGCCCGGCATCGGCACGAGCATTATTCCAATTCGCTTTCGCGTTCAACCGGAAATCTCCGTCCTCATCATCACGTCTGAATGAACACCTTTCACTGACGTTACAGCTTCGGCCTATAACGGGAGACGGACGGTAAAGAGCGCCCCGCCTTCCGGGGCATTCGTCGCCGAGAGCGTCCCTCCATGATCCGTAATCACTCGATGCGCGAGCGCAAGGCCGACCCCGTGTCCCCTCGACTTCGTCGTGAAGAAGGGGATAAAGATGCGTTGTAAATCGGCTCCGGCGATACCACCGCCAGTATCCCTGATCTCCACGCCGGCTGAAGGATTACCCGCCGCATCTGTCTGAAGCGACCCGTGTACTGTGACCCGTCGTTCCCGTTCATCTTCACCGATAGCTTCGGCCGCATTGCGTAAAAGGTTGAGAAGTGCCTGTCGGAGCATCCGCTCATCTGCGCGAATCTGTGGAAAGTCGCCTTCAACTGTGAGGGCGACACGATGCTCGTCGTAAAATGCTTTCAGCTCAAGAATGCAATCTTTAACAAGCTTGCTCAAGGCAACATCAGCTAGTTCGAGGGGCTGCGGGCGCGCGAAATTGAGGAACGCCGTCACCATGTTGGAGAGGTTGCGCACCTCCCCTAGGAGAGAAGATGCGGCGCTGCTTCCACGCTCGTCCAGTTCTAGATTCTGAAAGAGCTGCGCGTAACCGTGCAGCGTCGCCAACGCGTTCTTGAATTCGTGGGCCAACCCGGCGGACATTTCGCCGAGGCTCTCAAGATTTCTTTTGAGCGCGACCTGTTCGCGTAACTGCGTAACCTCCGTTATATCCGTCAGCAGGCAGAGAGCGCCGCGCGCTCCCTGATCGGGCGTCGGGTCAATCGGGGCGACTGTTGCCCCCAGACGGCGCATGCGGCCATTATTGGTCGTCGCCGCGACCTCTTCGCGCCGGTACAGATTGCCCGTCTGAAGACAACGCTCGACCATCTCTGCCAGCTCCGGCGCGTTGCGCAGCAAGCCCCGCAGGTGTTGCCCTTCGGCTTCTCCCTCCGCTTCAATAATGGCGCGTGCAGGCGCGTTGACCACAGTGGCGCGGCCCGTGGCATCGAAGGCGACGAGACCTGATGGGACGCTGGCGACGATCCGTTCGCTAAACTTTTCAGCAGAGTCGGCGCGCAGGCTTGCACGCGCGCTCAACAGCTCAAGCTCGCGGCGTTGGGACTGTAGCTGCGCGACCACGGACTGGAAAGTCTCAAGCACGAACTCCGCCTCGTCGCGCGCCTTGCCGGAGCGCACTGCCACGGGAGCCCTCTCGGCTTCGCCTACGAGCTGCCGGTACGGGCGCAGCAACCAGCGCAGCAGCAGCACCAGACAGAGCAGGCTCACGAGCAGTGTGACGATCAAGATGGTGAGCAGCAT
>JBKKAL010000079.1:0-10577 GCA_046714695.1 Pyrinomonadaceae bacterium
TGCATCAACCGCTGCACGCTACCGAGGACGTTACTTTCCAAAACTACGAGGGCAAGACGGGCGACCGTGGCGGCAATCTTAAGATCATCTTTTATCTCAACGAGGGAGTCTGGAATGACGCGGACGAGAAAAGCTGCGAGCGCGATATAGAGGCTTGCTCATACATAGACTTTCAAGGCGAGCGCCGCAAAAGAAATCTGCATGCCGCCTGGGATTCCTACCTGATCGAGACGATGCTGGGTGGTATTCGTATCAAAGACGAAAGGAAGAAGACCAGGGACGAGGTCTTCAAGCTCAGAGAGCAGAAGTACAGGGCAGAGTTGGAACGGGCGATCGGCAGGCTCTCCGCGCAGCAGATCAATGGAATGGAGAATGGAGATCCCACCAAGTGGGCGGAAGAGGCGCATGCTCTAGCAACCGAATATGTTTTTTGTTTGCCTCCGCCGAGGCGCAAACAGAACGTCGCAGACAAGCAGTTCTACGATCACTACTTCCTCAGTCAAAGCTATCAGGCCGCTAATATCAAGCGCATTGATGCTCAACTGAAAGGGGCTGGTCTCAGGCTGGCGGCATATCTCAGACAAATCTTCCCCTAGCTTCGACAGGCCGGATGATTGAATCCGTATCGGGCAGCAGCTTCATCTCGAATCGGACTATAACCGTTAACTCTGCCGACTTTCGCGCGAGCGCGTGGGTGTTGTAAAATTTAACGCTTGCAACCGCACATAATCAACACAGTGAAAAACATCGGGCGCGTAGGCTTGCGCACACGCTCGAATTATTGCCCATCTGTAAGGAAAATCTGACATGATCGAATTTGAATTGACCGAAGACCACAGGGCCATCAGCCAGACCGTGCGCGACTTTGCGCAGAAGGAGGTCGCCCCCCGTATCAAAGAATTGGACGAAAAGCAACAGTTCGACCGTTCCATTCTGGACAAGATGGCCGAGCTTAATCTGCTCGGCGTCTGTATCCCGGAAGAATACGGCGGCGCGGGTTTCGACTACATTTCGCTCGGATTAGTCTGCGAAGAACTTGAAGCCGTGGATACTTTTATGCGCGTCGTCATGAGCGTGCATACGGGTCTCAACAGTCTCACGCTGTACGCGTGGGGCACTGAAGAGCAGAAGCAGAAATACCTTGTGCCGCAGGCCAAGGGCGAAAAGATCGCGACCTACGGTTTGACGGAGCCGGGCGCAGGCTCCGATGTCGTGGGCTCTCGCTCCACTGGCCGTCTTGAGGGCGACGAGTATGTTTTGAACGGCGAGAAGATGTGGATCAGCCTCGGCGACATCGCCGACAATTTCCTTTTCTTCTGCTGGACGGATGAAGAGAAACGCCGCAAGCGCGACCACAATGGAATGTCCTGCTTTATCATCGAGCGAGGGATGAAAGGTTTTTCATCGGGCACGATTCACGGCAAGATGGGTATCCGCGCGGGCAATACAGGCTATTTCGCGCTCGATAACGTGCGTGTGCCGCAAGAGAATCTGGTGGGCGAAGAGGGCGAGGGCTTCAAGATCGCGATGTTCGCCCTTGAGCAGGGACGCTACACGGTCGCGGCGGGCGCGACCGGAATCATACGCGCATCGCGCGACGCTTCAATCGCTTACGCCATGGAGCGCGAGACGTTCGGAACCAAGATCGCCAATCACCAGCTCGTCAAGCAGAAGATCGCCGAGATGGAAGCCGATTACCAGATGTCGCATCTGCTGTGGCTGCGCGCAGGCTATCTGAAAAACGAGGGCAAGCCCAACGCGAAGGAGACGAGTCTGGCGAAGTGGCAGGCGACCGTGAGAAGCGAGAAGGCCGCCTCAATGGCGATAGAAGTCCACGGCGCAAACGGCTACTCGAACGATTATCCGGTCGAGCGTTACCTGCGTAACTGCAAAGCGGCGATCATCTACGAGGGCACGCGCGACATACACACGTTGATGCAGGCGGACTGGGCGCTCGGGTTAAAGAAAGAGAAGGCGGCGCGAAAAACACTACCGCCATGGCGTCCGGCTGAATCACGCGAATCGGTCGCAGCGGATTAGACTCAAAAGCTCTGTCGTGGGCGATCGATCATAATCCATTGCCTCAGCCTTGTGATGTATTTGAACAAGAACGATAAAGCCACGTAATGGGCAAAAGAGATTCAACACTGAGAATTATATGGTTGTGTCTCTTTCGCCCTTTACGGCATGTTGCAGCGCGTGATGGTCTCGGCTCTGATGGAAAACAAGAGCTGAATTTCGACTAATCTATTCAATACCGAGCTTGATCTTCCATTCACCATTCTCCCTGGCGAAGTTGAACGTGTCCCACTTATCCGCCACCTTGTCATCCTTGGCTTCGAGCGTTGCTTTGTCGCCGTCTATCTTTTCATTGCGCGTCTCCGGCATCGTCGGCGGAACGTCGGAAGTTTTGAGCGAATCGGTGAGCGCGACTTCAAGCGTTTTGTTCTCTTTTTTTGCCTCCGCCGTCAAAAAGTCCACGGTCTCTTTCGAGAGCGTTTTCATCACGGCCGGCACGTCCTTCTTCTTTGACGCTTCATAAAAAGTCTTAAAAGTGTTGGTCGGAGTGGAAAGCGCGCCGGACGGCGCAGCCGCCGCCGGGGTCGCCGCTGTTGCCGCTGGCCTGGCATTCGAGTTGTTGGCGTTAGCGGGTGTTCCCGCGTTATTGGAGGTCGTGGGTGTTGAATTGCACGCCGTCGCGAGGACGAGCGCCATCATGACGAGCGTGATAAAAGGCGCGCTGCTCAATCGTATCCTCATTCTTGTCTCCTCAGGGCTGATCTCGACCCGGTGAACACTCATGCGCTTCGCAGCTTAAGGGGCTATCTCGCACGATCCGCGCATCCGATGTCGCTTAGATTGGAAAGTCGGCGCAGTATACATCAGCCCCGCGTCTTTGCCCTAGACGAGCGGATAATATACTCACCATCAACACCGTAGAGATTGAAACAGAGCAGCAGCAACTTCTTCAGCAGAAACTACTCAGCCATCTGTCGTCGTGGCAGGCAATGCGAGTGTGCCCTTGTGGTCAGACAACTGCGGCGCGATCTCATTGTCCTTTTCCAGCCTTGCTACAACCAACGGTTTCAGTTGATGGATGTCAGATTCGGGTTGATCTTTCTCGCCGCTCACACGAAGCTCCGATTCGGCCTCAACGATGATATGCGTAGTTTGAATCACGGTGTCCGGATTGAGCGAGATCGAAGTGATGCCGCGCTCGACGAGAAAGCGCGCGAACTCAGGGTAATCGGACGGCGCTTGACCGCAGATGCCGATCTTTTTACCTGCGCGATGCGCCGCGTCAATCGCCATCGCGATCATTCGCTCGACCGCGCCGTTACGCTCGTCGAAAAGGTGTGCCACCATCTCGGAATCACGGTCAAGTCCGAGGGCAAGCTGCGTCAGGTCGTTAGAGCCTATGGAGTAGCCGTCGAAGACGCGCAGGAACTCATCTGCGAAGATGACGTTGGCCGGCAGCTCGCACATCGCGTAAATCTCCAACCCTTCATCGCCCTGCTTGACGCCGTATTCGGCCATCAACGCGACCACGCGCTCGCCCTCTTCGACCGTTCGGCAAAAAGGGATCATCGCCTTGACGTTGGTGAGTCCCATCTCTTCGCGCACAGCGTAGAGCGCCGCGCATTCAAGGCGAAAGCCTTCACGATAACGCTCGTCGTAATAGCGCGACGCTCCGCGAAAGCCAAGCATCGGATTCTCTTCCACCGGCTCGAACTCGCGCCCGCCGATCAGTCGCGCATACTCGTTGGATTTGAAGTCGGACATACGAACGATGACGGGCTTCGGATAAAAGGCGGCGGCGATGCGCGCGATGCCTTCCGATAACCGGCGCACGAAGAATTCACTGGGGTCTTCCTCGCCAATACGACGCTCGATCTCGCGCACATCCTCCGGGCGCTCAAGCTGCGGATAGCGCACAAGCGCCATCGGATGAATGCCTATGTGATTGTTGATGATGAACTCAAGACGCGCCAGCCCGACGCCGTCGTTGGGCAATGACGCGAGCGCAAAGGCGTGGTCGGGGTCGCCGACGTTCATCATCACCTGCGTGCGCGGCCTCTCATCTTCGATGACGGCGCGGCGCTCGACCGTGAAATCTATCAGTCCTTCGTAGATATTGCCGCGCTCGCCTTCCGCGCAAGAGACTG
This sequence comes from Pyrinomonadaceae bacterium, assembly GCA_046714695.1. Taxonomy (GTDB): domain Bacteria; phylum Acidobacteriota; class Blastocatellia; order Pyrinomonadales; family Pyrinomonadaceae; genus DASQYE01. The sequence goes on from JBKKAL010000079.1 coordinate 4,167, forward strand.
TGACTTCCACTCCGCTCGCAAGCAACTGCGACGAGTTGCCTGTGCCGACGATGCAGGGCAGTCCAAGCTCGCGGCTGATGATTGCGCTGTGGCAGGTTCTTCCGCCGCGATCCGTGACGATGGCCGCAGCGCGTTTCATGATCGGCTCCCAAGCCGGGTCAGTCATCGAAGTGACGAGCACATCGCCCTTTTTGAACTCCGCGAGGTGGTCGGGATCAGCGAGCACATGTATGCGGCCCTGCGCGATCTTATTCCCGACAGCGATGCCGGTCGCGAGCGGCGCTCCGCGCTCGCCAGTCAGTTTGTAGGTCTCTATGTAGTTCTCCCGATTGGTCGCATGAACAGTTTCCGGCCTCGCTTGCAGGATAAACAGCTCGCCCGTGATGCCGTCCTTGGCCCACTCTATGTCCATCGGCTGCGGATGCCCGGCGCGCGCAGAATAATGCTCTTCGATAATGCAGGCCCAGCGAGCCAGTTCCAGCACGTCATAGTCGCCGAGCACGAAACGATTGCGCTGCGCTTCGACCACCTCGCGCGTGCGCGTGCCCTTTTCGTCAATGCCGTAAACCATCTTGACCTCTTTGCCGCCGAGGCGACGGCTGACGATGGGACGCGCGCCTATCTTGAGGGTCGGCTTAAAGACGATCCATTCATCCGGGGTCGCCATCCCCTGCACGATGGCCTCGCCCAAGCCCCACGCGCCGTTGATGACAACCACATCGCGAAAGCCCGATTCGGTATCGAGCGTAAACATCACGCCAGAGCAGGCGAGGTCTGAGCGCACCATCGGCTGCACACCGATAGAGAGCGCCACGTCGAAGTGATCGAAGCCGCGCGCGGCGCGATACGAGATGGCGCGATCCGTCCAGAGCGATGCGAAGCATTGATGACAGGCTTCGATCAGGCGATCTTCGCCGCGCACGTTTAGCAGTGTGTCCTGCTGCCCGGCGAAACTGGCTTCCGGCAAGTCTTCGGCCGTGGCGGAGGAGCGCACGGCGACTTCGCAGGAGCGGCGCGTGCGCTCGCACAGGCGTCTATATCCGTCCAGGATCGCATCGCTCGCGGCAGCGGGCAGAGGCGTGTCGAGCATCAGTGCGCGGGCACGGCGTCCCGCCACGTTGAGCGCCTTCATATCGTCGTAGTCGAGGCCCTCCATCAACTCACGAAGGCGCTCGCCTAAGCCATCGGTCTGAAGAAGCATGCGATAAGCCTCGCTCGTGGTGGCAAAGCCGTCAACGGAGCGAACTCCGCGCGGCGAGAGAGCGCGGAACAACTCACCCAGACTCGCGCACTTGCCTCCCACCAACTCGACATCGTCGGCCCCGACTTCGCTCAGGTCGAGCACGAGGGGACTGGAAGCTTTTTTCATCTTTTTGCTCTCCGTCAAAGGTTATGGGCCCGGCTTGAAAACGAAAATAGATCGTGCCAAATAAAACGAGGGGGCAGCCATGAATTACGAAATACCAGTTTTGAGGAAGTGAACAGAACTTACGCTACAAGCCCCGGCACGGTCAATAAAAAACAGTCGAAACCCTTGGTCTCAGGAAAGAAGCGCCCTTCGGGACGGCCTGCCGCCTCTACAAATTCGACGCTCCGTCTGCTACTATACGGGCGCATTTCATTCATTCTGCAAGCGGTTCGTTTCGTTGGAAGGGCGTGCGCCTGCGAAAACTTAAAATCAGGAGAACAATATAAAATGGGCCACGAGTTGAAAACGGAGCGCGAGCTATCGCTGGATTTTCTGCGCGTGTGCGAGGCCGCAGCGATTGCCTCTGCGCGCACAATGGGACAGGGCGACCGTAAGTATTCGGATCACGTCGCCGTCGAAGCGATGCGCGAAGTGATGGACACAGTCCCGATGCGCGGGCGCATTGTGATCGGCGAGGGCGAGCGCGATGAAGCCCCTATGCTCTATATCGGCGAAGAGGTCGGCGGCGGCTTTAAGGTCGGCAAAGAACTGGGCGAAAGTTTCCCGGAGGTGGACATCGCCGTTGACCCGCTCGAAGGCACGAACCTCTGCGCGCTCGGAGCCAACAACGCCATCGCCGTGCTCGCCGCAGCAGAGCGCGGCGGCTTGCTCAATGCGCCGGACATTTATATGGACAAGATCGTCGTTGGCCCATCGTGTCGCGGCGCGATTGATATTGATGCGCCGGTCAAAGACAATTTGAAAAACATCGCCAGGCGTCTGGGGCGCGACGTGGATGATCTGGCCGTGATTACGCTCGACCGCTCGCGCCATAAGAAGCTGATCAACGAAGTGCGCGAGGCAGGGGCGCGCATCCGCCTGATCTCGGACGGCGATCTCTCGGCGGGCATCTCCGCTGCCGTCGCGGGGACGAACATACATGCGCTGATGGGCATCGGCGGCGCGCCCGAAGGCGTTATCACTGCCGCCGCGATGAAGTGTCTGAACGGCGAGATTCTGGCCCGGCTGGTCTTTGATCCCGAACGCCTCGGCGTGGATGGCGATAAGGTTCCCGCAAAAGAGCAGGTCATCGAGCGTCTGCGGGAGATGGGTATCAACGATCCCGATAAGATTTATGACACGAATGATCTAGCGCCGGGCAAAAAAATTATCTTCGCCGCGACCGGCGTCACAGACGGCGCGCTTCTCAAGGGTGTCAGGTTCTTCGGCTCCGGCAAGCGCACGCATTCGCTTGTGATGACAACCGATTCACATCACATACGCTTTGTTGACACGGTTCACGTCGAAGGCGGCCCGGACTCAGTTATTCGATTTTAGATTTTGGATTGGTGCTCAACGGAAATTGAGCTTCTCAAGCGAGGGCTGTCCGAAGTCTAATCTAAAATCCGAAATTGACAGATGTTTGCTCCTGCTAATTCTTACGTTCCCCAATGTGCAACGCCGCGTGCGCCGTCATTGCGCGGGCCGCTCATCATGTGGGGCGTCGTGGCGATCATCGCGCTGATCCCGGCGGGCTTGATCGTCGCCGCGCCGCTTCTTCTAGCTTCCCGGCACACTTTCTTCGCACTAGCGATCTACGAGATTTTCAGTCACCTTTGCCACCAGCTTCCCGAACGGTCTTTTCACGTCGAAGGCCAAAAGTTTGCCGTGTGCTCGCGCTGCACGGGTATCTACTTTGGGTTTGCCCTGAGCGTGCTGCTCTATCCGCTGGCGCGCTCCCTTAAGCGAATTGATACGCCGCACATCAGTTGGCTACTGCTGGCGACCGCGCTGATCACAGTTGATTGGGCGCTTGGAGCCACGGGCCTCTGGGACAATACGCATTTATCGCGTTTCCTGACGGGCGCTTTGTTTAGCGCGGCGGCTGCCGTTTACGTCGTACCCGGCCTTATTGACCTCGGCCAGAGCCTATGGCGGCGTTTCGACGCACGGTCGCAAGAGCAAGATCGGCCCGTCATCGCAGTAGTGGCCGAGGCCGTAGCGCCCGATCGCTCTGCGCCGAGCGACTACGGCTCGCCCTCAAGTCGAATCTAGATTGAGCGCGACCAGAGCGCGGTCGCCCCCGGAGGCGATGGCTGCCGGCACGGGCAGCAACTAACATGCTGACGCTTGGCGCGCGTACATCCAATCGGTTAAAATCACCATCTCAAATGTCGGGCAGCGCTGCTGGATGCGTCAAGCAAATGCGCTGCTCGTTTTTTGAGTGGCGCGACTCCCGGCCCTGACGGAACTGTTCCGAACGCGCGCTAGTCGCCTGTCGAAGTTAACACGGATCGGTTTTGGCCTTGAATATTCTAAGCTCCATTTTTATGTCTCTTCATACGATTGCCTCTCTCTTTGTACTCTCCGACGAGTCCAACCAGAGGGTCTGGGCGGTCTTTGAAAAATATATTATGGACTCCATCTACAAGACGTGGGGCAATATCAGCCCGCTTTACGTTCTTGATGGCTTCGATTGGACGATCCTGATTCTTTACTTCAGCATCCTCGGCGTGCTCGCCATTTACGGCGCGTACCGTATCAAGCAGGTAATAGACTTCTGGCGTTATCATCGAATCACGCCGCGGCCAAAGGCTTTGTGGAGCGAAAGGGATCTGCCGCGCATCACCGTACAGCTTCCGCTCTTCAACGAGATGTACGTCATCGAGCGGTTGCTCAAGGCCGTGACGGAAATCGAGTACCCGCGCGAGAAACTGGAGATTCAGGTCTTAGACGATTCGACGGATGAGACGGTCAAGCTGGGACGCGCGACGGTCGAAGCTTACGCCCGCAAGGGTTTTGATATTCATTATATTCATCGCACGGATCGCACGGGCTACAAGGCGGGCGCGCTCGAAAACGGTCTGAAGACGGCGACGGGTGATCTGGTCGCCATCTTTGATGCCGATTTCGTGCCCAAGCCGGATTGCCTGCGCAAGCTGGTTGATTATTTTACAGACCCGATGGTCGGTTGCGCGCAGATGCGCTGGTCGCACATCAACGGCTCGTACAATCTGCTGACGCGCCTGCAAACCATCATGCTCGACGGTCACTTCGTCGTCGAGCAGACCGTGCGCAATCGCACGGGAGGTTTTTTCAACTTCAACGGGACTGCCGGAATCTGGCGGCGTAAGGCCATCGAGATGAGCGGCGGCTGGCAGCACGATACGCTCACAGAAGACACAGATCTCTCTTTCCGTGCGCAGTTGATGGGCTGGAAATTCGTCTACCTGCTGGAAGAGGATGCGCCGTCGGAGATTCCTGTCGAGATCAATTCTTTCAAGGCACAGCAGCGTCGCTGGGCCAAGGGAGTAATGCAGGTCGGCATCAAGCTTTATCGCCGCATCTGGTTTGCCCCCTTGCCCATGCGCGTCAAGCTCGAAATGTTTTTCCGCCTGACGGGCAACATCAGCTATCCGCTGATGATCGTTGTCAGCTTCCTACAGTTTCCGCTGCTCCTCGTGCGCTACAATCAGGGCTTCTATCAATTAATGGTCTTCGATGTGCCGCTCCTGTTCTTTTCGACCGTTTCTGTGCTGCTGTTTTACGGCACGGGCGTCTGGTATCTGGATCGGCGTAGAGTGCCGCGTCTGCTTCACCTGCCGCTCGTCATGGCCCTGGGGATCGGTCTCGCCTTCAGCAATGCGCGCGCTGTTCTGGAAGCACTCATCGGCTTGAAGTCGGAGTTTGTGCGCACGCCTAAGTACCAGGTAGAGCAATCGAACGACGAAACGTGGAAGCGCAAAAAATATAAACGCAAGCGTGGATGGCTTCCGCTGCTTGAGCTTTCTTTCGCCATCTATTTTCTACTCGCCATTCTCTACGCCGTGCGGATGCACATGTGGGGGCCTATTCCTTTTCTGTTCCTCTTCTTCTTCGGGTACGGTTACATGGGCTTGATGAGTCTCTTACAGTCGTCGAGCGGGAGACGATTGCAGGCACTGTGGCGACCTCTGCTGCTCAATCGTCGCGCCTGAGTGGAAGGATTGAAGACAGAGAACTTCAAACCTTAATACACCCGTAACTATTATTCCATGAAGCTAAATCGCACTACGCCATTGCTGCTCATCGCATCACTACTCTTGACCTGCGTCTACGGGCCGCTCACGCTTTCATCCGCCCGCTCCACGGATTTCTATGACGAGCCGGGCGTGCGCCTGCTCAATCAACCCGTCGGCGAATACCGCGCGCGCAGGCAAAAGTTGCTCGCCGAAATTAAGGACGGCATCGTCATCGTCCTCGGTAACGTCGAGGAGAGCGCGGGCGTCGAGATGCGTTATCGTCAGAACAACTGGATGGCTTACCTGACGGGCGTGAGGACGCCTGGCGCTGCCCTGATGCTCGTGCCGCAGGGGTTGCCGTCCGTGGGCGGGGCGCGCGAGATCGTTTTTATTCCTCCGCGCAATCTTCAGGCGGAACGCTGGACGGGTGTGCAGCTTGCACCAGGTGAAGAGGCTGCCAAGGCTTTCGGTGTCGAGCGTGTGCTGCCTACCAGAGCGGGGGCGGGCTCTGTCCGTATCTCGTATGATGAAATCTCCGTTAATTCGGATGATAATCTGATGTTGAGGTTGAAAGAAGCCGCCGCGCTTCCGGCCTTTAAGAACGCCGCGGGGCAGAGCGCGATGAAGCTATACACTTTCGCGCCGCGCCGTGCCGTCAATGGCTTTGTGCGCGAATACGAGTTCGTCGAGCGTGTGCGCAAAGAGTTGCCGACTGTTGAGATTGTCTCAATCGCAACCTCTCTCGCTGAGATGCGCAAAGCGAAATCGCCTGCCGAAGTCGTCTTGCTGCAAAAAGCCATAGACATCACGGGCGAAGCGCACAGAGACATCATGGCCCATCTACGACCCGGCATGTACGAGTTCGAGGTGCAGGCTATACTGGAAGCCGCCTTTATGAGAAACGGCGCGGAGCGTCCCGGTTTCCCCTCCATCGTTGGGAGTGGCATCTATTCGACGATCCTTCATTACGGAGAGAATCACAAAAAGATAGATGAAAATGAT